>NZ_JARWQD010000374.1 GCF_029869545.1 Nocardia wallacei | reverse complement strand
GTTTTGCCGGCGCCCCGCACCTGTACATCCTTCGCCGGGCGCGGTCGCGGCCCCGCCCCGCGGCGGTCGGGCCGCGGCCAGTGCGGGGCCAGCAGGCCGGTATCCACGAGGGCGTCGCGCTGCTGCTCGACAGGCAGTGCGGCAATGCGGGCCAGATCCGCGGCGAGTTCGACGGCTTCGGCCGCCTCCAACCCCACGGCCTCCCACGCCGCCGCTTCGGCCTGCGAACTTTCCGAATTTCCGGCATGCCGGGAATGCGACGGGAAGTCGACGCCCAGGTCCAGGCCGACGGTGCGGCGCATCCCTGCCCGGACCAGGTCGGTCACGCGGGCCCGCCAGGGTGCGGCACCGCCCAGCAGTTGGCGCAGGGCGACCGCGCGGCGCAGGTACAGGTGGGCGTCGTGCTCCCAGGTGAATCCGATGCCGCCGAGTACCTGTATGCAGTCCTTGGCAGTCTCGACGGCCGCGTCCAGCGAGATCGACATCGCGATGGCGGCGGCCAGCGGCAGTTCGTCGCTGCGATTGTCGACGGCCGCGGCGGCGTCGGCGGCGACCGCGCGAATCTGCTCGACCCGGCACAGCATGCCCGCGCAGAGATGCTTGACCGCCTGGAATTCACCGATCCGGCGCCCGAACTGCTCGCGCACCTTCGCGTACTCGGTCGCCGTCTCCAGACACCAACCGGCTACCCCGGCCAGCTCCGCGGCCACCAGCGCGGCGGTCAAATCCCTTACCGCACAGGGGGGTTGGAAGATTCGCTCGGCGGAGACCCGTACGCCGTCGCAGTGCACGCGCGCCAGCGGCGTACTCGGATCCAGCGGGGGCAACTCCTCGATCCGCAGCCCCTCGGCCTCCGGTTCGACCAGGCACCACACCTGCCGTGACGCGGAGGAGACCGGCAGCAGGACGGCGGTTCCCGGGGCCGCGCCCAGCACCGTCTCCCAGGTGCCGGTCAGCACCCACTCACCGGACCCGTTGCCCGGCACCGCAACCGGGTCGCCCAGGGCGATGCCCGCGGGCGTATCCTCGTCCAGGGCTCCGCCGGTAATGAGGCCGGTGAGCGCGGTCGCCGAGACCGGTCCGCCCACCAGATCGTGCGCGGCCTGTTCGATCAGAACCGCCAGGTCGTTCACGGATCCGTCGGCGCCACCGGCGGCTTCGGGCAGGGCGACGCGGAAGATGCCGAGTCCGACCAGACTCGGCCAGAATTCGCGCCAGAATCCCGGATCGCCGCTGCGCATGGTTGCAATCGGGCGTACCGTCGCGGCCCATCCGCGCATCGACTCCTGAACGGCTTTATGCTCGTCAGTGGTGGCGATGGTCACACTCCATACCGCCTTTCCGGCGTGACTCCCACACCTAGAACATGTTCTAATATTCGAGCCGGGCGGAAGTCAAGACACGGTCCGTCACAGCGGCACCGACGGCAACCGGCGCGACACGACGTTTGCAGGAAAGGACTCTCACCAATGGCCAGTCCCTCCCGAGAGCAGTCAGCCGACCCCGCGGGATCAGCGACGGGACGGGCACGAGACGACACCGCCGGGACAGCCGCGACAAAGCAGGAACCCGGAAGCCCCGCCGTCGGCACAGGGGCACGGAACGGAAACCGCCCGCGTGCCACACCGGTGACCACACTCAGCGAGGACGAGCTGAGCTCGGCCGCGCAGCGCGAGCGCCGCAAGCGCATCCTCGACGCGACCCTCGCCCTGGCCTCCAAGGGCGGCTACGACGCGGTCCAGATGCGCGCGGTCGCCGAGCGCGCCGACGTCGCCGTCGGAACCCTGTACCGATACTTCCCGTCCAAGGTGCACCTGCTGGTGTCCGCGCTGGCACGGGAATTCGAGCAGTTCGAGAGCAAACGCAAACCGCTGGCGGGGCAATCCCCCAGGGAACGCATGCATCTGCTGCTCACCCAGGTCACCCGGGCCATGCAGCGCGACCCGCTGCTGACCGAGGCGATGACGCGCGCGTTCATGTTCGCCGACGCCTCCGCGGCCGCCGAGGTCGACCGGGTCGGACGGGTGATGGACCGCTTCTTCGCCCGCGCCATGAACGACGACGAGCCCTCGGATCGCGACCTCGCCATCGCGCGGGTGATCAGTGACGTGTGGCTGTCGAATCTGGTCGCGTGGCTCACCCGGCGCGCCTCCGCGACGGACGTCACAGAGCGTCTCGAACTCACCGTTGACCTGCTGCTCGGGGCCGAATCGGCGTAATATTTGCCCGGTGTCCCGCGTGGCAAACCAGCTAACGTACGGCAGGAGACCGCACAATCAGGGATGCGCACGGCGAGGCAAACGTAAACGTCTCGTATCACTGCGCGAACCGGCGAGCAAACCTCACCCAGTAGAGTTTCTCGCGCCCTGAAAATTCTCCTCCGATCTATAGGTTGGACGCGTGAGCGCTGAGGATCTGTCACAGGAACTTCGCCGTGCGTTGGCGGCAGTAGCCCGCATGCCACGGCTGCTTGTCGCCTCGGACTACGACGGGACCATCGCGCCCATCGTGTCGGACCCGGCGAAGGCCTATCCCCATCGGGAATCGGTGAGCGCGCTGCGGGCGCTCGCCGGACTGACCGCGACCACCGCGGCTGTCATCTCCGGCCGGGCGCTGCGAGATCTCGCGGCACTGTCCCGGCTCCCGGTCGAGGTGCAGCTGATCGGAAGTCACGGTTCGGAATTCGACGTCGGCTTCGTCCATGCCATCGACAACGACGCCAAACAGCTGCTGCAGGAGGTGCAGAGCGGGCTGAGCCGGATCGCGGCGGACAATCCCGGCGCGGCGGTGGAGATCAAACCGGCCAGCGTCGCCCTGCACGTGCGCAATGCCGCCCCCGAGGTGGGCCGCCGTGCGCTGCAGCAGGCGCGGCAGGGCCCCGCCAGCTGGGTGGGCGTGCAGGTGACCGAGGGCAAGGAGGTCATCGAACTCGCGGTCATCCAGACCGACAAGGGCGCCGCCCTCGACATCATCCGGCATCAGGAGGGCGCCTCGGCGGCGGTCTTCTTCGGCGACGACGTCACCGACGAGAAGGCGTTCGCGCGGCTGTCGGGCCCCGATGTGGGCATCAAGGTGGGCGACGGCGAGAGCCTCGCCGGATACCGCGTGGCCAGCACCGAGGAGGTGGCCAAGGCCCTGGCGTTCCTGCTCGAAGAGCGGCGCACCTGGCTGGCCGGTGCCTCGGCCCCTCGAATCGAGCGGCTGACCATGCTGGCCGGCCCCCGCTCCAAGGCACTGGTCACCCCCGACGGCACCGTCACCTGGTTCTGCCACCCGGAACCGGATTCGGCCGCCGTGTTCGCCCACCTGCTCGGCGGACCGCAGGCCGGGCATTTCACCATCGCGCCGGAGCGCCCCGGGCTGCCGCTGTCGCAGCGCTACGTCGACGGCACCATGACCGTCGAAACCCGTTGGGCCAGCTTGCAGGTCGTCGACTACCTGCCGCACGACGTGCCGCCCGAGCGCACCGATCTGACCCGGGTGATCACCGGCGATGCCAAGGCCGTGGTGACCTTCGCGCCGCGCCCCGAATTCGGCCAGGTCCCGGTCAATCTCGAGGTCGAGCCCGCCGGACTGCGCGTGCACGGCACCAACGATCCGATCGTGCTGCGCTCGCCCGGTGTGCAGTGGCAGATCGTCGAGGAGGGTATCCATCAGACCGCGCGCGCCGTCATCGACGCCTCGCACGGGCCGGTGGTGCTGGAAATGCGCTGCGGCACCTCCGATCTCGCACCGGCCATGGTGGCCGAGCCGGAGCGGCGCCGCGAGGCCGAACGCTACTGGCGCGACTGGGCGGCGGAACTCGAACTGCCGCCGCTGAAACCGGATCTGATGAAGCGGTCCGCGCTCACGCTGCGCGGGCTGGTGCACGCACCCTCGGGTTCGATCATGGCCGCGGCCACCACCTCGCTGCCGGAGGACATCGGCGGCGTGCGCAACTGGGACTACCGCTACTGCTGGCTGCGCGATGCCTCGCTGACCGCGCACGCGCTGGTCGCGCTCGGCTCGCTCACCGAGGCCGAGGAGTTCCTCGAATGGGTGCACCGGGTGCTGGAGACGCTGGCCGGGCCGGAGCGCCTGCACCCGCTGTACACCCTCTACGGGGAGACGCTGGGTCCCGAGGCCGTGCTCGATCAGCTGCCCGGCTACGCGGGTTCGCGGCCGGTCCGGGTCGGCAACGCGGCCAATATGCAGGTCCAGCTCGACGTGTTCGGGCCCATCGTGGACCTCATCGCGGGCCTCGCGGACGCGCGCGAACGCAAGGGCATCACCGATCCCGCCAAGGCGCTGCCGGACCGGGACTGGGAGTTGGTGCACGCCATGGTGTCCGCGGTGCAGCGGCGCTGGCGCGAACCCGATCACGGCATCTGGGAGATCCGCGGCAACCCGCGCCACCACGTGTACTCGAAGGTGATGGGCTGGCTGACCGTCGACCGCGCCTTGCGGCTGGCGGAGAAGTTCCACCGCATGGTCGATACGGCCTGGCTGGAGCTGCGCGACACCATCGCCGACGAGGTCCGCACCAAGGGCTGGAACGACGAGGTGCAGTCCTACACCGCGGCCTACGACGGCACCGACCTGGACGCGGCGACCCTGCACATCGGGCTGAGCGGGCTGATCGAACCGTCGGATCCGCGCTTCGCCGCCACCGTCGTGGCCACCGAGGCGGAGCTGCGCAGCGGGTCCACGGTGTACCGCTACCACCACGACGACGGCCTGCCCGGCGGTGAGGGCGGCTTCCACCTGTGCGCCGCGTGGCTGGTGGAGGCGTACCTGCTGATCGGCAAGCGTTCCGATGCCGAGGCGCTGTTCGCGCAGCTGGTGGACGTGGCCGGGCCGACCGGGCTGCTCAGCGAGGAATACGACCCGGTCGCCGAGCGGTCCCTGGGCAACCATCCGCAGGCCTACAGCCACCTCGGTTTGCTGCGCTGCGCGCAGTTGCTGAGTCAGCCGGTTCCGGCGCTGGCCCAGAGCTGAGGCGAATACTCAGCACGGGCGGTCCTTCGTTTCAGGAAAAGGAAGGACCGCCCGGCGGGACCGGGAAAGGAAGGGCCGCCCGGAACGAGGCGTCATGCTCCGTGTTCGGCTTCACAGCGGAATCGGGCATATCGATGCCGGTGGACATGGACACGTGCGCTACATTTAAATGGAAATCGTTTCCGTTAGTGCGTGTCAGGAGTACCCCCGCGTGACCAGTAGTTTCGCCTTCCGAGTAGCTGCCGTCGCGGTGGGGGTCGCGGCCGCGGCGGGGCTGACCGCCTGCGGCAGCTCCGATGATTCGAGCAAACTCACCGTCGTCGCCTCGACGAATGTCTGGGGCAGCATCGCGGCCGCGATCGCCGGGCCGGACGCCGAGGTGAAGTCCATCATCGACAGCCCGACCGACGATCCGCACGAATACCAGACCACGCCCACCGACGCCGCCGATATCCGCGATGCCGCGCTGGTCATCGTCAACGGCGGGCACTACGACGAGTTTGCCGAGAAGGCCGCCGAGGGCCGCAGCAAACCCACCATCAACGCGTTCGAGCTGAAATCCGACAAGGGCGACGAGAACGAGCACGTCTGGTACGACGTGCCGACCGTCGACGCGGTCGCCGCGAAGATCGCGGCCGACCTGGGCGCGCAGGACTCCGAACACGCCCAGGCCTACACCGAGCGCGCCGACGCCTTCCGCGGCAAGCTGCGGGAGATCGGCGCCGTCACCACCCAGATCGCGACCACGCACCCGAAGTCGCCGGTGCTGCAGACCGAGCCGCTCGCCCACTACCTGCTGCTGGCCGCGGGCGCCGAGGACCGCACCCCGCACGGGTTCGAGGAGGCCGTCGAGCAGGGCACCGATCCCGCGCCCGCCGATGTGGCCGCCGTGCGTGATCTGCTGACCGCCAAGCAGGTTCGCGCCCTGATCTACAACGTGCAGACCGAGGACAAGACCACCAAGGACGTCGCCGAATCCGCGAGGGCCGCCGGGGTGCCGGTGGTCGAGGTGACCGAAACCCTGCCCGAGGGCACCGATTACATCGGATGGCAGACCGGAAACGCCCAGGCACTCGCCAAGGCCCTGGGCTGACGACAGGAGTTGCCGATGCCGGGGAAGGTCCGCGCCACCGAACGGGTTGTACCGACCGAGCCGGTGCTACTCGACAACCGAGACCTCATCCGCGCCGCCGAACCCGCTGTGCGACTGCGGAATGCGCACCTGTCGTTCGGGGAGCGGACGCTGTGGCAGGGGCTCGATCTGGAGGTCGCGCCGGGTGAGTTCATCGCGGTGCTCGGGCCGAACGGATCCGGCAAGACCTCACTGTTGCGCATGCTGCTGGGCCAGCTGCAGCCGACGGACGGCAGCGTCGAGGTGGCGGGTTCGCCTGCGCGGGTAGGGAATCCGCACATCGGCTATGTGCCGCAACAGAAGACGATCGACAGCGGCGTGCAGTTGCGCGGCGTCGACCTCGTCGGGCTGGGCGTCGACGGGCACCGCTGGGGACTGGGCTGGCGCGGGCGCAAACAGCGGCGGCGCAAGGTCGCCGACGCGGTGGCGCAGGTCGGCGCCGAGCGGTACGCGCACGCCCCGCTGGAATCGCTGTCCGGCGGCGAGCAGCAGCGGCTGCGCGTGGCGCAGGCGCTGGTGGGCGACCCGCGGGTGCTGCTGTGCGACGAACCGCTGCTGAGCCTGGACCTGGCCAATCAGCGGCTGGTGTCCGAACTCATCGACAAGCGCCGCCGCGAGCACGACACCGCCGTGCTGTTCGTGACCCACGAGATCAATCCGATTCTGCCGCTGGTGGATCGGGTGCTGTACCTGGTCGACGGGAAGTTCCGGATCGGCACGCCGGACGAGGTGATGACCTCGCAGGTGCTGTCGGAGCTGTACCGCACCGAAGTGGACGTGCTGCGGGTGCGCGGGCGGCTGGTCGTGGTCGGCACGGGAGACACCATGGACGCGCTCGGCGTCGCGGGCGGGCACTGCCACAGCGACGAGGTGCGCGCGTGATCGACAAGCTGTCCGACGTCTTCACCAAGATGTTCGATTTCCACACCACGGCCAATCTGCTGTCCTACGACTTCGTGCAGCAGGCGATCCTGGCGGCGGCGCTGCTCGGCCTGCTGGCGGGCGCCATCGGGCCGCTGATCGTGAGCCGCCAGATGTCGTTCGCGGTGCACGGCACCAGTGAGCTGTCCCTGACCGGCGCGGCGGCGGCGCTGCTGGCCGGGGTCGGGGTCGGGCTCGGCGCGATCGCCGGATCGGTGGTCGCGGCCGTGCTGTTCGGACTGCTGGGTTCGCGGGCGCGGGAACGCGATTCGGTGATCGCGGTGGTGCTGTCGTTCGGGCTGGGGCTGTCGGTGCTGTTCCTGTGGCTGGGCCCCAGCCGCGCCGGATCGAAGTTCTCGCTGCTGACCGGGCAGGTCGTCAGCGTCGGCAACGGCGGCCTGACCATGCTGACCGTGTGCTCGGTGGCCGTGCTCGCGGTCCTGGCGATCGTCTACCGCCCGCTGCTGTTCGCCAGCACCGATCCGGAGGTCGCCCGCGCCCGCGGGGTTCCGGTGCGCGCGCTGTCGGTGGTGTTCGCCGTGCTGCTCGGCATCACGGCCGCCTTCGGCGTCCAGATCGTCGGCGCGCTGCTGGTGCTGTCGCTGCTGATCACGCCCGCCGCGGCCGCCGCCCGGGTCACCGCGGACCCGGTGCGCGCCACGGTGCTGGCCATCGTCTTCGCCGAGATCTCGGCGGTCGGCGGCATCCTGCTGTCCCTGGCCCCCGGCGTCCCGGTCTCCACCTTCATCACCGCCATAGCCTTCACCCTCTACCTCCTCTGCCGCCTCATCGGCCCCCGCACCCGCCGCCCGGCCCCCACCCTCGTCCCCGCCTGACCCCCTCGCACCCCCTGCGTGCTCACGCACCCCTTGCAGGGCCCTGGAGCCCGTGCGGGAACGGGCAGGGGGTGCAGGAAGGGTGGTCAGGTGCCGCCCTCGCCTGCGAGGGCGAAGAGGCCGTCGGGGGTTTGTTCGATGAGGCCGTCGACGAGTAGGGAGTCGAGGGCGCGGGCGCGTTGGCCTGGGTCGCGGGTCCAGGCGAGGTCCAGGGCGATTCGCTCGACCGGGCCGGTGGCGTTGCGCAGCACGTCGAGCAGGCGGCCGCGGGCCTGGCGGTCGGTGCCGTCGTATTTCTGGGTGCGGCGCACCACCTCCGAGGCCGGACGGCCCGCGGATACCCAGGCGCAGCGCGGCAGGGGGCAGCGGGCGCAGTCGGGGTTGCGGGCCGTGCACACCGTCGCGCCCAGCTCCATCAGGGCCGCGGAAAGCGTTGCGGCCCGGTCGATCCGGGCAGGCAGCAGGGCCTCGGTGTCGGCCAGGTCGCGAGCCGCCGGATTACCGGCCTCCGCGCGGCCGTGCACCGCGCGCGCGACCACCCGGCGGACATTGGTGTCCACCACCGGAACTCGCTGTCCATAGGCGAAACACGCCACCGCCCGCGCGGTGTAGGCGCCGATGCCGGGCAGCCCCAGCAGCACCTCGACGTCGGCGGGCACCTCGTCCCCGTGCTCGGCGGCCAGCACCCGGGCGCATTCGTGCAACCGCAGCGCCCGCCGCGGATATCCGAGCTTGCCCCAGGCGCGCAGCACCTCGCCCTGCGAGGCGGCCGCCATCGCCGAGGGCACCGGCCAGCGCGCCACCCACTCCCGCCAGATCGGCTCCACCCGCACCACCGGCGTCTGCTGCAGCATGATCTCGCTCATCAGGATCTGCCACGCCGTCACCCCGGGGCGCCGCCACGGCAGGTCGCGGGCGGTCTCCCGGTACCACTCGATGAGGGTGTCGGTATCGATACTCACGCGCGGGCACTCCCGTGGAAAATGGGACGCATGCCACACACCAACCCGGTCAGTGCCTGGAAGGCCCTGCGTGAGGGCAACGACAGGTTCGTCAACGGCACGCTGCAACATCCTAGTCAGGGTGCGGCCGACCGGGCCAAGCTCGTCGCCGGTCAGCAGCCGTCGGCGATTCTGTTCGGGTGCGGGGACTCCCGCGTCGCCGCGGAGATCATCTTCGACCAGGGGCTCGGCGATATGTTCGTGGTGCGCACCGCGGGTCACGTCGTCGACTCCTCGGTCCTCGGATCCATCGAGTACGGCGTCGAGGTGCTGCACGTCCCGCTGATCGTGGTGCTCGGCCACGACAGCTGCGGCGCCGTGCGGGCGACCATCGACGCCCTCGACGGCGGCGATGTCCCCGGCGGATTCATCCGCAGCGTGGTCGAGCGGGTCACCCCCTCGATCCTGATCGGGCGGCGCGAGGGGCTCACGGGGGTCGACGAGCTCGAGGCCCGCCACGTGGTGGAAACCAGCCGATTGCTGATGCAGCGGTCGATGATCATTTCGCAGCGCGTGGCCACCGGCGAATGCGCAATCGCCTGTGTCACATACAAACTCGAGGACGGCAAGGTGAAGCTGCACCGCGCGGTCGGAACCATCGGCGAGGTGGCCTGAGCGCAGCCGCGGAAATGTACCCGGCGCCGCTGCCACTTCCGCCCCGACACGCCGGGGCGCTGAGCGGGGCGTACCCGATCGTGCCCTTACCGTTGTTGCGTGCTGGAACCGAACGGACCGCTCCCTCCGGAGATCTACTGGCGCCGCCGCCTGTTCGCCATCGCGGCCCTGGTCATCGCCCTGGTGCTGGTGATCTGGCTGGCCGTCATGCTGCTGCGCGGCGGCGGTGACGACAAGGACGCGGGCGCCGCGGCGTCCTCGACCTCGGTGACCGCGACCCAGGCCGCCGCGAACTCCGGCACGTCCGAATCGAGCACCCCGCAGTCCACGTCCGCCGGTGCCACCGCCGGCGGTACCGCGCCCGCGTGTCCGGATCAGTCGGTGGCGGTCAAGGTGACGGTCGGGCAGCCCACCTACAAACCGGGCGAGCAGCCGGTGTTCGGCATCGTCGCCACCAATATCTCCACCTCCGCCTGTCAGCGCGATATGGGTTCGGGGATGCAGCAGGTCACGGTGCAGTCGCTCGACGGCCAGCGCCGGCTGTGGTCCAACACCGACTGCGATCAGGGCGGCCCCGCCGATATGCGCACCCTCAAGGGCGGCGAGCAGGCGGCGTTCACGCTCACCTGGTCCGGCACGACCTCGCAGCCGGGCTGCGCGGGCGAGCGGGTGAAGGTCCCGCCGGGCGCGTACGCGGTTGTCGCGCAACTGGGTTCGGTTCGCAGCGCGCCGGAGACGTTCAATATCACCGGCTAGCTACACGCTGCCGGACTCGGCCAGCCGGGACAGCCCCTCCCGGACCTGGCGCGCGAACAGGGCGTCCACCTCGTCGACGGCCTCGAGGTCGGCCGTGGTCGCCGACAGCAGCCCGGGCAGCGACCCGAACGCCGAGACCAGCGGCTCCACCGCGTGCAGCGAGACCCTGGGAAGCTCGGCGAGCAGCCGATAGCCGCGCGGGCTGACGCCGGTGTCGAGGGCCTCGATGGTCGCCGGAAAGCCCAGCGGCGGAGCCAGATTCGTGGGCTCCAGCAGTTCCACCTCGAGCAGTTCGTCCAGCCCCGCCAGGGCCCGGTCGATCGCGGCGTCGTCGACCGGGTCGGCACGCAGGTAGTCGCGCACCACCAGGCGGCGCACACCCTCGGTGTTGCCCACCACCTCGGCCAGCTGCAGCGCCAGCTGGCGGCCGTCGACACCGAGTTCGCCGACATCCGAGTCGATCTCGCGGGCGACCCGCCGGATCAGTTCCAGGCAGTGCACGACGGTCAGCACGTCGCGCAGCGTCACGTAGTCCTCCAGCTCCACCAGCGACAGCTGCCGGGTCATCTCGTCCAGCCGGGACCGGTAGCGCTCCAGGGTCGCCATGGCCTGGTTGGCCCGCGAGAGGATGATCTCCGACGGCTGGACCACCCGCCGGGTGCCGGAGGCGTACACCGTGACGATTCCGGTCGATCGGCTCACCGACACCACGGGGTGGCCGGTCTGCGCGGCGGTGCGCTCGGCGGCCTTGTGCCGGGTGCCCGACTCCTCGGTCGGCAGCGCCGGATCCGGCACCAGGTGCACATTGGCCCGGCGGATGTGCGTGCCGTCGGTCGAAAGCACCACGGCGCCGTCCATTTTCGACAGCTCGCGCAGGCGGGTCGGCGAGAATTCCACATCCAGCTCGAAACCGCCGTCGCAGATCCGCTCGACCGCCTCGTCGTAGCCCAGCACGATCAGCGCACCGGTGCGCGCCAGCAGGATCCGGTCGATACCGTCGCGCAGTGCCGTTCCGGGGACCAGGCGCGCGATCATGTCCGGCGCGGCCTCCGGTGTCGCCGTCTCCCGCCCTGTCATCGCGCTCCCCCGTATCGACTGTCCGGAACCCGCCTCGCGCGCCCGTGGATCGCCGTCCGACCGCGGCGCGGGCCTGCCCAGCAGGTTGGTGACCCACCGGCCCGGGTTCATTCGGCAGCCTCCGCACGCTCGCGACTTCGCTTCTGCAGACCTCGGGCGATGGCCGCCCGCACATCCGCCACCTCGTGCACCTTCATGGCGATACCCGAGAGGTCCACGCCCGGCGGCACCAACGCCTCCGTGAAACCTAATCGCTCCGCCTCGGCCAGTCGACGCCCGAGCCCCGTGACGCGCCGCACCTCGCCGGCCAGGCCGACCTCGCCGAGGATCACCATCCCCGCGCGCAGCGGCCGGTCCCGCGCGGCGCCGGTGAGCGCCAGCGCGATCGCCAGATCCGCGGCGGGTTCGGACAACCGCATGCCGCCGACCGTCGCCGCGTAGACGTCGGCCTTGCCGAGCGATACCCCGCAGCGGCTCTGCAGCACGGCCAGCACCATCGCGACCCGGTTGTAGTCGAGTCCGCTCACCGCGCGGCGCGGGGTCGGGATCTGGGTTTCGACGGTCAGGCCCTGCACCTCGCCCAGCAGCGGGCGCTTACCGTCCATGGCGACCGTGATCGCCGTCCCCGGCACCGGCTCGGCACGATGGTGCAGGAACAGCCCGGAAGGGTCGGGCACCCCGGCGATTCCGTCCTCGTGCAGTTCGAAGCAGCCCACCTCGTCGGCGCTGCCGAAGCGGTTCTTGAGCCCGCGCACCATGCGCAGCGTGGAATGCCGGTCACCCTCGAACTGCAGGACCACGTCCACCAGATGCTCCAGGGTGCGGGGCCCGGCCACATTGCCGTCCTTGGTGACGTGGCCGACCAGCAGCACCGCGATCCCGCTCGCCTTCGCCAGTGAGGTGAGCGCCGCGGTCACCGCGCGCACCTGGGTGACGCCGCCGATCACCCCGTCGGCGTCGGCGGCGAGCATGGTCTGCACCGAATCCACCACCAGCAGGCTGGGCCGCACCTGCTCGACGTGACCGAGGATGGTCGCGAGATCGGATTCGGCTGCCAGATAGACCCTTTCGTGGACCGCGCCGGTGCGGTCGGCGCGCAGCTTCACCTGCCCCGCCGACTCCTCGGCCGTCACGTAGAGCGATCGCTCGTCGCGCTGGCGGGCCCACCGATGCGCCACCTCGAGCAGCAGGGTCGACTTGCCCACGCCCGGTTCACCGGACAGCAGCACCACCGACCCCGGCACGACGCCCCCGCCGAGCACCCGGTCGAGTTCGCCGACTCCGGTCGACCGCGCCCGGGTGACCTGTGAGTCGATGGTGGAGATGGGCGCCGCCGCGGTGGACGGCAGCAGCGCCTTGCGACCGGCGGCGGCCGCGGCCGGGGCGGCGGCCGTCTCCTCGACCGTCCCCCACTCGCTACACCCCGGACACCGCCCCACCCATTTGGCAACCTCGTGCCCGCACGCGGAGCAGCGATACAGCGACTTCACCTTGGCCACGAACGCAGCCTAAGGACCGGGTACGACACCACTACTCCCCGCCGCGCCGACGATCGGCGCACATGTCTCGGCGACGGCCGCGCCGCCGAAATGTCAGTGCCCGCTCTTGCCTTCGCCCGCGCCCTCGGCGGCCTTGCTCTCCTTGCGCGCGGCATCCGGCCCGGCGTCGACGGGGACGTCGACCTGCACGGTGCCGTTCTCCTTGAAGTTGAACGTCACCTTGTAGGTCAGGCCGGGGGTGACGTCCTGGGTCAGGCCCGTGATCTCGACCAGGATCGGCTTGCCGGGCTCGGCCGGGTGTTCCGCGGCACCGGGCCCCTCCGGCTGGTGCGCGGCGGTCGAGGCGGTGGCGCTGCTCGGCGCGGCGGTGGTCGGAGCCGCCGAGCCGGTCGGCGCGGCGGTGGTCGGCGCGGCATGCTGATCACCGTGTTCGGCCTGCTCGGCCGCGTGCTCGGCGGTCAGTCCGGCGACCACGGTCTGCTGGAACTTCAGCTGCGGGCTGGCCGGGGTGATCTTCACCGGGCCCAGATCCGAGGTGATGCTGGTGAGTTCGTCGGACTTCGACTCGCCCGCGTTGACGGCGCTGAAGGCGAGCACGGCCTTGCCGCCCTTGGCATTGGTGTACTGCTCCGACTGCGGCAGCAGGATGCGCACATCGCGCAGCGCCACGTTGCCGACGTCGGCGCTGTTGCCGTTGACGGCGGCGACCTGCGAGGCGGTCTGCGAAATCTGACCCGCGCCACAGCCGGACAGCGCGAGGGCCGCGCCCGCGGCGAGGGCTGCGACGGCAACGGCACTGCGCGGCGCCTTACGCACGGCACGCCGTGCCGCCTTCGGCGCTGTGGTGGCATTCAGGGCAGTCACGGGTTGTCCTCCATGTCGACCGGCTCACTCCACGATGCAGAGTAGTAGTAGGGAGAGTAGTAGTTGACGCCGAACCCCCCGTGTCGGGTGTTGTGTCTATGGTCATTGCCACCGCGGCGGGCGATCCGGATGCCGGATTCGCGGCGGTCTATGCTTCGACACTCGGGTGCTCGCGACGAGAAGTCGGCGGTAGGCGCGGTAGGCCGCCACTCGGAAGCCGTTCTGGCACAAGGGGATGCACACCGATGCGGTTCTGTCAACCCCCACCGCTCCCCTGTTGTGGCCCTGACCTGCGTCGTTGATCGCGCCGTTACCGAGTCGCATGTTAAACTGTGAACATCGAAAGGGGCACGGGACACATGATTTTTAAGGTCGGAGACACCGTCGTTTACCCCCACCACGGAGCGGCGCTGATCGAAGCTATCGAGACTCGCACCATCAAGGGTGTGCAGAAAGAGTATCTGGTCCTGAAGGTCGCACAGGGCGACCTCACCGTTCGGGTTCCCGCAGAGAACGCGGAGTACGTTGGCGTGCGCGACGTCGTCGGTCAGGAGGGTCTCGATCGGGTCTTCCAGGTATTGCGCGCGCCGCATACCGAGGAGCCGACGAACTGGTCCCGCCGCTACAAGGCCAACCTGGAGAAGCTCGCCTCCGGCGATGTGAACAAGGTGGCCGAGGTCGTGCGTGACCTGTGGCGTCGGGAACAGGATCGCGGCCTGTCCGCCGGCGAGAAGCGCATGCTGGCCAAGGCCCGCCAGATCCTCGTCGGTGAACTCGCCCTCGCCGAGGGCACCGACGATGTCAAGGCCGAGACCCTGCTCGACGAGGTTCTCGCCGCGGCTTCCTGACCGTGAGATCTACGCACGACGAGAGTCGTGTTGTGGCGCTGGTGCCTGCCGCCGGCTTGGGTGTTCGCCTGGGTGAATCAATGCCCAAGGCCTTCGTCCCGGTCGGCGGCAGGCCCATGCTCACACTCGCTGTGGACGGCCTGATCGCGTCCGAGGTCGTGGACCGTATCGTGATCATGGTGCCCGCCGAGCTCATCGGCGAGGCGGAGGTCCTGCTCGCCACTCGTGCCCGGGCGGCAGGCCGCGCCGCGGATGATCCGGTGCCGGTGAGCGTGGTGGCGGGCGGCACCGAGCGCACCGACTCCGTGCGCGCCGGTATCGCGGCCGCGCCGGACGCCGACCATTTCCTGGTGCACGACGCCGCCCGCGCCCTGACCCCGCCCGCACTGATCGCCCGAGTGGTCGCCGAGCTGCGCGCCGGACAGCGCGCCGTCGTCCCGGGTGTCGCGGTGACCGACACGATCAAGTCGGTCGACGAGCGCGGCGATGTCACCGGCACCCCCGATCGCGCGCACCTGCGCGCCATTCAGACCCCGCAGGGATTCGACGCCGCGCTGCTGCGTGCGGCCTACGCCCACGCGGCCCCCGTGACCGACGACGCGGGCCTGGTCGAACTCCTCGGCGCGAGCGTGCGGGTCATCCCCGGCCACCCCCGGGCCTTCAAGATCACGACCCCGCTCGATCTGCACCTGGCCCGAACGTTGCTCACCGACAGCGATATTCGCGAGGTGCCGGTGTGAGCGAACTCGCGGGCATTCGCGTCGGCATCGGTTCCGACGTCCATCCGATCGAACCCGGCCGCCCCTGCTGGATGGCCGGACTGCTGTTCGAGGGGGACAGCGGCTGCGCGGGCCACTCCGACGGCGATGTGGCCGCGCACGCGCTCTGCGATGCGCTGCTGTCGGCCGCCGGTCTCGGCGACGTGGGCGCGGTGTTCGGCACCGGCCGTCCCGAATGGGAGGGCGTCTCCGGCGCCGCCATGCTGAAGGAGGTGCGGCGGCTGCTCGGCGAATCCGGCTACGCGATCGTCAACGCCGCCGTGCAGGTCATCGGCAACCGGCCCAAGATCGGGCCGCGGCGCGACGAGGCCCAGCAGGTGCTGGGCGAGCTGCTGGGCGCCCCGGTCTCGGTATCGGGCACCACCACCGACGGCCTCGGGCTCACCGGCCGCGGCGAGGGCGTGGCGGCGGTGGCGACCGCGCTGCTGCAGCGCTGTACCGAGGACTGTCCGGGTTCGCGCTGAACCCAGGTCCCACCCGCGGATGCGCGCGCGATCCCCGCGCCCGTACCCTGCAATAAACCGCCCGTACTCTCGCTCTTTGCCCATAGCTAGGATGGCTGGTCGTGACTCTGCGCCTGTTCGACACCGAAACGCGGACCCTGCGTGATTTCACGCCGCTGGTCCCCGGCCGTGTTTCGTTGTATCTGTGTGGCGCCACCGTGCAGAGCGATCCCCACATCGGTCACGTGCGCAGCGGTGTCGCCTTCGACGTGCTGCGCCGCTGGCTCGTCGCCAACGGCAACGATGTGGCGTTCGTCCGCAACGTCACCGATATCGAGGACAAGATCCTGAACAAGGCCGCCGCCGCGGGCCGACCGTGGTGGGAATGGGCCGCCACGCACGAGCGCGCCTTCCAGCGCGCCTACGAGGCGCTCGGGGTGCTGCCGCCGTCGGTGGAGCCGCGCGCCACCGGGCACATCACCCAGATGGTCGAGCTGATGCAGCGGCTGATCGAGCGCGGCCACGCCTATCCGTCGCAGGGCAACGTCTATTTCGACGTGCGCAGCTACCCCGAGTACGGCAAGTTGTCCGGCCATCGGCTCGACGATGTCCACCAGGGCGAGAGTGCCGGTGCGGGCAAACGCGACCCGCTCGACTTCACGCTGTGGAAGGCCGCCAAGCCCGGCGAGCCGACCTGGCCGTCGCCGTGGGGTCCGGGGCGGCCCGGCTGGCACCTGGAATGCTCGGCCATGGCCGAGTTCTATCTCGGACCCGAATTCGATATCCATTGCGGCGGTATGGATCTGGTGTTCCCGCACCACGAGAACGAGATCGCCCAGTCGCGCGCCGCCGGGGACGGCTTCGCCCGGTACTGGCTGCACAACGGCTGGGTGACCCTGGGCGGGGAGAAGATGGCGAAGTCGCTGGGCAATACGCTGTCGGTGCCCAATGTGCTGAAAAACGTTCGGGCCGTGGAGCTTCGGTTCTATCTGGGCAGCGCGCACTACAGCTCGATGCTGGAGTACTCCGATCAGGCGCTGCGCGACGCCGCCCAGACCTATCAGCGGCTCGAGGCGTTCGTGCAGCGCACGGCCGAGCGCGCCGGGGAGATTCCGGTCGGCAAATGGACCGACGCCTTCGCGGAGGCGCTCGACGACAATCTCGCGATTCCCCGGGCACTGGCCGAGATTCATCGCGTCGTGCACGAGGGAAACAAGGCCCTGGAGTCCGGCGCGACCGAGATCGCGCGGGAATCGGCGGCGCAGGCGCGTGCCATGCTCGGCATTCTCGGCGTGGACCCGCTCGACCCGCACTGGCTGAATCCGGCCGACTCCTCCTCCGCCCTGGACGCCCTCGACGTCCTGGTGCGCGCGGAACTGGACCGGCGCCAGCAGGCCCGCGCCGAGAAGGACTGGGCCACGGCCGACGCGGTGCGCGATCGGTTGAAGGAGGCCGGTGTCGAGGTCACCGACACCCCGGAGGGGCCGGAATGGTCCCTGACCAAGGAGGCGTGATGTGTGCACGTGTCCTCGCGCACGGGTGTCCCCTATGACTCGGAAGGCGTACTGATGGCAGGCAATTCGCAGCGGCGGGGCGCGATCCGCAAGGGCGGCACCAAGAAGGGCCAGACGGTCGGCTCCGGCGGTCAGCGCCGCCGCGGCCTGGAGGGCCGGGGCGCCACCCCGCCCGCGCATATGCGCAAGTACCACCCGGCGGCCAAGCGGGCGGCGGCCGCGGCCAAGGCCGCCCCGGCGAAGGGCCGCCCCGCGAACCGGCCCAGCACGCGCAAGGGCGACGGCGGTCCGGAACTGGTGCTGGGCCGCAACCCCGTGGTGGAGTGCCTGCGCGCCGGGGTGCCCGCGACCGCGCTGTACGTCGCGGTCGGCACCGAGAACGACGAGCGGCTCACCGAATCCGTGAAATACGCGGCGGATGCCGGGATCTCGATCCTCGAGGTCCCGCGCACCGACCTGGACAAGATGAGCAGCAACGGGCTGCACCAGGGCATGGCGCTGCAGGTCCCGCCGTACCGCTACGCCCATCCCGACGATCTGCTCGAGGCCGCCCGCGGTTCGGCGGCACCGGCGCTGCTGGTGGCCCTGGACAACATCTCCGACCCGCGCAACCTCGGCGCGGTGATCCGCTCGGTGGCGGCCTTCGGCGGGCACGGCGTGGTGATCCCGCAACGCCGCAGCGCCAGCGTCACGGCGGTCGCGTGGCGCACCAGTGCGGGGGCCGCCGCCCGGCTGCCCGTGGCCCGCGCCACCAATCTGACTCGCACACTGAAGGATTACGCCAACGCCGGACTGCAGGTCGTCGGCCTCGACGCCGGGGGCGACACCACGCTGGACGAATTCGACGGCACCGCACCGACTGTCGTGGTGGTCGGTTCCGAGGGCAAGGGCCTGTCCCGCCTGGTGCGCGACACCTGCGACAGCATCCTCAGCATCCCGATGGCGGGCCCGGTGGAATCGCTCAACGCGTCCGTGGCGGCGGGCGTGGTGCTGGCCGATATCGCCCGGCAGCGCCGAGTTTGACCGGAACCTTGCGCGTCAGCGCGCTTTCGCGCGGCCTGTCCCCATAGACTTGATCGGTGGCCATGAACCAGCCCCCGTACTACTGGCTCGAGCAGCAGCAGATCGGGAACCCGGTCGAGCACCCACATGCGACAACGATCCTGCTGCTCGGGGCGCTGAGCATATTCTGTTGCGGCGCATTGGGTCCGGTGGCGTGGACGATGGGCAAGCGGGCGCTGGACCAGATCGAGGTCTCCGGGGGTGCGATCGGCGGCCGCATGCAGGTGCTGGTCGGCTACATCCTCGGCATCGTCGGCACCGTCTTGATGGTGCTGGTCGGCATCCTGTTCCTGCTCATGCTGATCGGGGGGAACGCCTGACCGCGGGGCGGATCAGTCCAGGCCGGGCCGTTCCGGCTCGATCGGCACGCCCCAGGCGGGCCATTCGGCGCTGACGCTGCCGGTCCACTTCGGCTGGCGCCGGTCGCGCAGGGCCGCCATGCCCTCGCCGCCGTCGACGCTCTGCGCGGCGTAGGTGTTCAGATCGGCCTCCAGCTTGCCGACCGCCTCCGCGCTCATCCCCAGGCCCTCCCACAGCAGACGCTTGGACAGCGCGACCGGCAGCGGGGCCGACCCACCGGCGATGTCGTGCGCGACCGCGAGCGCGGTCGGCAGCACCTCGCCGGCGGTCAGGCAGCTGTTGGCCAGGCCCATCGCCTTGGCCTCGTCACCGTCGAAGGTGCGGCCGGTGAGCATGATGTCGGCGGCGTTGGCCATGCCGACCAGCCGCGGCAGCGTCCAGTGCGCGTAGCCGTCGGCGACGACCGCGCGCCGCACCTGATTGAGCCCGTACACGGCGTCGCGGGCCATGTAGCGCAGATCGCACTGCAGCGCGAGCGCCAGCCCGATCCCGACCGCATGCCCGTTGACCGCGGCGATCACCGGTTTGCGGATCCGCCACGGCGGCGGGTCGATGGTGCCCGTGACGTCGCCGACCCGAATGGACAGATCCGCACCGGCGCAGAAGGCGGGCGGCGTTCCGGTGACGACCACCGCGCGAATAGCGTCCTCGGTGTCGCAGCGCCGCAGCGCCGTGCCGAGTTCGGTGGCCATCGTCGGTGTGAAGGCGTTCTGCTGGGCGGGACGGTTGAGCGTGAGCACGGCGACTCCGGCGGAGACATCGACGTGCAGTTCCGAACTCATACGAGAAGATCCTAGTTCCGTTGCCGCTACCCGCACGCCGAATCTATCGCAGCACGCGGCGGCCGATCGCCCACTTGTGGACCTCGGTGGGCCCGTCGTAGAGGCGGAAGGCGCGCATATCGCGGAAGATCATCTCGACCACCGTCTCGTCGCTGATCCCGATGCCGCCGAGGACCTGGACGCAGCGGTCGGTCACCTTGAACAGCTCCTCGGACACGTACGACTTGGCCATCGAGCTCTCGTGGCGGGCCTTGTGGCCCTGGTCCATCAGCCAGCAGGCGTGCCAGATGGTCAGGCGGCACTGGTGCAGCGCGACCTCGTTGTCGGCCAGCATGAACGACACGCCCTCGTGCTCGCCGATCGGCTTACCGAAGGCGGTGCGGGTCTTGGCGTAGTCGACGGCGATGCTCTGCGCCCGTTCCGCGGCGCCGAGCCAGCGCATGCAGTGGGTGAGCCGGGCGGGGGCCAGGCGCAGCTGCGCGTACCGCATCGCCTGGCCGGTCTCACCGAGCACCGAATCCTTGGGCAGCACCAGATTCTCGAAGCGCACCACGCCGTGGCCACCGACGTAGTTGCGGTCCATGGTGTTCATGGTCCGTTCGATGACGATGCCGGGGGTGCCGCCCTCGGCGAGGAACAGGGTCGGGCCCTCCGGCAGGTGCGGATTGGCCTCCAGCCGCGCCATGATGATCCACGTCTTGGCCCCGTCGGCGCCGGTGATGAGCCACTTGCGGCCGTTGATCGTGAAGTTGTCGCCGTCGAAGGCGGCGGTGGTGGCGAGCTGGCCCGGGTCGGAACCGGCGCCGCCGGGCTCGGTCATCGCGAACACCGAGCGCTGGTGGCCGTTGATCACCGGCATCAGGAAGCGGTCGGTCTGCTCGGAGTTCGCGACCTTGGAGAGCAGGAACATATTGCCCTCGTCGGGGGCGGCGCAGTTCATCGCGACCGGGCCGAGGGTGGACCACCCGGCCGCCTCGTACAGCACGGCCTGCTCGATATGTGACAGCCCGCGCCCGCCGAGCTCCACCGGAGCCTGGACGGTCAGCAGTTTCTCCGCGCGGGCCAGCTCGACGAGTTCCTGCCGCAGTTCGTCGTTCGGGCCGTGCGCGGTCAGCCGGGGGTCGCGCTCGTAGGGAACGATCTTGTCGATGACGAACTGGCGAACCCGGTCGCGTTCGGCGGCGAGGTCGGCGGGAATCGAGAAGTCGATCATCGTGTGGTCACCTTCGTTCGGGGGCGTGCGACGAGCATACGACGGGCCGGTCCCAAGACTGAAGGCGACCGCCGTCAATCCAACGCCCGGCTCACTTACTCATCTATCACCGCAGGTAATCAAGGCCCTTGCCGCCCAGTACTCGAGGAATAACAGTTCACCGACAAGCGCGCCCCACCTCAGGGGAGCACTTCGTGGAGGAAGCGCTCGACCTCGGTGCGGTAGGTGGTGGGCTGATCGTCGTGCACCAGATGGCCCGCCTGCTCGACCAGCACATGGCGGGCGTTCGGATGCACCCGCGCCATCTCGCGCATCTGGCCCGGAGGGGTGATGGTGTGCTCGCCCTCGAACAGCAGCGCGGGTGCCCGCACCGCGCGCCACTGCTTCCAGAAGTCGCGGGTGCCCCACTCCTCGGAGATATCGCGGAAGGTCGTCACATCGCCGTGCAGGCGGTAGCCGTCCGGACCGTGGTCGAACGACTCCAGGAAGTACCGCCCGGCGACGGGGCCGAAGAAATCCAGCATCGCGTCGGCGTCCGGGAACGGTTGCGGCCAGGCCTCGATCATGGCCGCCCAGTCGCGGGCGGTGCGGCCGCGGAAGTCCGGCGCGATGTCCTCGACCACCAGCGCCCGCACCCGGTCGGGGTACTCGGCCGCGAACACCCAGCCGTGCAGGCCGCCCATCGAATGACCGATCACCACCATCGGCTCGGCGATGGCCGCCGTCGCCGCCGCGAGATCTGCGACGAATGCCTCGGTGGTCAGTTCCTCCGGCGCCGGACGCCCGTGCCCCGCGGCATCGAAGGTGTACACGTGCCCGAGTTCGCGCAGCCAGTCCAGGTGCGCGCGCCAGGTCCGCGCACTGCCCATCAGCCCGTGCAGCAACAGCATCGGCACACCGGTGCCGCCCTCGTCGTACAGCATCGCTCCCGACGATATCGGCACGCCGGTGGCCCCCTCGTCATACAGGTATCGCTCCCGACGATACGGCCGCGCCGGTCGTGCCCTCGGGCCGACTCGGGACCGGGGCTAACCTGGTGCGCATGGCTGTTGTGAAGATCAATGCGATCGAGATTCCCGAGGGCGCGGGCCCCGAACTGGAGAAGCGGTTCGCCGCTCGGGCCCACGCGGTGGAGAACTCCCCCGGCTTCCTCGGTTTCCAGCTGCTGCGGCCGGTCGCGGGCGAGGATCGGTACTTCGTTGTCACGCACTGGGATTCGGAGGAGTCGTTCGCCGCGTGGCGGGACGGCCCGGCCAAGGAGGCGCACGCCGGTCAGGCGCGTAAGCCGGTGGCGACCGGGGCATCCCTGCTGGAATTCGAGGTCGTCCTGGACGTGCCCGCGAAGGCGTCCGCCGACTAACGCAGGATCGACCGCTACCCCGGCGCGGTGGTGACGTCGAATTCGCGGATGCCCGCCTCGGCGGCGATATCGGTACCGGTGAGGCGTATCCGAACGTAGCGGGCGTAGGACGGCGTCGTCAGCTCGCCGTTGTCGTTGCGCGGCACCGTGGTCCAGGTCCGGTTGTCGCGGGAGATCGCGATCTCGGACGACGCCGGGGCGGGACCGTTCCACTGCGGCACCGCTCGGGTGACGGCACCGACCGCGCCCAGGTCGACGGTCAGCTCGGCCGGGTCGGCGGCGGGCAGCCAGCTGGTGGCGGTATCGCCGTCGACCGCCGCCTCGGCGTAGTCGCCGGGCTGTTCGCTCGAGGCCGTGGCGGTCTTGCATTGTGCGGCATCGGCCGTGGGGTCCAGGTCGGGTCGGCGCGTCGGTAGCTCGAGCGAGCCGCCCGATTCGATCCGGCGGATGCCCGCGGCGGTCTCCACGGGCAGCGGGTCTCCGGACCGGAGCGTTACCGTGGTGTGCCGCGGCCCCACCGCGACATCGAAAACCCTTCCCTGCCAATCCAACCCGCGCACGGTGACACCCTCGTCGAGCTGCGGCGGCAGCAACGGATCCAGCCGTACCCGGTCCTCGCGGAACCGCAGTCCCACCAGACCGTTGGTGAACTCCTGCACGAAACCGCCTGCGAGCGTTGTGAAATAGAACGCTGGGGCACCGGCGTGCGGATCGGTGGCGCCCGCCTTCTCGCCGCGCGCCTCGGCGAACTGCCCGAACGGCTCGCGGGCGAAGGGCCGGGCCGAGCGATCGAGATAGGTGCCCACCGCACAACCCGGCTCACCGTTCGCGGCGGCATCGATCTGATGGACCGAGTCGGTCATCGCGGGCCCATCCGGATCGGTGCGCTCCGCGTAGTAGTCCAGCGTCTTCGCGGCCACCTGCGGGGGCATCGGCCATTCCAGCGGGTACTGCAGCAGCACCGTATCGGCCTGCTTGATCTCCGACCCGCGGTAGCCCTCGTACTGCAGGAAGATGCCCTCGCGCGCGTCGAACGGCATGCGCAGCCGATCGGCGACCGTCGCCCACTCCGGTGGCGCGGGGGCGCCGATGATCCGCGCGGCCGTGACCGCGTTCCGAAGTGCCAGGGCGGCAACGCCATTGGTGTAGACGCCGTCGTCGACGCCGTTGCTGTACTCGTCCGGCCCGGCGACATTGCGGATCGAGTAGCTGCCGTCCGGATTCGGCGTCGCCCGCGCCGCCCAGAACTCGGCGAGGTTCGACATGAGCGGCCAGATGCGTTCGCGCAGATAGCCGACGTCCCGGGTGGCCAGGTAGTACTGCCACGCGGCCAGCGACACATCGCCCTGGAGGTGGATCTGGGTCACGCAGTGCGGCGGCGACCAGCTGTGGCATTCGCTCCACAGGTCGCCGGTGCTCGCGCTGGTCCACGGATAGAACGCGCCGGGATAGCCCAGGCGCCGGGCATTCTCGCGGGCGCCCGGCAGGGTCTTGTAGCGATATTCGATCACCGAGCGCGCCAGCTCCGGCTGTAACTGCAGCAGCCCCGGGTACATCCAGATGTCGGCATCCCAGAAGACCAGACCGGCGTAGTTGTCGCTGCTGAGCCCGGTGGGCGACAGGCTGTTGTCCTGCCGCGGGTTCGTCGCCGAATACAGCGAATACAGCGCGCCGCGAATCCAGCGCTGCACCTGCGGGCGGCCGGGGACCTCGATATCGGAGTCCCACAGCCCGCGCCACGCCTGCGCCTGTGCGGCAAGCAGATTCGACCAGCCCCGGTCCGCGGCCCGGCGCGCGGCGTCGGTCGCTGATCGGCCGGGATCGGAGGCCGTGACGCCGGTGTCGACACCGACGAATTTGGTGACCTCGTAGGCCCTGCCGGAGGTGACGGCCGAGGTCGCCTGCTGGCCGGCGTCCTGCGCCCGCACCGGGGCGTCGCCCGCCCGCAGCACCGAGGCCACATTCCCGGCCACATTCGTTGTCCGGGTGCGGAATTCGGCATTCACGGTCCCGGGCTGCGGCGACGAGAATCCGGTTCGATCGATGCGACGGGCACCGGCGAAATCGATGAGATCGGTGACGGTCACCTGCCCGTCCCAGTGCGGCGTGACGGTGAGATGCACGGCGGCGGAATGCTGATCGGTGCGATCGGTGAACACCTCGTACGCCAGATCGGTGGCGCGGCCGTCGCGGGTGGTCCAGGTCAGTTCGGTCCGCACCATCCCGCAGCGCAGGAACTGGGTCTGCCGGAAGTTCGAGACCTGCGCGGAAGGCGTTGCCGGAGAGAAGGTCTCATCACCGACACCGACCTGCAGCGTGGACCAGTTCGGCAGTGCCGCCGCCACCGTCAGCCCGTCGGCGAGCGCCGGTTCGCGCCCGTACAGCCCGGCCACGAACGCCCCGTCGTAGCGCGGGGTGTACAGCGGCCAGCCGGTGCGCTCGCCG
This sequence comes from Nocardia wallacei, assembly GCF_029869545.1. Classification (GTDB taxonomy): domain Bacteria; phylum Actinomycetota; class Actinomycetes; order Mycobacteriales; family Mycobacteriaceae; genus Nocardia; species Nocardia wallacei_A. The sequence goes on along the minus strand of NZ_JARWQD010000374.1, from coordinate 52,101 downwards.
GTCTCGACGTAACCCGTTCCGGCGGGCGGTATTCGCAGGCCCAGGTAACCGTTGCCGACGAACGGATGGGCCTCGAAGCCCGCGGTGAACGAATTCGAGGACGGCGCCCACGCCGGTTCCACCGAGGCGGGATCCGCGGGGCAGGGGTAGGACGTCGACGAGGCATCGGGCCCCGGGCGCACCGCGACCGCGATCGCGACGACCACCAGCACGGCCACGATCGCCGCGCCGACACCGATCAGCAGCCGGGGACGGCCGCCGAATGACGATCGCGCAGTTGACGCCACATAACTCAGGGTGTCACAGTTCATGTGACCTTAGCGACGGTGACGCGGTAACCCGGTGAGATTCCGGGGCGGTCGCGCCACTGTAATCCGGCCCCACCCGGCCGGCGAGCCAGACATCGGCACCGTCGTTGCCAGACCCGCTCGCGGGGACGCGACCATCCCCGAAGGAGGACCACCATGGCCATTGCGCACACCCCCGGTCGCGCAACCGATTCGCTCGCCACCGTACTCGTCACGGTAGGCGTCGTGCTGTTGGCACTGCTCACCCTGTACCTGGTCGGTTTCGATCAGGGCGCGGTCTCCCGCAGCGGGATGTACCTGCACGAGCTGATGCACGACGGGCGACACCTGCTGGGCGTGCCGTGCCACTGATCGGTTCGCTGAAGACCCTGCTGCTGCGCGGCCTGCTCGCCGGGCTCATCGCCGGACTGCTGGCGGGCACCGTGGGGTTCGTCCTCGGCGAGCCGAAGGTCGAGTCGGCCATCGCCATCGAGGAGGCCGGGAGCGCCGCGGAGGGCGGCCACTCCCACGACGAGTCCGAGGAACCGCTGGTCAGCCGCGGCGGGCAGAAGTTCGGCGAATTCCTCGCGCTCGGACTGGCAGGGCTGGCGCTGGGCGCGATCTTCGCCGCCGTGGCCCACTACGCGCGTCGCTTCACCACCCTGCCGGGGCCGAAATTGGCTGTGGCGCTGGGGTTGTGCGGCTGGCTCGCGATCACCGCCGTGCCGTTCTTCAAGTACCCGGCCAATCCGCCCGCGGTGGGCGAGCCGGACACGATCAACGAGCGCACCCTGCTGTGGGTGGCGGCGGTCCTGCTCGGGCTGGCGGCGGTCGGCGCCGCGGTATTCGTGTACCGCCTGCTGTCCGCGCAGCTGGGCACGGTTCGGTTCGCCGGTGCGATGGCCGCCTTCGTGGCCGTGACGGCGATCGGCTATATCGCACTGCCCGGGGTGAACGAGGTGACCGACGACTTCCCGGCGACTCTGCTGTGGCAGTTCCGGGTGTCGTCGCTGGCGGTCTCGGCCACGCTGTGGGCGGCACTGGGGTTGGCATTCGCGACGCTCACGGAGTTCGCCGACCGCAGGCAGGCCGCGGTCGCCGCCTGATGTGACGGCCGGAGGGGCGGTGCACAGACACCGCCCCTCTCGCGTCGTTACCGCTCAGGACTCCAGCGCGGCATCCAGCTCGATGGTGCCGACGCCCGCCAGCGCCTTGCTGATCGGGCAGCCGGTCTTGGCGCCCTCGGCGGCGGCCTGGAAACCGGCGGCGTCCAGCCCGTCGACCTTGCCGCGGACGGTCAGCTTGATGGTGCTGATGTGGAAGCCGCCCGCCGGATCCGGGCCCAGCGTGACATCGGCGCTGACATCCAGGCTCCGCACCGTGCCGCCGGCATTGCCGATCTGGCCCGACAGCGCCATGGCGTAGCACGACGAATGCGCGGCGGCGATCAGTTCCTCCGGGCTGGTGGTGCCATCGGCGGTGTCGGCGGTCCGCTTCGGGAACGACACATCGAACTTGCCGACGCCGGAGCTCGCCAGCTCGACCTGGCCCGAACCGTCCTGCAGGCCCCCGCTCCAAGCGGTGCGCGCGGTACGTGTTGGCATCACTGTCCTTTCATTCATCGGAATGGATTGCCGTCCCGACCGAACCTACCCGCTCGGCCGCCCGCCCGTATTCACTCCGGGTTCGTCACGCGGGCCAGCACGATGCCGCCGACGATCATCGCCAGGGCCAGCGCCCGTCCGGCGCTGAACGGATCCTTGTGCACAACGATCCCCAGCCCGATCGCGCCGACCGCGCCGATGCCGGTGAAGACGGCGTAGGCGGTGCCGACCGGAAGCGTCTGCATCGCCCGCGACAGCAGATACACCGCCGCGGCGGCCAGCACGAAGCAGACCAGGGTCGGCAGCGGTTTGGTGAATCCCTGAGTCGGCTTGATGCTCTGCGACCAGGCGATCTCGATCAGGCTCGCCAAAACCAGGATCAGCCAGTTCATTTCGGTACTCCTCACCGCGGCGGCACGCTCCGACAGAAGTGGACGCGCTGTCCATTTAATCTTTACGGCCGACTCAACCGGACGTGTTGTCCACTTATTCCCGGTGACTTACAGTGGCGCACATGACCTCCGGATCCGACCTGTTCGCGCGGGCTCCCAGCGATCCCGCCGAGCGCGCCGACGCCGCGCGCAACCGGGCCAAGATCCGCGCCGCCGCGGCTGATCTGTTCGCGACCCGCGACCCGCGCACGGTGACGATGGACGACGTCGCCAAGGCCGCCGGGGTGGGGCGCGGGACCCTGTACCGCCGCTACCCCGATGTCGCCTCGATCGCGCTCGCACTGCTCGACGAGCACGAACGCGCGCTGCAGGAGCAATTACTCGGCGGCCCACCACCGCTCGGCCCCGGCGCCCCACCGGGGGCGCGCCTGGCCGCCTTCTACGCCGCGATGGTCGAACTCCTGGAAACGCATTCGTCGCTGGTGCTGGGCGCCGAGAGCGGTGGCGCCCGCTTCGCGACGGGCGCCTACGGATTCTGGCACGCCCACATCCGCGCCCTCCTGACGGAAGCCGAAGTGCCCGAACCGGATTCGCTGATCGACATCCTGCTGGCCCCGCTCGCCGCCGAGGTCTACCGCCGCCAACGCTCCCGCAAACTCACCCCGGCCCAGATCACAGCAGCACTGGAACGGCTGGCCCACGGCATTCTCAGCTGAATGCACGTAGCCGCCGATGGGAGACATCGGCGGCTGCGTATTGTGTTGTGGCTCAGACCATATCGCGGCGGCGCACCAACCACACTGTGGCGGTGGTGAATACCGCGATGTAGACGCCGAGTACCGCGAACGACACCGGGCGGGACAGGACGTCGAGGACACCGGGCGTCGCCGCGCCCCCTACCGTGCGCATCGCACCGGCCAGCGAACCGGCGGCCGTACCCGGCAGGTAGTCCGTGACGGCCTGGATCGGCGAGAAGATCGCGCCGACGCCGCGCAGCAGATTCTCCACCACCAGCACCCAGACCAGGCCGAGGCCGACGGCCAGCGCGGGCCCCCGCGCGATCGTGCCGACCAGTGCACCGGCCAGCGTCCACATCCCGAGAATGACTGTGCCCGTGATGATTCCGAGCAGCGCCCGGTCGGCCGACGGCAGCGCCAGCGACCCGTGCTGCACGGAGCCGATCACCGCGGCCACCCCGGTGTCGATCACGAACGCCGCGCAGACCAGCCCGACCACCACGGCGCCCAGCGCCAGCACGGTGCCCGCCAGCACGCTCACTCGCCCGGGCCCCTGGGTGAGGACGGTTTTCCAACTGCCCCAGCCGTATCCGCTGCCGGTCACCATCGCGCCGAGCACGAGCATCAGCGCACCGCCGAACATCGCCATGCCCTGGGTGAACACCTCCGGCACCGCGGCGGGCAGCATCAGCTGCAGCAATACCTCGCGCGGCTGGCCGTTGGACATGCGCGAGGTGTCGCCCGTGGTGTAGGCCAGGTAGTTGAACAGATACGCGAAGGTGAGATTCAGCAGGATCCAGGTGCCGAGCACGACCCAGAAGGCGGGCCATTTCCGAAATCGGTCGAATTCCGCTGCCGTGCAGGCCGATACGTCCCGCATGCCGCTGACAATCATGCCGCTTCCTCCAGTTTCGTCATCTCGAAAAACACTTCCTCCAGCGACTTCTCGTCGATGCGCAGCTCCAGCAGATCCGCACCGGCCTCGATCACCGCGCGCGCCACCGTCGGCGCCATTGCCGTACCGGCATCGACTCTGATACCGGCGGCGGTCAGCAACGCGGATCGTTCGCCCACCACCCGGCGGACGGCGGGGAAGGCCAGCTCCACCGGCTCGGCTCGCAGGAAAAGCGTTGCCGCACCGCGCAATTCGCTCACCGTCGATTCGGTGAGCAGGCGGCCCCCCGAGATGACGCCGACGCGATCGCAGATCTCCTGCACCTCGCTGAGCAGGTGAGACGACAGCACCACGGTGTGCCCGTCGGCGGCGAGTCCGGTGATGAGTTCGCGCATCTCGGCCATCCCGGCCGGGTCGAGCCCGTTGGTGGGTTCGTCGAGGATGAGCAGGTCCGGGCCACCCAGCAGCGCCGCGGCAACGCCGAGCCGCTGCTTCATCCCCAGCGAATAGGTGCGGAACCTGTCGTGCGCCCGATCGGCCAGGCCCACCCGCTCCAGAACCTGCTCCACGCCGTCGCGCCCGACGCCGCGGTAGCGGGCCAGCAGTCGCAGGTTGTCGCGGCCCGACAGGTAGGGGTAGAAGCCCGGGCCCTCGATGAGAACGCCGATGCGCCGAAGCGTTTCCGGGGCGCCGGGGACGCTGCCCAGCACCGTGGCCGTGCCCGAGGTGGGGCGGATCAGGCCGACCAGCATGCGCAGCGTCGTGGTCTTTCCAGCGCCGTTCGGGCCGAGGAATCCGTAGATCTCCCCCGCGTGAACCGTCATACCGACGGCATCGACGGCGGTGTGGGTGCCGTAGGTCTTGGTCAGGGCGTCGGTCACTACCGAATCGTTCATGCCATTGAGAATCCGCCTGCGACCAGGGCGGACACATCCGCCGCCCGGCGTGACCCGGCGTACGTATCTGGACGTAATTCGCGGCGCGTAGCTCCCGTGCGCGGTGCGGCGGCGCTACGGTTCGAGTGTGGAGTCGAGGGTGTGGCCCGGTGTCCGGGATGTGCTACCGGCGGTGATCGTCGCCGTGGTGCAGCTGGCGGGCGGCAGCGCGGCGAATCTGCATCAGAGCGGAACCCGCGGTCTCGACGTGCTCGGTTACCTGCTGCTGGTGGCCGGGCCGGTACTGCTGGTGCTCCGCCGCCGCTGTCCGCGGGCGGTGTTCTTCGGGATACTGGCGGTCACGGCCGCCTACCTGCTGATCGGCTACGGCTACGGGCCGATCTTCCTGTCCCTCGTGATCGCGTTCCTCACGGCGGCCAGCCAGGGGTCGCGCTGGTACACCTACCCGCTGCTACCGCTCGGGTACCTGCTGATGGTGTGGCCGATACCCGCGCTGCGCGGGTATTCGACCAACGGCTGGCAGGTGGCCGGCCTGCTGGCGTGGTTGAGCGTGCTGGTCGCGGTCGCCGAGGGCATCAGGCAGCGCCGGGCGGTGCTGGTGGCCCGTCGGCAGCGGGCCGAGGTCGCCCGCCGCAACGAGCAGGCCGAGCGCGACCGCGAGCTGGCGCAGCGCGAGCAGCGCGCCACCGAGGAGCGCCTGGCCATCGCCCGCGAACTGCACGACGTGCTGGCGCACAGCCTGTCGGTGATCAACGTGCAGTCGTCGGTGGCGCTGGAGCTGCTGGACCGCAAGCCCGAACAGGCCGCCACCTCGCTCGCGGCGATCAAACAGACCAGCCGCGACGCCCTCGGCGAGGTACACACGCTGCTGCGCTCGATCCGCGCGGGCGCGGAAACCGCTGCGGTACCGACGACTCCGGCCGTCGGCGTCACCGATCTCGATGCGCTGCTCGGCCCGGCACGCGCCGCCGGGTTGACGGTGCGGACCGAGACTCGCGGCACTCCACAACGCCTGCCCGCGGTCCTCGACGGCGCCGCCGCCCGCATCGTGCAGGAGTCGCTGACCAACGTCCTGCGCCACGCCCCCGGCGCCGAAGCCGTTGTCACCGTCGACTTCTCCTCCGACACCCTGCGCCTGACCATCGACGACATAGGAGCCGGGCAGAATTGCCCACCCGCCATGAGAAACGGCAACGCCGACCCCGCGAAATCTCCACAGCCATCCACAACCGGCGGCAACGGGATTCCCGGCATGATCGAACGCGCCCACGCCCTCGGCGGCGAGCTGACGGCGGGTCCCCGCCCCGACGGCGGCTTCCGCGTCCACGCCGCCCTCCCGATCCCCCGCCTCGATCGGGAGGTCCGATGAGTATTCGGGTGGTGGTGGCCGACGATCAGGCGCTGGTGCGCGGAGGGTTCGTGGCGCTGTTGGATGCGCAGGACGGGATCGCGGTGGTCGGTGAGGCCGACAACGGCGAGCAGGCGGTGCGGATGACGCGGGAACTGCGGCCGGATGTGGTGCTCATGGATATCCGGATGCCGGTCCTCGACGGGCTGGCCGCCACGCGGGAGATCGCCGCCGATGCCGACCTGGCCGCGGTGAAGGTGGTGGTGCTGACCACCTTCGAGCTCGACGAGTACGTCTTCGAGGCAATGCGTTCGGGCGCAACGGGTTTCCTCGTCAAGCACACCGAACCGGCCGATCTGGTGAAGGCGGTGCGGGTGGTGGCCGCGGGCGATGCGCTGCTGTCCCCCAGCGTGACCCGGCGCCTGGTCTCCGAATTCGCCTCGCGCGCCAAGCCCGCGCCCACGGCCGAACTGTCCGAGCTCACCGACCGCGAACGCGAGGTGATGGCGCTGGTGGCCGAGGGCCTCACGAATGCCGAGATCGCCGAGCGGCTGTTTTTGAGCCCCGCTACCGCCCGCACCCACGTGAGCCGAATCCTGTTGAAGCTCAACGCCCGCGACCGCACCCAGCTGGTGGTGATGGCCTACGAATCCGGGCTCGTGCGTCCGGGCTGGCAGTAGCCGGACGGTCCGGAGCCGGTCCGCGGATCATCCGCCCGGATTCGACTGCTGCCGTTCGTCTTCGGTGAATCCGACCGGTGCACCGGCGCCGGACTGCAGCCTCGCGGAATTGCCCGCCGCGGCGCGGAACACCCCGGCCACCCCACCGGGCGCGGCGGCGTAGGTGATGGCCTGCCGTGGATCGAACCCCATATCGGTGCCGATCGCGACGGCGTCCATATTCGCGCCCAGGAACAGGAAGTTCCAGCTGTACACCTCCTGCTGCTGGGTGATCAGCGACTTCACCGCGGCATGCGACCACTCCCGGCTGGAATTCTCGTGGCCGTCGGTGAGTACGACGACGATCACGGTGCCCGGCCGCCGGTCCTCGGGACGCTGCGCCAGGTCCGCGCCGACCTCGGTGACCAGCCGTCCGACGGCGTCGTAGAGCGCGGTCATGCCGCGCGGCTGCAGGTGCAGCGGCGGCACCTCGGCGAGGGGACGATTCGCGTACAGCTGTTCGTATTCGGTGTCGAACTGGGCCAGCGTCACCTCGATCCGCTTCGGCACCGCGCGCTGCTCCTCGAGGAACGCCGCGAAACCGCCCTCGGTATCGGACTTGATCGACTGCATGGAGCCCGAGCGGTCGAGCAGGACCGCGATCAGGGTCAGGTCGGGATCGGTCATCGGTACACCCCCGGATTCGATTCGCACGAGCGCCATCCACCGTACGCGCGTCGGCACGGGCCCGTCCCGGCTCGGCGAATCCGTCGGTGCCCCGATGACGGCGCAGGGCGTCTATCCGAACATCCGGCACGACGGTGACGACGCCCTGGACTACCGCCGCCGCGGGATCCGCGCCGTGATGTCGTTCGGTTGAGCAGTCCCTCCGGACTACGCACGCAGACGTATGCCGTTTGTCGCTCGCGCGCCGATGTCAGCGGCGGCGATTCGGAACAGGCTGGGAGCCATGAACATCTACGCGAGTCCCGAGACCATGTCCTTCCTGGCAGACCACTACAACGACGGCTGGCACCCGTGGCCGTTCTTCTGGATCTTCCCCGTCATGTTCTGGCTGGCCGTGATCGCCTTCGTGTTCGTCTCCCGGCGGGCCCGGTGGCGCGACCGCGGCGTCGGCACCCTGCGGTCGGCGTTCGCGCGCGGCGAGATCGATGAGGACCAGTACCTGACCAGGCTGGAGGTGCTGCGCCGGACCCGGCGATAGACCGCACGAGCGCCGTCTCATATCCGTACCGCGCCGACTGGATCACCCGTTCCTGAGCCCGCGCCGAATCGCCTGTTCCACAGGCGAATACGCGCCGTCCGGGCGCTCCAGCAGGCACGGTTCGCGCAGCAGCAGCGGCGGCTGGGCCATGAATTTCGGGCGGCCGGTGCGGTTGGGCTGGGCGGCGTGGACGAGGAAAGGGTGGCACAGGTAGACATCCCCGGCGGCGCCGGTGGCCGTCGCCTCGGGGAGGTCTGCCGTGGCCGCATACGTGTCGGTCAGCTCAGCCATCGCGACGCCCGGTTCGCCGTAGGGCTCCAGGACGCGCGGCAGGCGTAGATGCGATCCGACGCGGATCCGGGTCGGTGCGTCGTCCTCGTCCACATCGGAGAAGAGGAACAGCATCAGCAGCGCCCGCCCCCGTGACCACAGGTTGAGCCGCCAGGTCAGGAAGTTCGCCGGATCGTCGCCTTCGAAACTCGCGTCGACATGCCAGCCGTCGTCACCGGGCTCGGCACCGCTGGGGAATCGGACCGGGAAGGTCCCCAGGCTCCCCCGCGGCCACCATCGCCCGGGCCCGACCAGCTGATCGAAGGCATCCCGCAGCGCCGGGGTGTTCACCGCCTGCCGGAACGGCGGCTCCGCGTGGTCGCCGAGACGGAGCACCGGCTGCGTCCACGTCGACGGATCGTCCGGATCGCATCCCGTCGCCCGCCACAGGATCTCCCGCCCGGCATCGGCCACCGTGCGGGGGAACGCCCCCTCGAGCTTCACGAACCCGTCCGCTACGAACGCCTCGACCTGTTCGTCGGTAAGCATGCGGTCCTTTCGTCGTCGATCGGATCGACGATGCATCACCCGCCCATGCTGCCGCCACCGAATTTCGCGGTCCGCGCGCCATCGCCCGCCACGGCTACCTACACCCCGCGGAATTGCAAAAGCCCCGCTCACCCCGGGCGAACCCGGGTGAAGCGGGGCTTTGCAGGTGGACTTACTCCCCGGACGCCGCCGCGGACTCACCGGCCAGCACCTCGACCGGCTCCTTCTCCTCCTCGACCGGCTTCGGCGGCTTGGCCCTACCGGTGAAGGTGAACTTGGCGTCCTCGCCGGCACCCTCGCCGTCCCAGTTCTCGACGTCGACCTCGACGATCTGACCCGCGCCCAGCTCGCCGAACAGGATTTTCTCCGACAGCTGGTCCTCGATCTCGCGCTGGATGGTCCGGCGCAGCGGGCGAGCACCCAGCACCGGGTCGAAGCCGCGCTTGGCGAGCAGGCTCTTGGCCCGGTCGGTCAGCTCCATCTCCATGTCCTTGTTCTTCAGCTGCACGCCGACGCGGCCGATCATCAGATCCACCATTTCCACGATCTGCTCGGTGGTGAGCTGGTGGAACACGATCACGTCGTCGATGCGGTTGAGGAACTCGGGCCGGAAGTGCTTCTTCAGCTCGTCGTTGACCTTGAGCTTCATCCGCTCGTAGTTCGAGCCCTCGCTGTTGGACTGGGTGAAGCCCAGACCCACGGCCTTGGAGATATCCGAGGTGCCGAGGTTCGAGGTGAAGATCAGCACGGTGTTCTTGAAGTCGACCGTGCGACCCTGGCCGTCGGTGAGGCGGCCGTCCTCGAGGACCTGCAGCAGGGTGTTGTAGATCTCCTGGTGGGCCTTCTCGATCTCGTCGAACAGCACGACCGAGAACGGCTTGCGGCGCACCTTCTCGGTGAGCTGGCCGCCCTCCTCGTAGCCGACGTAGCCCGGAGGGGCACCGAACAGCCGCGAGGCGGTGAAGCGGTCGTGGAACTCGCCCATGTCGATCTGGATGAGCGCGTCGTCGTCGCCGAACAGGAAGTTCGCCAGCGCCTTGGACAGCTCGGTCTTACCGACACCGGACGGACCGGCGAAGATGAACGAACCGGACGGACGCTTCGGATCCTTCAGGCCCGCACGCGTGCGGCGGATGGCCTTCGACACGGCCTTGACCGCGTCCTCCTGGCCGATGATCCGCTTGTGCAGCTCGTCCTCCATGCGGAGCAGACGGGTGGTCTCCTCCTCGGTGAGCTTGAACACCGGGATACCGGTCCAGTTGGCCAGCACCTCCGCGATCTGCTCGTCGTCGACCTCGGCCACGACGTCCAGATCGCCGGAACGCCACTGCTTCTCGCGCTCGGCGCGCTTGGCGACGAGCTGCTTCTCCTTGTCGCGCAGGCGCGCGGCCTTCTCGAAGTCCTGCGCGTCGATCGCGCTTTCCTTCTCCCGGCGGGCGTCGGCGATCTTGTCGTCGAACTCGCGCAGGTCCGGCGGTGCGGTCATGCGACGGATGCGCATGCGCGCACCGGCCTCGTCGATCAGGTCGATCGCCTTGTCCGGCAGGAACCGGTCGTTGATGTAGCGATCGGCCAGCGTCGCGGCCGCGACCAGCGCACCGTCGGTGATCGAGACGCGGTGGTGCGCCTCGTACCGGTCGCGCAGGCCCTTGAGGATGTTGATGGTGTGCTCGACCGTCGGCTCGCCCACCTGCACCGGCTGGAAGCGGCGCTCCAGCGCGGCGTCCTTCTCGATGTACTTGCGGTACTCGTCGAGGGTGGTGGCGCCGATGGTCTGCAGCTCACCGCGGGCCAGCTTCGGCTTGAGGATGGAGGCCGCGTCGATCGCGCCCTCGGCGGCGCCCGCCCCGACCAGCGTGTGCAGCTCGTCGATGAACAGGATGATGTCGCCGCGGGTGTTGATCTCCTTGAGCACCTTCTTCAGACGCTCCTCGAAATCACCGCGGTAGCGGCTGCCCGCGACCAGGGAACCCAGGTCGAGGGTGTAGAGCTGCTTGTCCTTGAGCGTCTCGGGGACCTCGCCGTTGACGATGGCCTGCGCCAGGCCCTCGACCACGGCGGTCTTACCGACGCCGGGCTCGCCGATCAGCACCGGGTTGTTCTTGGTGCGGCGGCTGAGCACCTGCATGACGCGCTCGATCTCCTTCGAGCGGCCGATGACCGGGTCGAGCTTGCCCTCGAGCGCGGCCTGCGTCAGGTTGCGGCCGAACTGGTCGAGCACCAGCGAGGTGGACGGGGTGCCCGACTCGCCGCGGGCGCCGGACTCCACCGGCTCCTTGCCCTGGTAGCCCGACAGCAACTGGATGACCTGCTGCCGCACCCGGTTGAGGTCGGCGCCCAGCTTCACCAGCACCTGCGCCGCAACGCCCTCACCCTCGCGGATCAGGCCGAGCAGGATGTGCTCGGTGCCGATGTAGTTGTGGCCGAGCTGCAGCGCCTCGCGCAGCGACAGCTCCAGCACCTTCTTGGCGCGCGGGGTGAACGGAATGTGCCCCGACGGCGCCTGCTGTCCCTGGCCGATGATCTCCTCGACCTGCGAACGCACACCCTCCAGCGAAATGCCCAGGGACTCCAGGGACTTCGCCGCGACACCTTCACCCTCGTGAATCAGGCCCAGCAGGATGTGCTCGGTGCCGATGTAGTTGTGGTTGAGCATCCTGGCTTCTTCCTGGGCCAGGACAACGACCCGCCGAGCGCGGTCGGTGAACCTCTCGAACATCGCTCCCTCACTTCCTGCTCCGCTTTCTACGGCTAACCGGCGCTTCAGTCGACTGAGCGTCAGCCTGCCATGAAGCCCTGGGGTCACATCCCCCGCCTCCACTCTAGTTGGCGGGGGTCACGGCCGTCGTCCGTCCACCCTATTGCGAACCGGCGACAACACGAGTCATTCAGTCATAACGCGACCGTTGCCGAGAACGTTTCGCCAGGACGTACGCCCACAGCGAACAGGGCGTTTGCCTACCCACCGGTGGGAGGCGCGGCCAGGTACGACCAGGTCGGGCGCGAGACTACAGGTCGCGCTCGGAGATGATGCCGCTCTGCAGGGCCAGCATCGCCAGCCGGACGCGCTTCTGGTTCTGCGGCAGATTCTCGACGCCGAACTTGGCGAACAGCGTGCGCATGTGGGTCTTGATCGCGTCCACGCTCAGGTACAGCTCGTCGGCGATCTGCTGATTCGGCGCCGGGGTGGCGAATCCGGCGTTGTTCTTATAGGGGCGGCACAGCGCGATGAGCACCGACAGCTGGGTCTCGGTCAGCGACCGCAGCGTGGGCAGCGATCCGGTGGAGGTGCGGGTGGCATCGTCGGCGACACCGGTGAAATCGTGGAACGACAGCAGCGAGGTGCCCACCCGGATCCGGTCGCCGGGCGCCAGCCGCCGCCGGCCCACCAGCCGCTCCCCGTTGACGAAGGTGCCGTTGCGCGACAGCCCGTCGTCCACGATCGTCCAGTGCGCGCCCAGATACTCCAGCGACGCGTGCAGCCGCGACACCTCGGCATCCCAGGACAGGGTCAGATCGGCCTGCTGCGAACGCCCTATCGTGACGCGTTCGCGTTCGGGAGAAAGAACCAACTCCTGACGGTGCCCCGTCTCGTCGTTGAATCTCAGGAACGATCCTTGAAATCCGGTCACTGCGCCGGTCCCTCAACTCTCCACTCAGCCAGTGACGTCGCTCGCACGTTTCCATGGTGCCGCGCCGCCCCCACCCGAGCAAGATCATGCCGCACGCGTCCGGCGAGAAACATCGGCCATCGGTTATGTGGAATTGATATGAAATACCGCTGCCGTCCGGACGGCGCACGATTCCTCCGGACGGCAGCGGTGAAAGCAACAACGAGTAGCCGTGCCCTGATGCCAGGACTAGTTGCTACGACCCACTTCCTTGTTGTATGCCTCGGTAATGTCGGCGGAGATACGACCGCGCGCGGAGACCTTGTGACCCTTACGCCGCGCCCATTCGCGAATTGCCGCGCTCTGTTCACGATCCATCGACACCCGACTCTTGGTCGCACCCGCCGTCGCACCCGCAGGCTTGCTACGCCGCCGGCCACTTACCCGGCGCGCGTTGGAGACCCACTGGTCCAATCCGTCCCGCAACTTTGCCGCATTTGCCGCGGACAAGTCGATCTCGTACGACACACCGTCGATCGCAAACTCGATGGTCTCGTCCGCGATGGACTCACCGTCGACATCGTCGATCAGGCTAACGGTGACCTTCTTTGCCATGAGATGAACGTCCTCTCGAAATCGTGCGACCCGCATACCAGGCCGATGCCCGAGTTGAGAATACCTCGAATTGCGAGATTTCCAAGACGAGACTTCGGCATTCAATCCGGCCACTCAGCGAGCGGCCGGACGCACAATTGGGAACAGTATCGTTTCCCGGATTCCCAGCCCGGTCAACGCCATCAGCAACCGATCGATTCCCATACCGGTGCCGGTTGTCGGCGGCATACCGTGTTCCATCGCGGCGAGGAAGTCCTCGTCGAGCCGCATGGCCTCATCGTCGCCCGCCGCCGCCAATCTCGCTTGATCGATGAACCGCTCCCGCTGAATCACGGGATCCACCAGTTCGGAATAGCCCGTGGCCAACTCGAAGCCGCGGACATACAGATCCCACTTCTCCGTCACGCCCGGCTTGCTGCGATGCTGTCTGGTCAGCGGGGACGTCTCGACCGGGAAGTCGCGCACGAAAGTCGGCGCGTACAGCTTGTCGCCGTAGGTGTGTTCCCACAGTTCCTCGACCAGTTTGCCGTGACCGTAGCCCTTGTCCTGGGGAATTTCCAGGCCGACCCGATCGGCCAGCGCCAGTAATTCCGGTACGGTCGTTTCGGGTGTGACCGCAACACCGAGGGAGTCCGAGAGCGAGGGGTACATCTCCACCGTGTTCCACTCGCCGCCCAGATCGTATTCGGTACCGTCGGCCAGCGTCACAACCTGAGTGCCGAAGACTTCCTGCGCCACCTCCTGAACCAATTCCCGCATCATCCGCGCGGAATCGTCGTAGGTGCCGTAGGCCTCGTAGGTTTCCAGCATCGCGAACTCCGGCGAATGCGTGGAGTCGGCGCCCTCGTTCCGGAAGTTGCGGTTGACCTCGAAAACCCTCTCGATGCCGCCGACCACGCAGCGCTTGAGGAACAGCTCCGGCGCGATGCGCAGGTAGAGGTCCATATCGAGGGCATTGGAGTGGGTGACGAACGGCCGCGCGGCCGCACCGCCGTGCAGGGTCTGCAGCATCGGGGTCTCGACCTCCAGAAAACCCCTGCGCTCCAACGCATTCCGCAGCGCACGCACCACCGCGACCCGGGTGCGCGCCATTTCCCGGGCCTCCGGGCGAACGATCAGGTCGACGTAGCGCTGGCGCACCCGCGACTCCTCGCTCAGCTCCTTGTGCGCCACCGGGAGCGGCCGCAACGACTTCGCGGCCATCGACCAGGAATCGGCCATGACGCTCAATTCGCCGGTGCGGGAGGAGATCACCTCACCGTGCACGAAAACGAAGTCGCCGAGGTCCACATCCGCCTTCCAGGCGGCCAGCGCGTCCGCACCGACGCCGTTCAGGCTGATCATCGCCTGCAGCTTGGTGCCGTCGCCCTCCTGCAGCGTCGCAAAACACAGCTTGCCGGTATTACGCATGAATATGACGCGTCCGGCGACGCCGACCTGCTGCCCCGTGGCGGTGTCGGCCGCCAGGTCCGGATAGGCGGCCCGAATTTCTGCCAGGGTGTGCGTGCGGGGCACCACCACCGGATAGGCCTCGCCGCCCTGTTCGAGCAGCCGCTCCCGCTTCTCCCGGCGAATCCGCATCTGCTCGGGAACGTCGACTTCCGCTGCGGCAGGACGGGATTGCCCCGGGGGTACCGAACCCGCGGAGCTACCGGACGAAGGGGTGTTCGGGGTGCTCACAACGATCCACCCTAGCGTGCGCCGGAAATCGTTTTGCGCGCTGCCCGAGCACGCCCCCGCAGTAACGAATCGGCATCGATTCGAGCTCGGAACACGAGCCCGGCAACCGCCGCCCGGGAATTGTGACGTAACGGACAGTCGATCGAAATACGCTGAGTCGCGCCGCAATTCGAGCGCAATCGGCGAGAATTACAGCGAGGCGAGCGCGGTCACCTCGCGGGCGATGTGCGGGGCGCCCGCGGCCACCGACAGCAACCCGGCCGCCTTCACCGCCTGATACCCGCCCACCAGATCGGTGGCACGGTGCAATCCCAGCTGCTGCAGCGAGGCCGCCGCCAGGCTGGAGGTGTAGCCCTCCGAGCAGACCACGATCCATTCCACGTCGTGGTCGGTGGCCAGGGCCAGCCGCGCGGAACTGCCCGGGTCGAGGCGCCATTCCAGGACATTGCGCTCGATCACCAGCGCACCGGGCAGCGTCCCCTCCTTCACCCGCTGCGCCTGCGGCCGGATGTCGACCAGGAGCGCGCCCCGGGCGACCGCCTCCGGCAATTCGAACGCGTAGATCCGCCGCAGCTCGGCCCGCGCGTTCTCCAGCATCTGATCGATCGTCAGGTGGGTCATTTCACGTCGCCTTCGGGCTGGTCGGTGAGGACGGTCCGGGAGCGGCGCAGGGTGCCGTGGCCGGTGACCTCGTAATAGGACATGGCGGTGAGCGGTGGTGAATAGGCGTGCACGGACAGCGTCGGATTCGACGGTTCGGCCGGGCCCGCGAGGTGGTCGGGCGCGCGGACCACGTCGTGCACCCAGCCGAGCGGGAACGACGCCTGATCCCCGGCCGACAGCGTGCGCTGACGCAATTCCTTTCCGTTCCAACGGAATTCCGACAGCGCGCCGCTGAGCACGGTGAGCGCGCCCAGCGATCCGGCGTGATCGTGCAGCTCGGTGGAGCGATCGGGCACCCAGCTGATCAGCCAGACATCGACCTCGTCGTCGGCGAGCAGCCGGACCGCCCAGCGGTTGTCGGCGGGCCAGGTGCCGTTCGCCGGTAACAGGTGGTCGTAGCGGCCCGCCAGCACGTCCTCGGCGCCCTCGTCGGTCAAGCGCAGCAGGTCGGCCGGTCGCAGCTGGGTGGGCAGGGCCGAGGCCACGGGGCGCTCGGTGATCTCGGCGCCGAGCCGGACCCCGGAAGTCGGCGCGACACCGGAATGCGCGGGCACACGGGTACGTGCGGGAGAGGAAACTGCAGAGGAACGCATGAGCGAAGCTCCAGGAGAAGTGGGGATGGTCGGGGAATGCGAAGCCCCGACATCAGCCGAGGCGAATCAGCCTCGACAACACTCCTGGTTGCTCACGCGGTAAGACACGAGCGGAAGTTTAGCAGTGTGCGCTCCCGGCGCAAGCATCGTGTTGGGTTCCCCACATGCCGGGAACGGGGTGGGCGCTACTTGCGCCGCTGGAGGTTGCGTTCGAAGACCACACGCAGGCCGTCGAGGGTCAGGTGTGGCTCGTGGCGTTCGATGGTTTCGGACTCGGGGACGATGAGGGGCGCCGTCTGGCCGGTCGCCACCACGACGACGTCGTCGACCGCGAAGGCGTCGTTCTCGTCGCGAATGCGGTCGATCAGGCCGTCGACGAGACCGGCGAACCCGAAGACCGCGCCGGACTGGATGCATTCCATGCTGTTCTTGCCCACCACCGAGCGCGGCCGCGCGAGCTCGGCCCGCCGCAGCGCGGTGCGCTCCACGATCGCCTCGGTCGCGATCTCCACGCCGGGCGCGATGACGCCGCCGAGGAACTCCCCCTTCGCCGACACCAGGTCCACGCAGATGGCGGTGCCGAAGTCGACCACGATGGCGGGCGACTGGAAGCGGTGGTAGGCGGCCAGACAGTTGACGATGCGGTCGGCGCCCACCTCCTTCGGGTTGTCCACCAGCAGCGGAATTCCCGTGCGCACGCCGGGTTCGACCAGCACGTGCGGCACGTGACTCCAGTACCGGCCGAGCATCTCGCGCAGTTCGCGCAGCACCGGCGGCACGGTCGACAGCGCCGCGACCCCGATCACCTGGTCGGCCCGGTCGCCGATCAGCCCGCGCACCTGCATGGCGAACTCGTCGGCGGTCAGCAGCGGATTGGTGTGCACACGCCAGGTCTGCCCGAGTTTCGCGTGCTCGCCGCTGCCGGAGAACAGGCCGATCTCGATGCTGGTGTTGCGGACGTCGATCGTCAGCAGCATCCGAGGCCCTACGCGGGTGTCAGCGTGCGCGGCGAGGACAGCCCCGACCCGGCGGGTGCGTGTGCCGGATCCGAGCCCAGCTCCACCCGGCGGTTGCGCTCGTCGACGAACACCACCCGCGGCGCGTACTCGCGCAGCTCGGCCTCGTCCATCATGGCGTAGGCGATCAGGATCACCAGATCGCCCGGATGCACCAGATGGGCTGCGGCGCCGTTGATCCCGATGACGCCGGAGCCGCGCTCACCCGCGATCACATAGGTCTCGAGCCGGGCGCCGTTGTCGATGTCGACGATGCAGACCTGTTCACCCTCGAGCAGATCGGCGGCATCCATCAGATCCGGGTCGACGGTCACGGAGCCGACGTAATGCAGGTCGGCATGGGTCACCGTGGCGCGGTGGATCTTCGATTTCATCATGGTGCGCAGCATGGTCGGCCTTTCCTACCGATTCGCCTGGGCAGGCTGGGTTTCGGGGGTGGTGGGGTGGCCGTCGATCGGGGTTGCGACCGACAGGGCCACGTTGTCGATGAGGCGGGTGGCGCCGAGGCGGGCGGCGACCAGCAGGCGGGCATTGCCGCTCCAGGCTGAATCCGCTTTCGCCGCAGCAGGATTCACGTCGGGGATCGGCCCCAGATCCGACCGGCGTAACTCGAGGTAGTCGACGTCGATATCGGCGGCCGTGTCCAGGACCGCCCGCGCCGCGGCCAGTACCGCGTCCGGCCCCATGCCTCCGGCATGGCGGCCCGCCGCCAGCGCCGCCGAGAGCGTGGTGGCGAGTTCGCGCTGCGCCGGGTCCAGGTACCGGTTGCGTGAGGACATGGCCAGGCCGTCGGCCTCGCGAACGGTGGCCACGGGGACGATCCTCACGTCGAAGTTCAGGTCCCGCACCAGCTGCCGGATCAGCGTCAGCTGCTGATAGTCCTTCTCGCCGAAGAACGCCTCGTGCGGGCGGGCGATCTGCAGCAACTTCGCGACGACGGTCAGCACGCCGGCGAAATGCGTCGGGCGGAAGGCACCCTCGAGCTCCGCGCCGAGCGGACCCGGGTGCACCGAGGTGCGGGGCCCGTCGGGGTACATCTCGGCGGCGCTGGGCGCGAACACCAGCTCGACGCCCTCGCCGCGCAACAACTCCACGTCGGCATCCAGCGTGCGCGGGTATTTGTCCAGGTCCTCACCGGCCCCGAACTGCAAGGGGTTCACGAAGATCGACACGATCACGACCTGATTGGTGCGCTTGGCCTGGCGCACCAGTTCCAGGTGACCTTCGTGCAGCGCGCCCATGGTGGGCACCAGCGCGACCTTGCGCCCGGCCGAACGCAGCGCGTTCGAGACGGCGGTCAGCGTGGCGGGATCGTGCACGACGGTCAGCTGCCCCGGGGTGTACGAGGTCCGCAACGCCCGCTGGCGCGATATCGAATCGGACATCAGCATCGCTCCTCTGCTCGGGCGTGGCGCGCTCGGATCGTGGCGCTCCGCAGTTCCTGGCAACGACACTCGCGGCGTGCTATCCGGCTAGGCATCGCCGCCGCCTTCGGGTCGGCCGTTCGCGCGGTCGCCCCGGCCGTTCGCGCCCGCCAGCAGGTCGATCAGCGCGGGGTTGGTCCGGGCCAGCTCGGCGGTGCGCAGGGACATGGCCCGGTATCCGGCGGCCAGCCGGTCGTCGGCCGCCGCGAGCGCGTCGAGGTGGGCGGCCACCGCCTCGGCGTCGCCCCGCGCCACCGGACCGGTCAGCGCCGCGGGGCCGCGCCGCAGCGCATTGTCCAGCGCGGCCCAGGCCAGCGGGGCCAGCATGCGTTCGGCCAGCCCGTTCGGCTGGTCGTCGACGAGTTGCTGGCCGAGCAGCCCCGGCCCGGACAGCGCGGTCCGCAGCGCGGCGACGGCGTCGACGATCAGCGTGACCAGGTGGTTGCTGCCGTGTGCCAATGCGGCGTGATACAGCGTGCGGTGCTCCTCGGGCACCCGCACCGGTTCGCCGCCCATCTCGATCACCAGCGACTGCGCGATGGCGTAGCCGACCTCGTCGGCCGCGGTGATTCCGAAGCAGGCGTTGCCGAGCCGGGTGACGTCCTCGTCGTGGCCGGTGAAGGTCATCGCCGGATGAACGGCCAGCGGGCGGGCGCCGCGCTCGGCCAGCGGCGCCAGCACCGCGATGCCGTTCGCGCCGGAGGTGTGCACGGCGATCGTGCCGGGCCGCACCGCCCGCGCGGCCGCCAGACCGGCCACCAGGCCCGCCAGTTCGCTGTCGGGTACCGCCAGGACCAGCAGCTCGCTGCGGGCGGCCACCTGCTCGGCGGGCAGGATCTGCGAATCCGGCAGCCGCGTCCGCGCGCGCCGCACCGAATCGTCCGAGATCGCGGAGACACCGAACACCACATGTCCGGCGCGCTCCAACGCCGCGCCGAACGCCGAACCCACGCGTCCCGCCGAGACGATTCCCACCGTCAGCCGTGCGGGCGCCGGATCACTCCCTGAGGCACTGCGGTCCATATCGGACCGCGCAGAATCAGAGGTCACCATTGTCCTCTCGAAAGTCGTTCCAGTCCCGCCCCGCGGGTACCAGACGTATCGAAACCGAGGATAAGCCGCGCCACCCGCCACGGACAGAGCCGGGCCCGGTGATGTTGCCCACCGCTGCCCCGGCGCGGTCGGACGTCAGCCCTGCTCCGAGCGGAGGTTGGCCATGATCTCCGCGACCGACAGCTGACGACCGGGGTAGGCATCGCCGTCGGACTCGGCCCGGCGACGGCGACGCGGACCGGCGGTCCCCACGGACACCGGGGCGGGGGTGGGCGACAGGCGCGCCCCGGCGATCGGCTCGGTGCGGCGGTCGGGCTGCGCGTACTGCTGTTCCGCGTATTCGAACGGCTCCGGATCGGCCTCGATATCGTCCGTCTTTGCGAATTCGGCGGACACCACGGCGGTTTCGGCGGTCACCGGATCGTCGTCGGGGGTGGCGAAGATCGGTGGTTCGGGGTGGTCGGGTTCGAAGACCGGGCGCATCGAGGCACGGGGCACCATCGGCGAACTCCAGGCATCCCAGGTGTCGGTTTCCGATGAGCTACCGTTCGCCGACGCCTCCGGGAGCTCCTGCACGCGGACGGCGTCGGCGCGCAGGGCCGGTCTGTCCACCGGCAGCTCGCCGTCGAACAGCCGCTGCAGGCTTTCGCGCAGCACCGCCAGCTCGGCGCGCAGCGCGGCCATCTCGGCGGCGTCGGCGCCCACCTCCTCGCGGACTCGCGCCTCCACACCCATCTCGTACTCGCGCCGGGCCGCGATTTCGCGCTCCAGCTGCAGCTCGTACACCGTCTGCAGATCGCGCGCCTTGGCCTGATCCATCGCCGACTCCCGGCGATATCGGGTGGCGGCCAGCGCACCGATCACCGCCGCCCACAGCGCCGCGACCAGTCCTATGCGGATCAGTTGCACGCTGTTGCTGAAGATCAGGAAAACGCTGGCAATCAGACCGAGCAGAATCACGACACCGACGAACAATTTTCCCGCGTCTCCCCGCCGTCGACGGGAAGTACTGCTACGGGAGGGTGAAACCATGCCCGCCAGGGTAGCTCGGATGGCGGGCTCCGGGTGCCAGGTCGGCCGGTGATTCCGAGCTGAAAGTTTGCTAAGAGGTTGCCGGTTCGTCGGGCGGGTCATGCGGTGCGCGACAGCAATACTCCAGCCACAGCGCCGCCGCGACCAACAGCAGGCCCGCCACCAGGCCCACGATCGCCCCCGGGGTATCCGCGGCCGCCGCACGCAGCGTGGACCGCTGCGGGAAGATCCAGATCAGGAAGCCCAGCCAGACACCGGCCGCCAGCGAACCCACCTGTGCCGACGCCTTGGCCAGCGCGACCGCGCGGGCGGCGGTGATCGGATGCAGCTGTTTGGGGCCGTCGCCGATGCGCCGATCGCCGACCCGGGCCCGAATCATGAAGGCCAGCACCGCCTCCAGCGCGGCCACCGGGTACAGCGACGCACCGGCGATCACGCTGATCGGCGGGAAGCTGGAGTAGGCGTACCGGGTGGCCACCCAGGCTACGGCGGCCGCGATCAGCACGTTCGCGGCCAGGTCGAGCAGCCGCGTCGGCTTCATGACGTTCATGAGTGTTCCCGCTCGGATGCGGCCGGGCGCAGCGGCAGGTCGGTGCGGCGCACCCCGTCCCGCTCGCCGGAGTCCAACTCGGACAGCAGTTCCCGCACCGGGCGCGGCACCCCGTCCACCTCGAGCACGGCGTCGGGTTCCACCTCGAGCCACGGCACCAGCACGAAGGCGCGGCGGTGCGCCTGGGGGTGCGGCAGGATCAGCGCCGGGTCGGTGCTGTGGACCGCCCGCACACTTCCGTCGCGACGCTCCCCGCACCAGACCACATCGACGTCGAGAGTCCTTGCGCCCCACCGCACCTCGCGTACCCGACCGGCCGCCTGCTCCAATTCCTGCCCGCGCCGCAACCACTCCCACGGTCCGGCGTCCGGATCGTCCACCAGCACAATCGCGTTCAGGTAGTCCTCCTGTGGCACCGGGCCCCACGGCGGCGTCGTGTACACCGACGACACCGCTACCAGATGCGGCGCGAATGCCTCGGTCACACTGCGCAGATGCGCCGCCCGGTCCCCCAGATTCGACCCGATCGACAGCACGGCGCGGCTCATGCCTCCACCTCGCGGCTGCGCGTCGCGACCGCTCGGACATCGGCGAAGGTGTGCGGGATCGGCGCCGACGGTTTGTGCACCACGACCTCGGCGGCGGCGACGCGGGGATCGGTCATCACGTCGTCGGCGATCTCGGACACCACGGTCTCGATCAGGTTGCGCGGTTCGCCCTCCACGATCGCGACCGCGCGACCGGCCAGTGCGCCGTAATCGACGGTGTCACCGAGTTCGTCGGATGCCGCGGCCGCCGTGAAATCCAGCCACAGGGTGATGTCGACGACGAACTCCTGGCCGTCGCGGCGCTCGAAGTCGAAGCAGCCGTGGTGGCCGTAGGCACGCAGTCCGCGCAGCTCGATGCGGTCGGAACTCACCGCGCTCCCCCCTCGCGTCGTTCGGCGGCGGCTCGTTGCCAGGCGTCGGTCACGGCGATCGCGTCCAGCGAGGAGCGCACGTCGTGCACCCGCACGCCCCACGCGCCGTGCAGGGCCGCCAGCGCCGAGATCGTGGCCGTCGCCACCTCGCGGCCGTCGGGCGGGCGCGGGGTGGGCGCCGCGCTGCCGTCGCCGGGGTCGGCCAGCAGCGCGCCGAGGAACCGCTTGCGGGAGGCGCCGACCAGCACCGGCAGACCCTGTGCGGTCAGCTCCGGCAGGGCGCCCAGCAGGGCCCAGTCGTGGGCGGCGTTCTTGGCGAAGCCGAGACCGGGGTCGAGCACCAGCCGGCTCGGGTGCACGCCCGCGGACATGGCGAGATCCACCTGGATCGACAGCTCCTCGAGCACCTCGCGGACGACATCGTCGTAGTGCTCGGCGGGGCCGGTGTGCCGGTAGTCCGCGGCCGCGCGCCAGTGCATGAGAATCCACGGAATCTCCGCCGCCGCAACCACCTTCACCATATCCGGGTCGGCCCGGCCGCCCGAGACGTCGTTGACCACCGACACCCCCGCCGCGGCGGCCGCCTCGGCGACGCTCGCCCGCATGGTGTCCACGCTCGTCGGCACCCCCGCCGCCACCAGACCCCGGATCACCGGAACCACCCGGTCCGCCTCGATCCGCGGGTCGATGCGGACCGCACCCGGCCGGGTCGATTCACCGCCCACGTCGATGATGTCCGCGCCGGTCTCGTACAACCGGACGCCGTGCGCGATCGCCAGGTCCGGATCCAGATAGCGCCCGCCGTCGGAGAACGAGTCGCTGGTGACGTTGACGACACCCATCACCACGCAGGAACGCCCCCCGCGCGGCACGGGCAGCTGCGTCAGTCCGGACACGGCACGCTCACTCACTCACTTCCTCAGGATCAGATCGAGTGCCTCCGCGCGCGAGGACGCGCTGGTCTGCAGCAGGCCGCGCACGGCGGAGGTGGTGGTGCTGGCGCCGGGCTTGCGGATGCCGCGCATCGCCATGCACAGATGTTCGGCCTCGACGACCACGATCGCGCCGCGCGGATCCAGCTTGCGCATCACCGCATCGGCGATCTGGCTGGTCAGCCGTTCCTGCACCTGCGGCCGCTTGGCGTACAGGTCCACCAGCCGGGCCAGCTTCGACAGCCCGGTGACCCGCCCGTGCGGCCCCGGGATGTATCCGACGTGCGCGACTCCGTGGAACGACACCAGGTGGTGTTCGCACGTGGAGTAGAGCGGGATGTCGCGCACCAGCACGAGTTCCTGATGGCCCTCGTCGAAGGTGGTGTTGAGCACCGAATCGGGCTCGACGTACAGGCCCGCGAACATCTCCCGGTAGGCGCGCGCGACGCGGGCCGGGGTGTCGGCCAGGCCCGGGCGGTCGGGATCCTCACCGACCGCTAGCAGCAGTTCCCGCACGGCCGCCTCGGCGCGGTCCTGGTCGAACGGGCGGCCGGTGTCCAGGGCGACCGGGCTCAGCGGGGACTCGTAGTCCTCCGTGACCACGGACGACGCGTCGGATTCGGCAACGGCACGATTGTTGACCGACACTCGAGGACACCTCCACAACTCAAGTCATCATCGCGCCCGGCCGTGCGGGGCGCAGCCCTCTAGCCTCGAACGCGATCCGGGGTACCGGCAATTCCTCGGCACCCCGTATGCCGAGCCTAATCACAGGCCGATCAGTGCCGTCCGTTCGGTCCGTCCCAGTCGCCGCTCTCGCCCTCGCCGTTGGGCCTGCCGTACCCCGAACCCTCCGGATCGCCCGGCTGGTTCCATCCGGGACGGCCGTAGCGCTGGCCGCCGGCCGGCGCCCAACCGCCCTGGCCCTGCGCGCCACCCTGGCCCTGCGGGCCGTACCCCGGCGCGCCCGGTCCCGGCTGCCGCCCGGACTGCTCCTCCTGCGGCGGCCAGCCCGGTGCCGACCACCCGGCCGGGGCGCCGTAGTCGGGGCGCGAACCGTGCGTGCCGCCGCCCTGGCGCGGATACGCGGGCCCGCCGGACGGCTGCGGGTAGCCGCTCGGCTGCGGCGCCGGATGCCCGTATCCCGGCTGCTGGCCCTGCGTACCGGGCTCCGGCGGATAGCCGTTGGCCGGAACCGGTTGCGCGGCGGCCCTTCTGACCGCCTCCTCCTGCTCGTCCGGCCACGGCTCGCCGCGCTCGGCGGCCAGCTCGCGCGGGGTCTTCACCGGCGGCCGGTCCGAGGGCACGCGGTTGCCGAAGTCGTTGAACGCGGTGATCTGCGGCCGCTTGTCGACGGTGGACAGCACCTCCTCGAGGTCCTTGCGGTGCAGCGTCTCGCGTTCGAGCAGTGCGGTCGCCAGCGAGTCCAGCTCGTCGCGGTAGTCGTTGAGGATCGCCCACGCCTCGGTGTGCGCGGCCTCGATCAGGTTGCGCACCTCCTCGTCGATCTCGCGGGCGACCTCGTGCGAGTAGTCCGGGCTGGTGCCCATCGTGCGGCCCAGGAACGGATCGCCCTGCTCCTGGCCGTAGCGCACCGCGCCCAGCCGCGCGCTCATGCCGTATTCGGTCACCATGGCGCGGGCGATCTTGGTGGCCTGGTCGATATCGGAGGACGCGCCCGTGGTGGGCTCGTGGAACACCAGCTCCTCGGCCGCTCGGCCGCCCATCGCCATCACCAGCCGGGAGATCATCTCCGAGCGGGTCATCAGGCCCTTGTCGTCCTCGGGCACGGTCATGGCGTGGCCGCCGGTGCGGCCGCGGGCCAGGATCGTCACCTTGTAGACCGGCTCGATATCGGGCATCGCCCAGGCGGCCAGGGCGTGCCCGCCCTCGTGGTACGCGGTGATCTTCTTCTCGTGCTCGCTGATGATGCGGCTCTTGCGGCGCGGGCCGCCGATCACGCGGTCGACCGATTCCTCCAGCGAGGGGCCGGTGATCACGTTGCCGTGCTCGCGCGCGGTGAGCAGCGCCGCCTCGTTGATGACGTTGGCCAGGTCGGCGCCGGACATGCCGACGGTGCGCTTGGCCAGCCCGTCCAGGTCGGCGTCGGGAGCGATCGGCTTGCCCTGCGAATGCACGCGCAGGATGGCGCGCCGACCGGCGAGATCCGGATTGCTGACCGGGATCTGGCGGTCGAACCGGCCCGGGCGCAGCAGCGCCGGATCCAGGATGTCGGGGCGGTTGGTGGCTGCGATGATGATCACACCGGTGCGGTCGCCGAAGCCGTCCATCTCGACCAGCAGCTGATTCAGCGTCTGCTCGCGCTCGTCGTGGCCGCCGCCGAGGCCCGCGCCGCGCTGGCGGCCGACCGCGTCGATCTCGTCGACGAAGATGATGCAGGGGCTGTTCTGCTTGGCCTGGTCGAACAGGTCGCGCACGCGCGACGCGCCGACACCGACGAACATCTCCACGAAATCCGAACCGGAAATGGTGAAGAACGGCACACCCGCCTCACCGGCCACGGCCCGGGCCAGCAGCGTCTTACCGGTGCCGGGCGGGCCGTAGAGCAGCACGCCCTTGGGGATCTTGGCGCCCAGCGCCTGGTAGCGGGCCGGATTCTGGAGGAAGTCCTTGATCTCGTACAGCTCTTCGACGGCCTCGTCGGCACCGGCCACGTCCGCGAATGTGGTCTTGGGCATGTCCTTGGACAGCTGTTTGGCCTTGGACTTGCCGAAGCCCATCATGCCGCCGCGGCCACCGCCCTGCATGCGGGCCATCACGAACACGAACAGGCCGAGCAGGATCACCATCGGCAGCACGAACAGCAATATCTGCGTGAACCAGCTGTCCTGCTTGACCGAGGTGTTGTAGGGCGCGCCCGAGTCCTGCACATCCTTGAGGACCTGCGCGGAGACCTCGCTGCCGCCCGGGTACTTGGCGATGATCTGGGTCTGGCCGCTGGTCGCATCGTTGCCCTTGTTCAGGGTGATGCGCAGCTGCTGTTCCTTGTCATCGATCTGGACCTGCTTGACGTTGGCCTTGTCCTGC
Source organism: Nocardia wallacei (assembly GCF_029869545.1). GTDB lineage: Bacteria > Actinomycetota > Actinomycetes > Mycobacteriales > Mycobacteriaceae > Nocardia > Nocardia wallacei_A. The sequence continues at coordinate 26,103 of NZ_JARWQD010000374.1, read as the reverse complement.
AGCTGGGTGAGCGCCACCGACGTATCGACGTTCTTCCAGCCGCGCGTGTCGTTGCTGAAGTAGCTGACCAGATAGATCACGAGCAGGATGCCCGCGACTATGGCCAGGTTGCGAAACACTGTCTTGCGGTTCATAGAGCGTCGGCCGGCGGGCCAGTCCTTTCCGGTAATTCCGGTGCGTGCCTACGATGCGTCGAGCGTTGCCGTAACCATTCCGAATCCCGGCCGGGTCCGGCGGAACGGATGCGGACAAGCCACGTTACCGCGTACGGTCTACTCGATACATCGCGCAGTTCGGCAGCTGATGCAGTTCAAGTGGTAAACGGTCGGAGAACGCAGGTGGTTCCCGGCCTCCCGGGCCCGACACCGGTGGGTGTCTACCCGAGTGGCAACAATCATGGCATGCACGTCCTATTGTGAGCGACGACACAACATTGAGCGAGCGCAGGGGGTATGGACATAGTCGAGCTACGGACACCCACAGCGATTCTGCGTCACGGCGGCGGGCGCCTGCAGGTGCTGCGCCCCGGCGGGACCGACGGCGAGCGCGTGCTCGACGTGCCGATCTCCGATCTGCTCAAGGTCCGGCTGAACCGGCGCACCGACGACGCCGTCGTCATCGAGATCTACCTGCGGTACCCCACGTCGCTGCTGACCGGCATTCCCGCCGACCGCACCCCCCTCCCGGTGCTGATCGCGGAGCACGACGTACCGGCCGCCACCGTGATCGTGGAGCGGATCAACGCCCAGATCGTGGCGACCCAGCGCATCGATATGTCCATGCCCGATCTCACCCCGCCCGCCCCCGCCTGGGGCAAATCGGGCCCGTCCAGGGCCGATGTGGACCGGGCCGTGCGCCGGATGGCGCCGCGCCGCGAGGCCCGCTCGGCGATCACGGCCCTGCACCGGCTGGTCACGCCGGAGGAGTTCGCGCTGGAGGCCGCGCTGGTCAGTGCCGAGCCGCCGACCGGGCGCGGGCGCGGGCTGCTGGCCGTCACCACGGGGCGGATGCTGTTCGTCTCCGTCGGCTCGGCCGCCCGCTACGCCTATGAGATGCCCGTCGCCGCGCTGCTGTCCGCGCGGCTGACCGACGACTCCGGCACCACCGGCGAATACGGCGTCGACGTCACCGACGGCAATGTGACGCTGCACTTCACCGGCGTCGACCGGGCCGACACCGACCGGGTCGTCGGTGCGCTCACCTTCGCCATCCAGCGCGAATCCGCCGACGGCGCCGTCGCACCGCCGGATCCCGGTGTGTCGCAGCTGTATTCGGAGTGGGAACTGCTGGTCGAGCGGCATTCCCTCGGCATGGTCGACGACGCCCAGTTCCAGCGCTACGGCCGCGGCATCCTCCGCTCCCTGCCGGACTGAGCCGTCCCGGCCAAAAGCATGCCGGGAACGAAGGCAGCATGCCGGAAACGAAGGCAGCGCGCCGGAAACGAAGGCAGCATGCCCGGAACGAAGGAAGCGGGCCCGGAAATGCGGGCCGGGCGCCGGGTTCCAACGCGGCGCCCTGCTCATTTCCGGCGTGCTTTTGGCCGGAATCACTCGGTGGGCTGCAGCGTGATGCGGCGCCACGGGCTCGTGGGCCGCATCCACAGGCGCACCAGTTCCAGGCGCCTGTCCACCCCGCCGGACTTGAGTTCGGCGAGGTCCTCGCAGGCCTGCCAGTAGGTCCAGCCGGTCAGGAACGAATCGCCGAACTGGCGCCAGTTGCGGTAGCGCCGCTGCGCGGGTGCCAGCGCCCGCATCACGTAGTCCCAGGCCACCTCGGCGTCGAGGTAGCCCGCCGTGAACGCCATCCGCGCCACCGCCACCACCCGCGCCAGATCCCACGCCTCGATATCGGCGGGCAGCGGCTCCACCAGATGGTCGATGAGACCGAGCTTGATCGCCTGCGACCAGATGTCGTAGTCGCGCACCAGCGCCTCGGGATTGTCCATGCCGCGGAAGGACCCGACCTGCCGCAGGAAGGCCCGGTGCCGGTCGGCGCGCTCGCCGAACCGGTCGCGCTCGGGGGAATTGATCGCGGTGGTCACCAGCGGATGCACCAGCGCGTACAGGGGGGCGTGCATGCCGTCGAGCAGCTGCTCCATCGACGCCATCGCCTCGGTGCCGTCGGTGATACCCCAGGCGCCGGTCAGGGTGTCGATGGCCAGCTCGCGCCGGTCGCCCATCGGATGCTCGCGCTCGGGGCCCAGCAGTAACGCATCGTGGAAGGCGTCCCAGCGCGCCGAGTAGAACGCGCCCAGCGACAGCGCGCGCAGCTCGTCGTCGGAGACCTGCGCACCGGACCAGTGATCCTCCTCGCGCCGGTCCAGATCCTCGTAGGGGAAGGTGGTCAGCGTCGGCACGTCGCGGGCAGCCATGCCTCCGATTGTGTCCCATGGAACCTGGGCCGTGTCGAATTGCCCGGCACACAATTTTCACAGCTGTAGATTGTTGCGCTGCCACGGGCCGGAACCGAGGGCTAATCTCTGGCCATGAGTAGAAACATCACCGTCCTGCGTGGGCTCGAACCTCCCGCGACCGAGCAGGAAATCTACGCGGCCGCACAGGAATACGTGCGCAAGGTCGGTGGTGTGTCCGGCCTGTCGTCCACCACGAAACCCGCCTTCGACAAGGCGGTCGCGGCCATCGCCGCGGCGACCACCACGCTGCTGGCGGAACTACCGACCCACGGCCTGCCGCCGACCACCGACTCGCCCCTGCGCTAGCGCCCGGTCAGACCCCGTAGATCGCCGCGCAGTCCAGCGCGATCTCGAGCCGCAGGCTGCGCTGCTCGATCGGATGGCCGAGCAGTTCCTCGATTCGCTGTATCCGATAACGCACCGTGTTCTTGTGCACCCCAAGCTTTTTCGCGGCCGCATCCGGACTCCGATGGCAGCGCAGGTAGGCGTGCAGGGTGTCGCGCAGGCGAGCGGCACCGGCATCCGGACGCACCAGCGCGCCCAGTTCACGCTCGATCAGCGTCCGCATCGCCGCCTCGTCCGCGCCCGCCAGGTAGGCCACCTCCACCTCGGGATAGCGCAGCAGCCGCGGAATGTCGCGCACCGCGCGCTCGGCGACGTGCCGGGCGGCCACGGCCTCCCGATGGCTCTGCCGGAATCCGGCGATCCGATCGGCGGGCGTCCCGACCGCGATCCGGACGGGTGCCTCGACGCTGGTCGGCAGGCCCGGCGGGTAGGCATCGCCGTCGACCCCGATCCACGCCCACAGCGCGGCCGCGCCGGACGGCACCGTCAGCACGCCGCCGGTGCCGATCCCGCCCGCCAGCCGCACGGCCGTCCGCTCCAGCAGGCCCAGTGACTCGCTTTCGCCCGGCGCCGCGGGCAGCACGGGATCGCCGTCCGCCGGGATGACACCGGTGGCGACGGCATCCTCGTCGGTCCACAGCACGCACGCCAGATGCCGCTGCGCCAGGCGGTAACCCAGACGCGCCGTGGCCTGATCGGCATCGAGGTCCTCCCCGGCCAGCAGTGCCCGCACGATCTCGGTGCGCTGGTTCAGCGCCGCGCGCAGCCCGCGCTCCCGCTCCTCCATGTAGGTGTCGGTGAGCGCCTCGATCGAGGTGCTGATCCATCGGATGGACCGGTCGAACAGGCGCAGCAGGGTGGCGCGTTCGGTCTCCGGCGGTAGCCGCCGCTGCTCGAGCACCTCCGTCATGTATTCGAGCACGGCCTCCTGGCCCACGTGATAGACCCGCAGCAGCAGTCGCAGATCGTGGCCGCGCCGCGCGATGGTGCGGGCGAAGGCGTGCGCCTGCTCGGGCACCGGGTAGTCCAGCTTGTCCTGGGTCAGGCCGCTCAGCACGACCAGCGCATGGGCCCGCGTGCTGGTTTCCAGGTCGCGGCGCATGTCGCGGTCGGCCAGTTCCGGAACGCGGCGGATGATCTCCCGGTTCAGCCGCTGCACCACCTGTTCGAGGGTTTCGGTGCGCAGGGTCTCGGCGACGAAATCGGCGAGCCACTGCCGCACCACCACGCCGGTCGCGTCGATCGTCACGAGAACACCTCCGAAATTTGTCCTCAGAGTACAAAGTGCTGGGGGTGCATTGACCGTCAAGGCCAAGAAGTCGCGATGTCGCTTGTGTGACGATCATAGGTCAGTGAAGTGATTCACAAAGTCGCAACGCAGCGCACGTGGGAGAGCAGAACGTGACGAATACCGACCCGGCCCCCGAGGCGGGCAAGGCAGCACGCAGTACGCCCGCCGAGAATTCCACCGGGGCTCCGGTCGGCGAGTCCGCCGAGTCCCGCACGCCGAAGAAGGCCGCCGCGAAGAAGACCCCGGCCGAGAAGGCCCCGGCAAAGAAGACCCCGGCGAAGAAGGCCGCCGCGAAGAAGGCCGCCGCGAAGGCCCCGGCCAAGAAGGCCCCGGCGAAGAAGGCTGCGGCGAAGAAGACCGCGGCAGCACCGGGTCCGGCGGCGAAGACCGCAGAACCGGGCGAGCAGGCCGCAGCGGCACCGAAGAATTCAGCAGCCGAGACGAGTCCCGAGGCTGCGCGTCCCGAGACGCCCCCGGCCACGGCACCGGCGAGCACACCGGCGTCGAACGGGGCGGCGGGGAAGGCGGCGACCGAGATCGAGGTCCGCAATCCGGCCGATGGTGCGGTGGTCGGCCGCGTGCCGGTGGATTCGGCGGAGACGGTCGCCGCCAAGGTGCGCCAGCTGCGGCTGTATCAGCCCGAGTGGGAGGCGATCGGTCCGGAGGGCCGCAAACGGTGGCTGCTGAAGCTGCAGGACTGGCTCATCGACAACACCGACCACCTGGGTGACGTGCTGCAGTCGGAGACCGGCAAGCCGCGGGTGGACGCGCTCATCGATCCGGCCTTCGCGGTCGATCTACTCGGCTACTACGCGCGCCGCGCGGGCAAGTTCCTCGCCGACGAGCATCCGTCGCCGCACAGCCCGCTGGCCCGGGTCAAGCGCCTCACCACCGTCTACCGGCCGTATCCGGTCGTCGGGGTGATCACCCCGTGGAACTTCCCGCTGGCCATGCCCGCGCTGGATGTCTTCCCGGCGCTCGCCGCGGGCGCCGCGGTGCTCCTCAAACCGTCGGAGGTGACGCCGCTGTCGGCGCTGGAACTGGCGCGCGGCTGGGCGGAGATCGGCGCGCCGCCGGTGCTGGCGGTCGCCACCGGCGCCGGGGAAACCGGTGCGGCGGTGGTGGATTCGGTCGACTACGTGCAGTTCACCGGGTCGACCAAGACCGGCCGCGCCATCGCGCGCGCCTGCGTCGACCGGCTCATCCCCTACAGCCTGGAGCTCGGCGGCAAGGATCCGGCGATCGTGCTGGCGGACGCCGATATCGACCGCGCCGCCTACGGCATCGCCTTCGGCGGGCTGTTCAACGCCGGTCAGGTGTGCATCTCGGTGGAGCGGGTGTACGTCGAGGAGCCCGTGTACGACGAGTTCGTCGCCAAGCTGACCGAACACGTGCGCAGCCTGCGCCAGGGCACCGACGGCCGGGAGTCGCGCTTCGACGTCGGCGCACTGGCCAACGAGGCGCAGAAGGCGATCGTCGCCGGACATGTCGATGACGCGATCGCCAAGGGCGCCAGGGCATTGACGGGCGGTAAGCCGACCGGCGTCGGTACCTACTTCCAGCCGACGGTACTGGTGGATGTCGACCACGGCATGTCGTGCATGACCGAGGAGACCTTCGGGCCGACACTGCCGGTGATGAAGGTCGCCGACGAGACCGAAGCCGTTGCGCTGGCCAATGATTCGATCTACGGGCTGTCCGCCTCGGTGTGGACCGGCGACAAGGCGCGCGGCGAACGCATTGCGCGGCAACTGAATGCGGGCGCGGTGAACATCAACGACGTGTTCTCCAACCTGTTCAACTTCGCCCTGCCGATGGGCGGCTGGCAGCAGTCCGGCGTGGGCTACCGCTGGGGCGGCGCGGAGGGCGTGCGCAAGTACTGCCGCCGCCAGGCCGTCACGGCACCCATCCTGCCGACGCAGCAGAAGGAACTGTTCTGGTTCCCGTACAGCACAACGAAACTCGGTTTCGCCATGGCCGCCATGCGCGCCGCCGGGGCCCGGGGGATGCGGCGCCTGGGAATCATGGACGTGATCAACACCGTGGGAGGTAAGGACAAGTGACGGACTTCGGAAAGCTTCGCGGCAAGGTGGTTGTCATCACCGGCGGAGCCCGCGGCATCGGCCTCGCCACGGCCACCGCGCTGCAGACCCTCGGCGCGAAGATCGCGATCGGCGATGTGGACGAGACGGCGGTCAAGGAGTCCGGCACGGCACGGGATTTCGACCACTACGGCCCGCTCGACGTCACCGATCAGCAGTCGTTCGAGAGCTTCCTCGACGAGGTGGAGCGGCAGCTGGGCCCGATCGATGTGCTGATCAACAACGCCGGGATCATGCCGACCGGCAGGCTGATCGACGAGCCGGACGCGCTCACCAAGCGCATTCTCGACATCAACGTCTACGGCGTGATTCTGGGCTCGAAGCTGGCGGCGGCCAGGATGCTGCCGCGCGGCACCGGGCATGTCGTCAATATCGCCTCGCTGGCCGGGGAGACCCATATTCCGGGCCTGGCCACCTACAACGCCAGCAAGCACGCGGTGCTCGGCTTCACCGACACGCTGCGCGAGGAGTACCGGGGCAGCGGGGTGGCGTTCTCCTCGGTGCTGCCGACGCTGACGAAGACCGAGCTGGGTTCGGGCGTCACCGCGCCGAAGCTGCTGCGGCCCGCCGAGCCCGAGGAGATCGCCGACGCCATCGCCAAGCTGCTGGTGGACCGTCGCTCGAAGGTCCGTGTCACCACGGTGGCGGGGGTGATCTCCCAGGTCGTCGGCATGTTGCCGGAGGCAGTCGGCGATGCCATCGGCCGCGCGCTGGGCGCCCAGAGCGCCTTCCTCGACGAGGTCGACACGGCCGCGCGCAAGGCCTACGAGGACCGGGTGCGCGCCGCGGGCAAGTAGCCGTCGCTATCGTCGCGGGCATGGCAACTGCGGTGTTCGTCGGGCTCGCGACGCTCGATATCGCGTATGCGGTGCAGCGATATCCGGCCGAGGACAGCAAGACCCAGGCGCGCGATCAGTTCCTGGGCGCGGGCGGCCCGGCGGCGAATGCGGCGGTGACGTACGCATTCCTGTCCGGGCGCACCCCTGCCCTGGTCACCGCGCTCGGCGAACACGCACTGGCACAGGTGATCCGGCGGGATCTGGACGATCACGGCGTGGCTCCGCTGGATCTGACACCCGGTGGCGAGCAGCGGCCGCCGGTGTCCTCCGTGGTGGTGGCGACCGAGGCCGGTACCCGCACCATCGTATCGCTGGACGGCTCGCGGATCGCGGCGCGATTCGATCCGTCCCGGCTCGGCCCGCTCGACGATGCGGCGATCGTGCTGATCGACGGCCACTATCCCGAGGCCGCGCTCGGATTCGCCACGGCGGCAAGGAAATCCGGTGTCACGGTGGTGCTGGATGCCGGGCGGTGGCGGACCGTGCACACCGAGCTGCTGCCGCTGGTGGACATCGCGATCTGTTCGGCCGCCTTCGCGCCGCCGGATTGCGGCGCCACGCCGGACGAGGTATTCGATCGGCTGCACGCGGACGGTGTCGGTCAGGTCGCGATCACCCAGGGCGGCGGGCCCATCCGGTATTCGACACCGCACGACCGCGGCACCGTGGCGGTGCCGAGCGCCCCGGCCGTGGATACGCTCGGCGCGGGGGACATCCTGCACGGCGCCTTCTGCCACTACCACGTTGCGGGGCAGGCGTTTCCGGCCGCCCTGCGCAGCGCGGCGGCGGTGGCGACACGGTCGTGCGCATACCTGGGCACCCGGGAGTGGATGCGTCACCTGCCTGCTCGGGAACCCGGCGGGACTCAGAGCACGAGGTAGTTCCGCCCGTGCGCCTGCAGCACCAGGTCCGCGCGCTCGCGCGTCTTGGCGACCAGCTCCGCATTCAGCAGATCGCTGTCGGCCACCTTCGCCCGCGCGAACTCCGCACTCTTCCCGCCGCGAACATGACGGCGCAGCAGTCGTTTTCGCAGCAGCTCGGCGGGCGCGTGGACATACCAGGCCGCGTCGAGGCACTCCCGGACCGCCGACCACCCGGCCGTGCCGACATCGTCGAGCAGCAGGTAGTTCCCCTCGGTGAGCACGATGGACTGGCCGGAGAACACCACGCCGCCCGGCACCGGCTCATGCCGCCGCCGATCGTAGGTCGGCCACGAAAACGACTGTCCCGGTGGCAATTCCCGCAGGGTACGCAGGGCGTCCAGGTATGCCGCGACATCGAAGGTATCGGGTTCGCCCTTGCGTGCCAGCGCGCCCGCCACCCGCAGTTCGGCGTTGGTCAGGTGGAATCCGTCCATCGGCGCCACCTCCGCGATCGGTGCCTCGGCGGCGGCGTTCAGGGTGTCGCGCAGCGCCGTGGCGAGTGTCGACTTGCCCGCACCCGGCGGTCCGGCGACGCCCAGTACGAACCGCCGGTCCCGGGCGCCCGCCCGATCCCGCACCCGCGCCGCCAGCTCCTCGAGCGAAACCTCACCATGACCGACCATCCGGCCGACCCTACCTGCGAATGTCCCCTGCGAGCCCGCGCCGTTCCGAAGCCCGGCACACCGGTCGGCCTGTCGCCGACCAACGCGCGGATCATCGGGGAATCAGCCCGTACACACCGGCGGGCGACCCGGACCCGCCGCGGTGCACCGCGCCACCGGCCAGCACCCACGCGCCGGTGGCGGGCAGGGCGGCGAGGTTGGCGAGGCACTCCAGGCTGATCCGGTGCTCGCGGTAGAGCAGTCTCGATACGGTGTAGGACTCGTCGGTCCCGAGATCGGGTCCGAAGGTGTCGATGCCGAGCGCACCCCGATGCCCGAGGCGGCCGGAGTCGAGCAGCCAGTGCACGGCGGCGGGCGCGAATCCCGGTTGGCGGCCCTCGAATTCACCGGTGCCGAGGAATTCGGGCGTACCCCACAGCGCATCCCACCCCGTCCAGGCCACGACGGCGGCACCGGCGGGAATCGGGCCGTGCCGCCGTTCCCAGTCGCGCAGATCGTCGGGGGTGATCGCGTAATCCCGGTTCCCCGAGCATTTTTCGCGGAGGTCGAGCTTGATCGCGGGCAGCAGCAGGTCCTCGGGCTCGAGTTCGTCGGCCGCGACGCCCGCCGAATCGAAGTGAATCGGTGCGCCCCAATGGGTTCCGGTGTGCTCACCCTGCCGGATGTAGCGCAGGTAGTACCCGTCGCGCTCGATGGTCGCCACCGTCTCGCAGGTGAACGCCGGATCACCCGGGTACAGCGGTGTGGTGGCCGGGTCGTGCACGTGGGACAGATTCACGATCCGCGCGAACGGCGCCGTCACCGGACGCCCCGCGGGATGACCCGGGCCAGTGCGCGCAGATCCATTTCCAGCAGCCGGAACAGCCGATAGGTCAGCACGAATGCCAGGATGCCACCGACGCTGAGCGCCCGCACCGGATCGATCACCTGGCTCAGCTGATCGCCGGGCACCAGGGTCGCGCTGGCGACCCCCAGCAGCGGCACCGACGCCGCGGCGGCCAGATAGAAGTTGGCGCGCCCGGCCAGCCGCCACAGCTGCCGCCCGTCGTCGGGCCCGACCGCGCCCGCGACCAGCAGCTGCGGGTACACCGAGCGCACGGCGTACACCGTGACCAGGAAGAACGGATAGGCCAGCGCGATCGCGGCGCAGACCACCTGGGCGGTGTAGAAGTGCAGGAAATTGCGGGCGGGCAGCGCGACCCCGGTCGCCATCACCGCTGTCGGCCAGGCGATCCCGGCCACCAGCCACATCCCGAACGGCACCCACACGAGGCGGTCGCCGAGGGAGAGCAGCTGCCGTCGCGCGACCGCGAGGTCGCGGGGACTCACCGCTGCGCCCCGGCGCAGGCGGAGGGTCACCATCAGCACGCGCCAGGTCAGCAGCGTCATCAGCACGGCCGCCAGCGGAAAGGTGATCAGGTTGTTGATCAGCCCGACGGTGGAGTACCGGTCCTGGTCCGCCGCCGACAGCCGGTCGATGATCAGGCTCTCGTTGAGCCTTATGTTGTAGAGGCTGGCCAGCAGGTTCGGCAGTCCCACACAGGCCCATACGATCGGCAGCGACCAGCCGCGCGCCCGGTAGCGCAGGCTCGTCGGCGGCGGATCCACGAGATCTCGGGCGCGCGCGTCGAGGCACAGATCCAGCTGCCCGGCCAACTCGACCCCGGATTGCCAGCGCCCTTGCGGATCGGGCGCCAGGCAGCGCAGCAATGTCCGCCGCAGCGTCGCGGGTGTGTCGGCGGGCAGCGGGGCCGCGTCATCGAATGGGCTTGCGCCCGTGAGCATTTCCCACAGGAGTACACCCAGTGCGTAGATGTCGGTGCGGGCATCCGGAACCACCGCCTGCGAGAGCTGCTCGGGCGCCCGGTACTGCGTCGAATCCGGCTGAGCGACAGCGTTTTCCGTATGGTCATCGGCGGCGAAATCGGCCAGCTTCGGTATTCCTTCGGCGGTGAACACCACGTTGTCGGGTTTGATATCACCGTGCACGACGCCCTGGTGTCCGGCGTAGTCCAGCGCCGCCGCCAGCCGACGGCCCACCCAGGCCACGGTCTCCGGCCACGACAGCGCGGCGATCTCGGCGCGCACGCTCGAATCGGTGGGGCGGATCTCGCCGCGCGCCTCCATCACCGCGTCCACCGAACGCAGCAGCAGCGCACCACCGTCCGGCTCGGGGGTGGAGCGCCGCAGCCGCATCAGGTCGGCACCGCTGCCGCCGGGCAGGTACTGCATGTATCGCAACCGCAGCGGCCCGCCGGATACGCCCGCGACCACGCGCTGATCGAAGACCCGGACGATGTACGGGTGATCGAGCTGCGCCACCGTCCGGGGATCGTGCGTGCCCACCGCCTCCACCCGCACCGCGACCAGCCGCTGCATCGAATGTTGCCGGGCCAGAAAGACCTTCGCGCCCCCGGTGCCGCCCAGCAGGGTCACCAGATCGAAGTCGTCGATCCGGCGGCCCGGCTCCACCTCCACGGCCGCCGGGGACGCCTCCGCGCAGATGCGTCCGGGTGCCGACTCGACGTCGTCGATCCGCTGCGCGAGTTCCGCGGCCAGTTCCGGGTATTCGTCGAGGAACTCCGCGACGGTGGTGGGCCGGTACCGGTTGCGGAGCGCGAACTCCTCACAGACCAGATCCAGAAACTGCGGGCTGGCGGCCAATTCGGGAAATTCCCTGCCGTAGTCCGCCATTCGCTTGCCGTGCCGGGTCCGGCGCCAGCGCTGACGCAGGTCGATGCGGACGAGATCGGCGAGCACCGCCACGCGTAACGCGCCGCCCTCCGGGATGTACCGCGCGAGCACCGGTGGGCCGTCGTCCAGCCCGCTCAGCGCGGCCTGCCAGTCCGCGTCGAACCGGGCGGCGGCCGCGCCGAGCGCGAGTTCACTCAAGGCGCGCCCTCGATGTCGGAAATACGCCGCGCGGCAACGGGATCCACGATTCGACCCAGCGCGCGCAGATCCGCCTCCAGCGCCCGGAACAGCACATAGGACACGACGAACGCGACGATCGCCCCCACGCACAGCACCCGGACGGCGAAGACCACGCGCGGAATATCCTCCGGCGGCAGGAAAGTCACCCCGGCCACGGCCAGCAGCGGCACCGACGCCGCCACCGCCAGATACCTCGTGCCGCGGCGGCCGAGCAGCCGCAGCCGCCTGGCGTCGGTCGTGCTGACGTCACCGTGCCGCAGGAACATCGGATAGATGCAGCGCACCATGTAGAAGTTCACCAGGAAGAACGGGTAGGCCACCGCGATCGCGCCGCACACCAGCACCGAGGACAGGAAGTGGATCACCGCGCGTGCACCCACCTCCCCCGTCGCCAGTTGCAGCGCTATCGGGAAGGTGATCGCGGCCAGGCCCCACAGCGAAAATGCCACCAGCACAGCGCGATCACCCAGCAGTAGCGCATCCTTTCCGGCTCCGGCCAGCTCCTGCGGGTCGTAGTCCCGGCCCTTGCGCAGCCCCCGCGGGACGGTGAGCAATCGCCGCGCCAGGTAGATCAGCACCGCCGTACCGGCCGGGAAGAACACCGCGTTCACGATCGCGGTGACGAGCAGGAAGGTGTGCTGCGACGGCGGGCTGAGCCGTTCGATGATCAGCGACCGATTGTGCTCGATGTTGTACAGCGACGCACAGGCATTCGGAATTCCGATGGCCAGCGACATCAGCAGCGCCCGCCACCCCCGCAGCCGCAACCGCCAGCTGTGCGGCGGCGGATCCACCAGATCGCGCGCCCGTTCGTCCAGGCACAGCTGCAACTGCTGCGACAGCGCTTCCCCACTCGCCCAGCGCTTTTCGCGTTCCGGCTCCAGACAGGTCAGCAACACCCGGCGCAGCGCCGCCGGGCAGTCGGGGGGAAGCTGCTCGAGTGCCTCCGCCTCGACTCCCGTCCGGCGCCGCTGCAACATCTGGGCCAGGGTTGTCGTATCGCCGTTCTCACCGGCCGTGACATCGTCGAAAGGCTTTGCGCCGGTGAGCAATTCCCACAGAACCACGCCGAGGGAGTAGATGTCGGCCCGCGTGTCGAGATCGTCGGCGGAGCGCTGATAGCCGGGATGGCAGGCCTCCAGCTGCTCCGGCGACATGTAGGACAGCGAACCGCCGAAGTACGCGACCGGACTCGCACCGGCCAGCGTCCGGCTGAAACTGATATTGAAGTCCGCCAGTTTGGGCACCGCCTCCGCGGTGAGCAGCACATTCGCCGGTTTCACATCGCGATGCAGCACCCCTTGCGCGTCCGCGTAGGCCAGCGCCTCGGCCAGCCGCCGCCCCAGCCAGGCCACGGTTTCCGGCCACGACAGCGCCGCCAGCTCGGCGCGCACGCTGGAGTCGGTGGGCCGGATCTCCCCCTTCTCCTCCATGGCCGCATCGACCGCATCCAGCAGCAACTGCCCGCTGCGCTGCGATGCGGGGGTGGCGCGCACCCAGCGCAGCACCCCGAGCAGCGTGCCGCCGGGCAGAAACTGCATGTACAGCAGGCGAAGTCGGCGTGCCCGCGGATCGGATCCCGCGGGATCGAACTCCTCGAGCAACCGCTGATCGAAGACCCGCACGATGTAGTCGTGGTCGAGCTGGGCCAGTGTCTGCGGCTCGGTCCCCCGGTCCGCCGAGATCTTCACCGCGACCAGCCGCTGCAGGCTGCGCTGCCGGGCCAGGAATACGCGCGCGAAGGCCCCGCTGCCGAGCGCGGTCAGCAGCTCGAAATCGTCTATCCGCTGCCCGATTTCGATGCGGCCGAGCGCATCGACGCGGGCGCCGGAGCCGGACGCGACGCTCGCCGGGCCCGTGGTGGTGCGCGTCGCCTCACCCGCCCAGGTGCTGGAGAAGTCCGGCGGCACGGTCGCGGTGAGATCGACACCCGCGCGCCGGGTGCTGCGGTCCTCGTCGTCGGCGTTGAGCAGTTCGCGCAGCTGCGGCGCCTGGTCGGGATACTCCCGCAGGCAGTCGCGCGGATCCACCCGCTCGCCGCTGTGGCGGCGGATCACGAACTCCTCGTAGACCAGGCTGGCCGGAAGCGCCTGCGGCACCAATTCCGGGAATTCCGAACAGTACTCGTGCAGCCGCCTGCTCGCCGGGCTCGGTTCGGCGACCCGGGAGCCCGGCGAGCGGGACAGCCAGCGGTACCGCATGTCGATCCGGATCAGCTCGATCAGGGCGTCGAGCCGTAGCGTGCGCGCATCGGGCAGGTAGTCGCCGATCTCCGGCGGCCGGGCGCCGGATTCCCACGCCGCCGCGAAGGCGGTCACGGCGCCGAATTCGATTCCGGCCGTTGGCCGCCCGAACCCACCGCCGAAGCCGGAAGTATCACTCATATCCGCACCCATCGAACCGGACCTGTCGCATCAGCCACGGACCGAAGTCCGCACTGGTCGGTTGGCGGCAGGGCGGATAGAATCCGCCACACCCGAGAACCATCATCCCCCGAGCGTTTCCCCGAAATGATAATTTGCGCGTCAACACGCAACCACCCCATTTCGACCACGACGCGACGGGGGCAGCAGCATGCACGACGAGGGCACCGCGCTTGCGGACGGCATCTCACCAGCGGAAATCTCGGAGGAACCGGTGGGCGCGAACGATCCGGCCGGCGCGGCCTCCCCGCAGGATCCGGGAGGCACGCCGGAGCCGATCACGGCCACCGCCATTGCGGCGGCGGTGCGCGACGGTGCCGCGCGCCCCGAACAGATCCTCGACTCCGCTCTCGAGCGCATCCGCGTCGGCAATCCGACAGTGAACGCTTTCAGTCTCGTCCGCACCGAGCGGGCCCGGGCGGAGGCGCGGACGCTGGCCGATCGCACCGACCTCGAGGCGCTGCCGCTGGCGGGCGTGCCGATAGCGATCAAGAACAACATCGATGTCGCCGGCGAGGTGACCCTGGGCGGTTCGGCCGCCGGAGATCAGCAGCCCGCGGCGACCGATCATCCGGTGGTGCGGCGGCTGCGCGCGGCCGGGGCGGTGGTCGTCGGGCTCACCGAGATGCCCGAGTTCGGGCTGTGGGGCGCGACCGATACCCCGGAGCGAATCACCCGTTCCCCCTGGAACATTCGCTACAGCGCGGGCGGCTCGTCGGGCGGTTCGGGCGCCGCGGTGGGTGCCGGACTGGTGCCCGTCGCGCACGGTAACGACGGCCTAGGATCGGTCCGGATCCCGGCGGCCTGCTGCGGCGTGGTCGGGATCAAGCCCGGCCGCGGCGTGGTGCCCGCCGAGGTCGGCCTCGACTCCTGGGGCGGCATGACGGAGAACGGGGTGCTGGCCACCACGGTCGCCGACGCGGCCCTGGTGCTGTCGGTGCTGGCGAACCGGCCCGCGCTCGCCGATCTGGATCCACCGGCGCCGTTGCGCATCGGCCTGGACGTCACGGCGCTCTCGCCGCTGCCGCGTGTGGACCGCCACTGGTCGGGTGCGGCCCGCACGGCGGCGGAGACCGCCGCCGCGGCCGGGCACACGGTGTCGCAGGCGCGGCTGCCCTATGCGGGCGTGCTCGCCGCGCTGGCGCTGCGCTGGCTGTCCAATCCGGTGCGCGAGGGTGCGGCGGTCCCGCATCCGCAGCGACTACAGCCGCGCACGCGGCAGCATCTGGCGCTGGGGCGCGCGGTGCTGCGCTCCGGGCTCGTCCGCCCGAGCCAGATCGATCGCATCGAGACCCGGCTGCTGGACTTCTTCGATCAGCACGATGTCGTGATCACCCCGACCCTGGCCGCGCCGCCCCCGCAGGCGAAGGATTGGCATCGCCGGGGCTGGCTGGCCAACGTCCGGGCCAGTGCGCGGTTCGCCCCGTTCACGCCGCTGTGGAATCTGGTCGGCTGGCCCGCCCTCAGCGTTCCGATGGGTATGCACCCGCGCACCGGGACGCCGCTGGCCGCACAGCTCGCCGGGCCGCCCGGCAGCGAGTCGACGCTGCTGCGGCTGGCCGCACAGCTCGAGGCCGCACGCCCGTGGCGGAGGGTCGCCGATCAGTCCTGAGCGGACTCCGGGGTGCCGAATCCACCGGCGATGACCCGGTTGGCGAAATCGAGGATGGTGGGGCGATCGTCGTCGGCCCGCCACGCCACGGCCAGCTCGCACGGCGGCAGTCCCGTCACCGGCCGCGCGGCCAGTCCGGGCCACCGGTACATCGGGACGTTGTTCTCGGCCAGCAGGCATACGCCCAGTCCGAGGCTGACCGCCTCCAGGCGCTCCTCGGCCGTCGCGGCCTCACCGCCGATCTTCGGCTGCCGGGCGCCGCGCGCGTCGTTGCCGAGCCAGAAGTCCCGGGCGGCACCGGCTTCCGGCGGCATCGCGATGAAGGGCTCGTCGGCCAGATCGGCGAATTCGATGGCCTCCCGCTCGGCCAGCGGATGATTCTCCGGCAGCAGCACCCAGCGCGGCTCGGTGCGCAGCACCTGCCAGCGGTAGCGTCCGGTGTCGGGCACGGGCAGCCACATCAGCGCCAGGTCGGCCTGGCGCCCCGCCAGGCCGCTGGAAGGGTCGGTCCACGATGCGGAGTGCAGCGCGAGCCGATGCCCGCTGGCGCTCTCCAGGTCGGCGATCAGGCCGCGGCCGATCGAGCTCTGGATCCCGACCCGCAGCACCTCGCCCGCCTCCTGCAGGGCGACATTGGTGACCTCCCACAGCTCGAGGATCTTGCGCGCACCCTCGAGCAGTTCCTTACCCGCCACGGTCAGCGCGACACTGCGCTGGTTCCGGTCGAACAACACCACGTCGAGCTGCCGCTCGAGCTGGCGGATCTGCCGCGAGAGCGTCGGTTGAGCGATGTGCAACCGCTGAGCGGCATTGGTGAAGTGCAGTTCCTCAGCGACGGCGACGAAATACCGCAGGTCGCGCAAATGCGGGTCCATAGCCCCTTGCTATCAGAATTGGTCTTGGAAATCCAGCTGGATCAGACCTCCAAGTCCGTAAGGAGGCAGAGAAACAGCCATCAGGTTTGTTACTGACAGCATATTGCCTTGGCAAAACGACCGCACCACCCCCTCCGCGAACCCCCAGCCAATCAAATTTTCAACCAAACCCCCCACCCATAAGGTCATCCGACCAGCAGTAACACCCACCACGATCCCCCCCACCCCCGACCCAATCCGAACAAACCCACCCCACCCCCACCTTCCAGCAACACCCCCATCCCCAAGAAACCCACCCCCACATCCAAACAGTGACATTGCTCACAACATTGGCGCGCCCCCAAACGACACACCCACCCAAACACAGAAAACCCACCCACCTTCAGGTATCGCCCCCACCCCAAACCCGCCCCGGCGCAATCCGACGCAGGACCGAGCCAAGCAGCCCAGCGCAATCCGACGCAGGAGCGAGCCACGCAGCCCCCAGCGCAATGCGACGCAGGAGCGAGCCGAAGCTAAGCCTCCACGGCAGAGCGTCTCCGTGCTCTCGCAACTCCCCACGCTCCCAACCCCGGCCGCGAAGCGACAGCCTGACGACTACACCTGGGAGGTTTTCGGCGCGTCTCGAGTTTCGAGGGTCGCTGCGCATGCGACGAAGGAGCGAGCAGCGGCCCTCGAAACTCGAGACTCCCAGGCGCCGAAAACCCGCCGGAGCGAAGCGGAGGCCAAAAACCCAGGCAGCGAGCACCCGATCGACCGTCCGGCACCGACCGGCCGGGTGCTCGCCTAGGGTTGTGGCGCCAGTTCGTCGGCTCGCCCCCGACACGGCGCGGCGACACAACCCGGCTCGGGATTACCCGCTGTGGTCCGTGGCGAAAAGTGCCGCGGTGGCGGCGCGGCGCCGACGTTGTTCGACCGGGTCCGGAACGGGGACCGCGGCCACCAGGCGCTGCGTGTATTCCTGGGTGGGGTGGCGCAGGATCTCGTCGCGGGTGCCCTGTTCGACCACGGAACCGTTGCACAGCACGGCGATTCGGTCGGCCAGCTGGTCCACCACGGCGAGGTCGTGGCTGATGAACAGGCAGGCCCAGCCGAACTCCCGCTGCAGTTCGGCGAACAGCTCGAGCACCCGTGCCTGCACCGAGACGTCCAGCGCGCTGGTCGGCTCGTCGGCGATGAGCAGGTCGGGGTTGAGCACCAGCGCGCGGGCCAGGCTCGCCCGCTGTCGCTGCCCGCCCGAAAGCTCGTGCGGGTAGCGCTGTTCGGTGCCCGCGGGCAGTTGCACGTCGTCGAGGAGTTTGCGTACCCGCGCCCGCATCGTCTCCCCGGTCGCCGCGCGGTGCACCACCAGCGGTTCGGCGACGCACTGCCCGACGGTCAGCCGGGGGTTCAACGACGTTGCGGGATCCTGGAATACGAATCCCAGTCGCTTGCGCAGCGGTCGGAGCCGCCGTTCGGACAGGCCCGTCACGCGAGTGCCGAGCATCGCGATCGTTCCCGACGACGGCCGTTGCAGCGCCGCGACGCACCGGCCGATCGTGGTCTTGCCCGAACCGGATTCACCCACCAGGCCGAGGGTTTCGGCGCGCCCGATGGCCAGGCTGACCTCGTCCACCGCCCGGAAGGCAGGTCGGCCGAGCGCCCCGGGAAACTCCACCACGAGGTCGGTCACCTCGAGCACCGTCTCCGGCGGCTCGGCGTCCTCGGCGGCGGGTCGTTCGGACACGCTCGTGGGCGCCTCCGAATCCACCTGTGGCGCACCGGGTGACACCGGCCCGGAGGTCGGTCGCAGACCGACACCCAGGTGCGGCACCGCGGCGAGCAGGTCCCGGGTGTACTGCTGCTGGGGCGCGGCGAACAGATCGTCGACCGGTGCGGTTTCGACCACGCGCCCGGCGCGCATCACCACCACCCGGTCGGCGAGGTCGGCGACCACGCCCATGTTGTGCGTGATCAGCACGATGGCGCTGCCGATGCGATCGCGCAGATCCCGCAGCAGTTCCAGGATTTCGGCCTGCACGGTGACGTCCAGGGCGGTAGTCGGCTCGTCGGCGATGATCACCTTCGGCTCGCAGGCGATCGCGATGGCGATCATCACGCGCTGCTTCTGCCCGCCGGACAGCTGATGCGGGTAGTAGTCGACGCGATGTTCCGGATCGGGCAGCCCGACCGTGCGCAGCAGTTCGACCGCGCGGGCGCGGGCCTGTTTGCGGCTCGAACGATGGTGCGCGCGAAGGGCTTCGGTGAGCTGGTAGCCGACGGTGAACAGCGGGTCCAGGGCGGCGCCCGGCTCCTGGAAGATCATCGAGATCTCGCCGCCGCGCAGCGCGGTCAGCTGCTTCTCGGTCATCGACGTGATCTTGTCGGTGCCGACCGTGACCAGGCCGGTGACCCGCGCGGTCGAGGGCAGCAGGCCGATCGCGGTGCGGGAACTCACCGACTTGCCCGATCCGGACTCCCCGACGATGGCGAGCACCTCGCCGGGGAACACCTCGTAGGACACATCGCATACCGCGTTCACCGGGCCCGCGTCGGTGGCGAAGGTGACCGACAGCGACTCGATGGCCAGTGCGGCCGGGCGATCCACGATCTCAGTCACCGGTGGCCTCCTTCGGTGCGGCGGCGATGGCCGCGCGACGGGTGCGCAGCAGCGGGTTGAGCACCTCGTTGAGGCTCTCCCCCACCAGCGTCATGCCGAGTACCACCAAAACGATGGCGACACCGGGGAATACACCGGTCCACCAGATCCCGTTGGACACGTCGGCCAGCGCCTTGTTCAGGTCGTAGCCCCATTCGGCGGCCTGGGTGGGCTCGATGCCGTAGCCGAGGAAGCCCAGGGCGGCGAGGGTCAGGATGGCCTCGGACCCGTTGAGCGTGATGATCACCGGCAGCGACTGGGTGACATTGGGGAAGATGTGCCGGAACAGGATGCGCCCGACCGGCGCCCCGGTCACCCGGGCGGCATCGACATAGGGTTCGGTCTTCACCGCGAGCGTCGCGTTGCGCACCACCCGGAAGTACTGCGGCACGAAGATCACCGTGATCGCCACGGCCGCCGACAGCACCCCGCCGAAGCTCGACGAATTGCCCCCGGCCACCACGATCGACACCACGATCGCCAGCAGCAGCGTGGGGAACGCGTACATGGCATCCATGAACAGCGTCAGCACCCGATCGACCCAGCGCCCGACGTACCCGGACACCAAACCCAATGGGACGCCGACGAACAGCGACAGCACCAGCGATACGGCGATGACCCACAGCGCGGTGCGCGCGCCGAACAGCACGCGGGAGAATACGTCCTCCCCGCGCACCGAGGTGCCGAACCAGTGCTCCGCCGAGGGCGCCTGCTGCCGGGCGAAATCGACTCCGTCCGAGGAGATCTGGGCGAAGCCGTAGGGCGCGATCAGCGGCGCGAACAGCGCCACGAGCACGAACATCCCGATGAGCGCGAGACCGAAGATCAGCGTCACCCGCTGCAGTCCCGAGGTCATCGAGAACAGTCGCAGGCCGGGAATGCCCCGGAGCGGTCCGGGCGGAACGACGACGGGTTCCGCCAGCAGTTCAGGTGCGGTCATCTAGAACCTCACCCTCGGATCGATCAGCGCCACGACGACGTCGACGAGGAAGCTCGTCACCGCCACCACCAGCGCCAGGAAGGCCACGATCCCTTGCACCGCAACGAAATCGCGGGCCTGCAGATAGCTCGCGAGCTGGTAGCCCAGGCCCTTCCATTCGAAGGTGATCTCGGTGAGCACCGCCCCGCCCAGCATCATGGCGATCTGCATGCCCATCACCGTGACGATCGGAATCATGGCGTTGCGGAACGCGTGTCGCCCGACCACCACCCGCTCGGTGAGCCCGCGCGCCCGCGCCGCGTCGACGAAATCGCTGTGCAGGGTCTGGATCAGGTTGATCCGCACCAGCCGCAGGAAGATGCCCGCGGTGAGCAGGCCCAGGGCGATCGCGGGCAGGATGGCGTGCTCCAGCACGTCGGCCAGATATCCCATGTCGCCGTAGAGGATTGCGTCGATGGTGAGGATGTTGGTCTTCGGCGAGACGTGCTGCAGCGCCAGCTCGACATTGGTGCTGGCCCGCCCGGCCACCGGCAGCCAGCCCAGCTGCACGGCGAAGATCAGCTTCAGCAGCAGGCCGACGAAGAACACCGGGGCCGCGTAGACCAGGATGCCGAACAGCCGCAACCCGACATCGGCGGCCTTGTCGCGGCGCCGGGCTGCGTAGCGGCCCAGGGGAACTCCGACCAGGAAGGCCACCAGCAGCGCCCAGAACACCAGTTCCAGCGTCGCCGCGCCGTAGCTGGCGATGATGTCGCTGATGGCCCGGTTGTCGGTGGAGCGGCCGAAGTCGCCGCGCACCAGTCCGGTCAGATAGTCCCAATACTGGCTCAGCACAGGCCGATTGAGCCCCGCGGCCTCCTTGCGGGCCTCGATCTGGTCCGGTGGCAGCCGCCCGCCCAGTGCGGCGCTGATCGGATCGCCCACGACCCGCATCAGGAAGAACACGACCGTCACCAGGATCCATGCCGTCGGCACGATCAGCAGCAGCCGCACGCCCAGGTAGCGCAGCAGCACCCCGTAGCGGGATCGGCTGCGGCGCTGCGCATTCCGGGGAGCAGGAGCCGGTGCGGGCGGCTCCTGCTCGGTCACCACGGCCGTCACTTGCTCAGCACGCTGTAGCGGAACTTGGTGGACGGATCGAGGGTCGTCTCGGTGCCCTGGACGCCCTTGGTGGTGATCGCGATCTGCTTACCGGACAGCAGCGGCAGCGTCGAGATGTGCTGCTGGGCCAGGTCGCGCTGCACCTGTTCGAGGATCTTCACCCGCTTGGCCTCGTCGGGCTCGGTCACCTCCGCGGTCAGCTGGGCGGTGATGGCCGGGTCCTCGAAGTGGTTCTGCAGGAAGTTGTTCGGCGCGAAGAACGGGGTCAGGTAGTCGTCGGGATCCGGATAGTCCGGGAACCAGCCCAGCTGATACACCGGGTAGCCGTCGCGCGCCCGCTCGTGCTGGTAGGTCACCCACTCGGTGGACTGTAGGTTGATCTTGAACAGGCCGGTGGCATCCAGCTGGCTCTTGATCGCCGCATACTCCTCGGAGCTGGAGCCGCCGTAGTGGTCGGGGTTGTACTGGAGGTTGATCTCGACCGGCGTCGCGACGCCCGCGTCGGCGAGGAACTTCGCCGCCTGCTCCTTGTTCGGCTTGGCGCCGTAGATGTCCTTGAACGGCTCGGTCGCGCCGATGAATCCCTGCGGGACAGGCGAATACGCGGGCGTGTAGGTGCCCTTGTACACATCCCTCGACAGCGCGTCGCGGTCGACGCTGGAGGCCATGGCCTTGCGGATCGCGAGCTTCTGCTCCGGCGTGCCGCCGGGCATGGTGTTCATGTTGAACACGATGTAGCGCAGTTCGCCGCCGAGGCCCTCGTGCACCGACACCTTGTCGCTGCCGCGCAACGACTCCATATCGGTGGGGCTCAGGCTGCGGTAGGCGACGTCGATGTTGCCGTTCTGGATGTCGAGCTTCAGGTTCTCGCTGCTGGCGTAGTACTTCGTCGACACCGAGCTGGTCTTCGGCTTGCCGAGGATGCCGTTGTAGTCCGGATTCGCCTGGTACTCAACGAGTTTGTTCTTGTCGTAACTGGTGATCGTGTAGGGCCCGGAGTAGCCCTTGGCCCGCACGACCGAGTCGTCGTCGACGAGCTTGTCGGGCGAGAACACGGCCTCGTCGACGATCGGACCCGCCTGGGTCGCCAGGATCGACGGGAAGGTCTGGTCGTTGGCGTTCTTCAACGTGAAGGTCACCGTGTAGTCGTCGACCACCTCGGTGCGATCCAGGTGGGTCAGCAGCGCGGCCGGACCGTTCGGATCGTTGATCTCGACCATGCGGTCGAAGGAGAACTTGACGCTCCTGGCGGTCAACGGATTCCCGTTGGCGAACTTCAGGCCCTTCTTCAGCGTGCAGGTGTACACGGTGGGCTGGGTGAAATCGCACTTCTCCGCGGCGTCGGGCTCCGGCTTGGTCTGGCCGGGCGCGAAATTCATGACGTGCTGGAAGATCTGGGTCTCGGGGACGTAGGAGCCCTGGTCGTAGGCGGCCACCGGATCCAGCGCGAAGATCTTGTCCGTGGTACCGATCACCAGTCCGCCGTCACCGCCACCGCCGGTGCGACCGGATCCGCACCCCGCCACCGCCAGCAGCGCCAGGCCCGCCATTCCCACTGCCGCAACACTTTTCACCCTGCCCGGCACGCGACTCCTTCGAGCCGCCGACGCCGGTGAAGCCGAAAACCGCATGACTGTCCTCATCTCGCAACGCGGCCGCGCCCGGGGCCTGGATCACAGGCCGGGTGCGTACGCGGTGAACTTCGGTATGGCGGGGACAGTACCGCCGGGCCGTTGCAAATATGTTGCGTTTCGCAACAATTAATGGTCGTGAGTCCAAAAAGCGTCGGCGCCGGGGCGGGGCTACCGGATCTATTGCAAGCTGCGCAATCCCGGGGCCGGACGCCTGTCGGGAGTGAGCGCAACTATGTTGCAGACACGATCGGTGACGAGATTCGTCAGGGCCGACTGAGCGCGCTCGCATTCGCGTTGTCGCCCAACAGTTCCGACTGGCTCTTGCCGCCGAGGATGCCCTCCAGCACATTCTTCCCGATCGCGGCCTCGGTGGGCAGCGGAATCGGGTAGTTGCCGTCGAAGCAGGCGCTGCACAGCCGCGACCGGGGCTGCTCGGTGGCGGCGATCATGCCCTCCAGCGAGATGTAGCCGAGGGAGTCGGCGCCGATGGACCGCCGGACGTTCTCCACCATCTCGTCGAGCGATTCGGTGTCGTCCGGACCGGCGCCGTTGGCGATCAGCTCCGCCCGGGAGGCGAAGTCGATGCCGTAGAAGCAGGGCCACTTCACCGGCGGCGAGGCGATGCGGACGTGGATCTCCAGCGCGCCCGCCTCCCGCAGCATCCGGATCAGCGCGCGCTGGGTGTTGCCGCGCACGATCGAATCGTCGACGACGATCAGCCGCTTGCCGCGGATCACCTCGCGCAGCGGGTTCAGCTTCAGCCGGATCCCGAGCTGGCGGATGGTCTGACTGGGCTGTATGAAGGTGCGGCCCACGTAGGCGTTCTTCATCAGGCCCTGGCCGTAGGGGATGTCCGAACCCTGCGCGTACCCGACCGCCGCCGGGGTGCCCGATTCCGGCACCGGGATCACCAGATCGGCGTCGACCGGATGCTCCTTGGCCAGGCGGCGCCCGATCTCGACGCGGGTGCCGTGCACCGAGCGGCCCGCGATCGCGCTGTCGGGCCGGGCCAGGTAGACGTACTCGAAGACGCAGCCCTTGGGCTCGGGATTGGCGAAGCGCAGCGAGCGGACGCCGTCGGCATCGATCGCCAGCAGTTCGCCAGGCTCGATATCGCGGACGAACGAGGCGCCGACGATGTCGAGTGCGGCGGTTTCGCTGGCAACCACCCAGCCGCGGTCGAGCCGACCCAGGCACAGCGGGCGCACGCCGTGCGGGTCGCGCGCGGCGTAGAGGGTGTGCTCGTCCATGAAGGTCAGGCAGAAGGCGCCGCGCAGTGTCGGCAGCAGCTCCATCGCGGCCTGCTCGATGCTCTTGTCGGCGGCGGCGTGCGCGAGGAGCGCGGTCATCACGTCGGAGTCGGAGGTGGCCGACATCGAGCCGCCGGATAGTCGGCCGCCGATCAGCCCGAGTTCGCGGACCCGGGTGGCCAGTTCGGCGGTGTTGACCAGATTTCCGTTGTGCCCCAGCGCAAGTCCCGTGCCGACGGCCGTGGTCCGGAAGATCGGCTGGGCATTCTCCCAGGTGACCGAGCCGGTGGTGGAGTAGCGGCAGTGGCCGATGGCGACGTGGCCGGGCATGGCGGCCAGGGTCTGTTCGTCGAATACCTGGCTGACCAGGCCGAGGTCCTTGAACACCAGCACCTGCGAGCCGTCGGCCACGGCGATGCCCGCGGCCTCCTGGCCGCGGTGCTGCAGCGCGTACAGACCGTAGTAGGTGAGCTTGGATACATCCTCGCCGGGCGCCCACACTCCGAAGACGCCACACTCCTCGCGCGGTTCGTTCTCGGGCTGGTCCGGAGGGGGTGGAGGCAGGGTCACCGTTTGCTCCCTGTTCGGCGGGCGGGGGGCACTGATCAGTCTACGGGTCATTCGAGCGAAACCTCGCGCGGGATCGCTCGGTTGGCGGGACGGTTGCTGCTACCGTTCGACCGTGGCGACGACCGACGGTTCGGAAGTGAGTCCTCCCCGGCGACACCTGACCCCGCTCAGGTGGGCATTCCCGGTGATCGTGATGACGCTGCTGGCGTCGCTGCTGGGCGTCATGTATCTCGACTACGTCGTCGATCCCGAAGAGAATCTGCACGACTTTCCGGTGGCGCTGGTCAACCAGGACGTCGGCGACAAGCTCGGCCCGCCCGGCCAGGAGAAGGTCGTCAATTTCGGCGAGCAGGTCGCCCAGGGACTGCAGCAGGCGGTGCCCGCCGACAAGATCGATCTGCGGGTGGTGGGCCCGAGCGAGGCCCAGCTCGCGATGCAGTCGGCGCAGGTGTACGGCACCATCTACATCCCCAGCGACTTCTCCAAGCGGCTCGGCATCCTCGGCGTCGGCAGCATCGTGCCCGGGGATATCGAACAGCCCGTGATCACCCTGCAGACCAACCCCCGCACCGGCGCCTTCGCGACCGCCATCCTGGAGCGGTTCGGCGAGGAGGCACTCACCCAGGTGCAGGCGCAGGTCGGCAAGCAGCTGACAGAGCAGGTGCAGGCCCAGCTACAGACGCCACCCGGTGGGGCGCCGCCGCCCGAACTGTCCGGTGCCGCCCGGATCACGCTGGAACGCCCGCTGAACATCGTGGTCGAGCAGTTCCGTCCGCTGCCGGGCGGCTCGGGCGAGGGGCTCACCGCGTTCTTCTACAGCCTGTTGCTCCTGCTGGTCGGGATGGTCGGCGCCATGATCATCCACCAGCTCATCGATGCGTCCCTGGGCTTCCTGCCGACCGAATGGGGCCCGTGGT
Organism: Nocardia wallacei; assembly: GCF_029869545.1. Taxonomy (GTDB): domain Bacteria; phylum Actinomycetota; class Actinomycetes; order Mycobacteriales; family Mycobacteriaceae; genus Nocardia; species Nocardia wallacei_A. The sequence goes on along the minus strand of NZ_JARWQD010000374.1, from coordinate 673 downwards.
ACCTGCACTTTCCGCGCGCCCCGATCTCCCGCACCACGACGCTGCTGATCAAGTGGTCGGCCGTGACCGCCATGGCGGTGATCGTCTCCGCGGCGCTGCTGGGCATCGGCAAGGCACTGGGGATGCCGATCGACAAACCGCTGGCGCTGTATCTCTACGGGGCCTTCGTCATGATCGCCGTCGGCTTCACCTGTACGTCGGTGCTCGCCGCGATCGGGACCTCGGGTCTGATCGTCAACCTGATCATCTTCGTCATCCTCGGCCTGCCGTCCTCCGGCGGCACGGTGCCGATCGAGGCGACGCCGAAGTATTTCGCCTGGCTGGCCGAATTCGAACCGATGCACCAGGTGTTCCTGGGCGTGCGCTCCCTGCTGTACTTCAACGGCAACGGCGCCGCCGGAATGACGCGCGGCGTCTGGATGGCGGTGCTGGGCCTGGCCATCGGCGTCACCCTCGGCCTGGTGATCACCCGCTTCTACGACCGCAAGGGCCTGGAACGCAAGCCGGTAAACCAGACCCGGGCATGACCTAGGTGTACTGACCACGGACGTTGGTGACGGCGTGGCGAGCTGACATGGCGAAGACCTCCGAGTGAAGTGAGAGCTGTCTAGGAACTCATTCACTGCCGGAGGTCTTCGTGTCCCACCGTAATGCCCCGCTCTCGGAGTTGGGC
>NZ_JARWQD010000373.1 GCF_029869545.1 Nocardia wallacei | reverse complement strand
ATGTGACCCTCGTGACTCGTCTAGTCCGCATTTCCCTCTTCGGGTGGCGGGTAGATGCCGAGCGAATCCAGTTCGACCCGGAACCTCGGCAAGCCGGCTGGTGAGACGCAACGGCCCCCCACGGCCCCAATCGCGTTTGTTTCGTACATGGGTGTCTCCCTGCTCGGTGGTGGCGGCCCCGCCGCCTGGCGCGGGGGGCCGGTGCTTGCATATGTTCGCGCAAATGTTCTTACAGTTGAAACCGACACTCAGACGATAGCACGCCAGTTGCCAGCTATCGACCCCTCCGATGTAGCGGAACCGTAAGAGCGGCAATGGCTTTGATCTTGACCCGTCATCCTCGCGCGTCGCCGGGAACAGGGCGGACTTTCTCATCCGACCAGTCTGTTTCTCCCTTCACCCGGAATTCGACCGTGCAGATGTACTTGCATCTGCACGACGCAGCGGCCTAAACTCGCTCTTGACGAGAATGGCCCGGATAGCGCCGGATCGTTCGGAAAGCCCGCGCCAGCGTCGCTAGACGACCCTCCGCGAACGGCCTGAGGCAGCCCATGAACCAGCTATTGCAGTATTCCGGTACCTGCGCATCCGCGACCGGCTCAGATAGCTTCGACGACTGCGCCGACGAACCTCGCGATCTCAGCTACCGCAGGGCCCGCACCATCCTGCGCGCACACGATCGCCATGTCGGCTGCAGGCAGTGGGTTGCCGCGGCCGCATATCTCTCCGCGGGTCTCGACGACGAGTAGCCGCCGTCAAGCCCGCTGAACGCGAAAGATGCGCGCGGGCAAGGGATCCGTGGGGTCCGAGTCCTCCGATCGAGATCTACCATGGAGGGGACGACTGCCGTCGCGCGGAACGAGCGCATCATGATCCTCCAAGCCGCACATGAGATCCTCCTGGCTCAGGTGATGAACCCGACGCCGGAGACACCTCCGGCCGCCGACAAGATCCTGAAGCTGGTCCGCTACTTCACGTGGTTCGTCCTGCTGTCCGGCACCACGGCGATCATCTACGCCGGGGGCAGGTTCGGCTGGGAGAAGTGGAGCGGCGGGCGACTGGAATCGCCGAAGATGGTGGCCGGGGCGCTGATCGGCGGCGTCCTCGCGACCAGCGCGGGCACCATCATGAATTCGATTCTCGGACAGTAGTTTTCGAACCACACCCGCACCTCGGCCGCCCTCCGGCGCCGCGGGCGCTAGGCTCGTGCCGACCGGTCGGCAGATGCGGAAGTGGAGGCGGCAGGTGGCAGGTCGGCGCACCGACACCCGGGACAGGATCCGCTCGGTGGCGATGGAACTGTTCTCCGCCCAGGGCTACGAGCGCACGTCGATCCGGGAGATCGCCGAACGCCTCGGCATCACCAAGGCCGCCGTCTACTACCACTTTCCGGCCAAGGAGGACATCGTCGTCAGCCTCGCCGACGACCTGCGCGCGGGCGTCGACGAGATCCTGGCCTGGGCCGCCACCCAGCCGCCGGGGCGGACCACCGGCCGGGAGATCCTGCGCCGCTACGCCGCCGTCCTGCACGACACCGGCCGCGATATGACCCGCTTCATGTACGAGAACCAGGCCGCCTTCCGCCGCCTGGGCGTGGGAGCGGGCCTGCGCTACCAGTTCCGCGCGGTCGCCGAGGCCATGACCGAGCCCGATCACGCGCCGATGGCGGTGTTCCACGCCCGCCAGGCCCTCGCGGCGGTGTCCTGGAGCGTGGGCCTGATGGGCGACCTGGATCTCACCGACGCTCAGTGCGGCGAGGCCGCCGTGGCGATCGGGTTCGACATCTTCGATCGGGCCGGTGTCAGGGACGCACCGCGGTCACGAGACTGATCAGATTCGAGATCGACCCGTCGGAGCCGCCCGGCGCCGGGCGACCGTGGGCGCGCAGGTAATCCGGGACGTCGACGCGCTCGGCGGTCCAGCCGCGGGCGGTAAACCAACCGGCGGCCTCGCTGCGCGGCTCGTTGTAGATCAGGCCGAGCCACTCGTTGCGCGCGGCGTCCGCCTCGCCGGAATTCTCGGCCAGCGCCGCGGCGGCCTCCTCCGGCAGCGGATCCATCTGCTCGATGGCCACCCGGCTGCCCGGCGCGCTCAGCGATTCGATCGTCTCGAACAGCTGCTCCACCGCGGCGGCGGGCAGATAGATGAGCAGCCCCTCGGCCAGCCAGGCCGTGGGCGCCGACGGATCGAATCCGCTCTCGCGCAGGGCCCGCGGCCAATCCTCGCGCAGATCCACCGGCACCTCGCGCCGGTCGGTGCGCGGCTTGTCGCCGTTGTCCGCCAGCACGTTGCGCTTGAATTCCAGCACCTGCGGACGGTCGAGCTCATAGACGACGGTGCCGTCGGGCCAGGGCAGGCGGTAGGCGCGGGCGTCCAGTCCGGCGGCCAGGATCACCACCTGCCGCACCTCGGCGGCCGTCGCGTCGCGGAAGTAGTCGTCGAAGTACTTGGTGCGGGCGACCTGGAATTCCTGGAAGTCGCGGCCGAATTCGGTCGCGGTGAGGGGGTGCTCGGGCGCCTCCCCGTCGAGTAACGCCGCCCACTCGTCCCCGGCGGCGCGCAGAAAGTCCTCGGCGAACGGATCCTCCGCCAGGGCCTGTTCCTGATCACCGCCCAGCGCTCGCGCGGCGGCGACGAACAGCGCGGTAGACCCGACCCCGGTCGTGATATCCCAGGCATCTCCCTCGGTACGCATGGTCGACAACCTACCTGGCGCGCGCCGCGGGAGCATCCGGACATACCGCCCCGAGCGCCACGCGGCCCGCGCAATCTCGCGACACCCCAGCGTGTTTCGCCGTCCCGTCCTACGCCGAGACGGCAGGTGAGCGCTCGCGCAGCGCGGGACGGTGGCCGATGGTGATCCAGCGCAGCACCCATTCGGCCGGACCGTAGCGGAAGCGGCGCAGCCACAGCGCACTGAGCACCAGTTGCGCACCGAAGATCGCGAACGCCAGCACCAGCAGCCCCGGAGGCGATACCGAACCCGCTGCGCCCAAGCCGATTCCGGTGAAAATGAGCAGGCCGATCACCGACTGCCCGAGATAGTTCGTCAGGGCGATGCGCCCGGCCGGTGCGAGCGCGCGCCGCAGCCGTCCACCGCGCGGGTGGTGCATCGCCCGCAGCAGTGTCGCCACATAGGCCGCCGACAGCAGCGGTGCGCTCGCGATCCCCGCCGCCGCGGCGAGCGTGCTCGACGGTCCGCCGCCCAGCGCGTACACGAGGCCACCGGCCAGCCCCAGCGGGAAGCCGATCCACTGCATCCGGCGCAGCACCGGCTCGTCGCCGCGCACGCGGGCCAGCAGTCCGCGCCGCCCGGCGACCATGCCGAGCAGGAACATCGCCAGCGCCGTCGGGCCCTGCAGGGTCAGCGACTGCATCAGCAGCAGGGGCAGTCCCGCGAGGTTGTGGCCGATGATGTCGGCCCAGCCGCCCAGCAGCGCCTGCGTCTGCTCGGCCGCGCTGGCGCGGGCCTGATCGGCCGACGGCAGGAACGACGAGGTATCGACGAGGAGCCCGGTGGCCGCGGTGCCCAGCACGACGACGCCGTAGATCCAGCAGGCGATCCGGATCGCGGTGCGGTCCCCGGTACCGCGCAGCGCCAGCAGGATCAGGCAGGCGACGGCGTAGGTGGCGAGGATGTCGCCGCCGTAGACGAACACCGTGTGCAGCACCCCGAATGCGAACAGCCCGGCGATGCGGCGCAGGATGCGCGGCCGGAAGGCGGCCTCGGCCCGCGCGGCGGCCGACATCTGCAGGGTGAAGCTGTAGCCGAACAGGAACGAGAACAGCAGGTAGAACTTCATGCTCGCCAGCAGTTCGATCGCGCCGCGCACGGCGTCGTCCAGCGCGCTCGAGTACGCCGGATCGTCGACCAGATTCCCGGGATATCCCGAGGCCATGAAGGTGATGTTCACCAGGAAGATGCCGAGCAACGCGAATCCGCGCAGCGCATCGACATCGTGAATGCGCTGGTCAGTCATTGATCTACCTCTCACCGGACCGGCCGCGGCAGTTAATATCCGCTGGATACTTTCGGTTGGATACTATATCGGGAGCGCGGCCGATGCCAAGATGGATCCCGATGCGAGGAGATCAACGGTGAGCGAGCGGACGATCCCGGCCGAACTGGCGCGGCTGTGGCGCCTGCCCATCCCCCAGCGGCCCGGGCGCCCGCCGGTCCTGGACGTGAATCAGGTCGTCGCGGCCGCGATCGAGCTGGCCGACCGGCACGGGCTGGCGGCGGTGACCCTCGAAAAGGTCGCGCAGACACTGGGTTTCACCAAGATGGCGCTGTACCGTCACGTCGGCTCGAAGGAGCAGCTACTCGAGTTGATGGCCGACGAGGCGATCGACGCGCCGCCCGATATCCGCCGCGCGCCCGGGCAGTGGCGCGCGGCACTCACCGACTGCGCCCTCGCGCTGCGTGCACGCTACGCCCGCCGCGGCTGGCTGCTGCACGTGCCGATCGCCGGACCGCCGCAGGGCCCCAACATGATCGGCTGGATGGAGGTGCAGTTGCGGGCGCTGCGCGGCGCGGATCTGGACTGGGGCACCAAACTGGGCCTGCTGATGCCGCTGGGCGGCTATGTGCGCCAGGCCTGCCTGACCGAGCAGCAGATGCTGGTATCGCGCGGCGGGCGCGACCAGGCCGATGTCGAGCACGAGTACGGCGCCGCACTCGCACGGCTCATCGATGCCGAGCGCTTCCCGGAGTCCGCGAAACTGTTCGCCGCCAACCCTTTTCCGGAATCGGTCGAGCCGGGACACGATATGGCCGCCGCGGATTTCCGCTTCGGGCTCGATGTCGTGCTCGACGGCATCGCCGCGGCGCTCGGCCGCTCAGGAGACCGGCGGTAGCAGCGGCGGTGTGAACACCTCGTCGAGCGGGGTCGGTCCGGTGTAGCGGCGGCAGTTGCACCCCACCCACTCGCGCAGGCCGTGGCCGGTCTTGCGGAAGATCTCGGCGTGGCAGTTGCCGGATTCACGATCGTGCAGCGCCAGGTCGTGACCGCACCCGCACGCCGCGGGCAGCTTGTCGCCGCGTCGGCGACGGCTCATCCGGCCGACGGCCCAGCCGAGAGCGAGCAGCCCGGCACCGACCGCGAGGCTGAAGGGATCGAACATGACTGACAGTATACGTATACGCATAGAATCTCGTCGATCTTTCTCCCGCATCGGTGGATGCATCGCCCCGCACCGGGTAATCACGGGCGGTAAGGAGGTGATACGGATGATCGACGATGTCGAGAAGCGCTGGCACGATCCCGGCATGTTCCGCCGGGCCGCCGCCTACGTCGCCGTCGTGCTCGCGATCGCCGTCCTGGTGGGTGCGGCGGTCTCGGCCTGGGCCGGGCGGCGCGAGCCGTGCGCCTCGGCGGCCGGGATGTTCTGCGATACCGCCTCGCGCGCAACGATTCTCGCGGGACCCGGAGCGGTACTGGTGGCGGGAACGGTCGGCGCGTTCATCACCACCTATCGCGCGTGGAAACACCACCGCGCCTGGCCGATCTGGCAGGGCGCGGGCTGGTTCCTGATGACGGTGACGCTGGCCTTCCTGGCCATCGGCTCGATGGTGGCCGGTGGCTGAGCGCCACCGGCCGATCATCGAGATACTAAGCGGCGCTTGCCGTTTCGCGCCGGTGGACGAGGCGGTTGACGATCGGGTACCCCGCGCACACCAGCACCGCCCACACCGCGCCGACGACGAGTGCGGTGCGGCCGCTGTCGGTGAAGAACAGCAGCACCACGACCAGGCCCAGCAGGCCCAATGCGAGCGCGCTGGTCACCGGCGCGCCCGGCAGCCGGTAGTCGCTGGCCGGGAGTTCCCCGCGGCGCACCTTGGCGCGGTACAGGAAGTGGCAGACCAGGATCATGCCCCACACGAAGATGATCCCCATCGTCGACACCGACGTGATGTAGGCGAACGCCTTGTCCGGCGACACCACATTCACGATCACACCGATCACCATCATCGCCGCCGACACCACGATCCCCGCATACGGCACCCGCCGCTTACTCAACCCCGACAACGCCGCCGGAGCCTCCTCACGCAGCGACAGGCTGCGCAGCATCCGCCCGGTGGAGTAGATACCCGAGTTACACGACGACAACGCCGCGGTCAGCAACACGAAGTTGATCAAACCGGCCGCGCCCGGAATCCCGATCTGCGAGAACACCTCCACGAACGGGCTACGGCCCTCATGGAACTGCGTCCAGCTCACCACCGACATGATGATGATCAACGCACCCACATAGAACAACCCGATCCGCAGCGGCAACGTGTTGATCGCCTTACGCAACGTCTGACGCGGATTCTCCGCCTCACCCGCGGTCACACCCACCAACTCCACACCGACATAGGCGAACACCACGATCTGCAACGCCAGCATCGCCTGCCCGAACCCGTTCGGGAACACCCCACCCTCGGCCCACAGATTCGTCACCGACGAATGATCGGTGTGCCCGAACCCGAACGCCAGCACCCCGATACCGATCACGATCATCGCCACGATCGCGGTCACCTTGATCGCGGAGAACCAGAACTCGCCCTCACCGAAGATCCTCACCGAGATCAAGTTCGCCGCGAACAACACACCCAGCACCACCAAAGCCGTCAGCCACTCCGGCACCGCGAACCAGTACTTCACATACTTGCCCGCGACCGTGATCTCGGCCATGCAGGTCGCCACCCACACCGCCCAATACGTCCACCCCGTCACGAAACCGGCGAACCGGCCCAGGAACTCGTTGGCGTACTCGGCGAAACTGCCCGACACCGGACGGTAGGTCAGCAGCTCGCCGAGGGCACGCATGATCACGAAGATCGCCAAACCGGCAGCCAGATAACACAGAATCAGCGCGGGCCCCGCCTGCTCGATAGCGCCGCCCGCGCCGTAGAACAGGCCGGTGCCGATCGCGCCGCCGATGGCGATCATCTGAATAGTCCGCGGGTTCAGGCCACGCTTGTAGCCCTCTTCCTCACCCGCGGTCGCGAGAGGTGGCGCGCTCGGCGCCGCCGTATTGCGGTCGGTCGTCATGACCGGCACGCTACCGCGACCTTGTTAATGGCGCTTTGCCGACATCGCGGTGATCTCAGGCCAGCTGGGCCTCCCACATCCAGTGCAGTTGCTCGAGTCGCGCGGTGATGTCCAGGAACAGGTCCTGGGTGACCGGGTCCGCCTTGTCGGTGGCATCGATGCGGGCGCGCATGCGGCGGATGATCGCGGCGAGATTGCCGGTGATCGCCTCGACGACGTCGGTGTCACGCTGCCAGCCCGCCGGGAAGCCCTCGGCGGAGGTCTCCTCGGCGACGGTGCGGGCGCGCCCGTCCGGGCTGACCCCGATCGCGGCCGCCCGCTCGGCGGCGGCGTCGGTGAACTTCCGTGCCGCCGTCACCAGTTCGTCCAGGGCCAGATGCACCGGCCGGAAGCGCGGTCCGAGCACGTTCCAGTGCGCCTGTTTGGCGATCAGCGTCAGGTCGATCAGATCGACGACGGCGCCGCACAGGGCCTCGCCCGCGATGCGCTGCTGCTCGGTGTCCAGGGTCGTGGTGATCGGTTGTGCCATGACCTGACTCCCTTCCTCATAGCGTGCTCACAACCCGGTGCTACCCGCCGCGATCGAGATCAACCGAGCCGGATACCGGTGACCCATCCCACAGCGGCAGGGGTTGTCGGCAGATAGTTGTGAATTCACAATCATTGTGTGCCTACAACTACCGAGGGGTTGAGCGCGCGCCGGAAGACCATCGTGCTGGTGACGTGTTGCCTGAGCCTGCTGATCTCGTCCATGGACGCGACGATCGTCGACGTCGCGATCCCCACCATTCGCGCCGAGATGGACGCGTCGCTGTCGTGGCTGCAGTGGATCATCGACATCTACACCCTCACCCTCGCCAGCCTGCTGATGCTGTCCGGGGCGGCCGCGGACCGGTTCGGGCGCAAGCGGGTCTTCCGCATCGGACTGTCCACCTTCGCGGTGGGGTCGCTGCTGTGCAGCCTGGCGCCCTCGGTCGAGGTGCTGATCGGCGCGCGGTTCGTGCAGGCCATCGGGGGATCCATGCTCAATCCGGTGGCGATGTCGATCATCACCACCGTGTTCACCGGGCGGGTCGAGCGGGCCCGCGCGGTCGGGGTGTGGGGCGCGGTCGTCGGCATCTCCACTGCGCTCGGGCCGATGGTCGGCGGCGGGCTCATCGATACCCTCGGCTGGCAGTCGGTGTTCTGGATCAACCTGCCGATCTGCGCGATCGCGCTCGTGCTGACCACCGTGTACGTGCCGGAGACGAAATCACAGACCATGCGCGGGATCGACGGGATCGGGCAGGCGCTGGCCGTCGTCGTGCTGTTCACGCTGGTGTTCGGACTGATCGAGCGGCAGCCGCTGGTGTTCGCGGTGACGGCGGTGGCGCTGGCGGCGTTCGTCTTCCACGAGTGGCGGCATCCGTCGCCGTTCATCGACCTGCGCTTCTTCCGCAGCGTGCCGTTCAGCTCGGCCACCGTCATCGCGGTGTGCGCCTTCGCTGGGCTGGGCGCCTTCCTGTTCAGCGCGTCGCTGTATCTGCAGGACACACGGCACTATTCGGCGGTGCACACCGGGCTGCTGTACCTGCCGATGGCCATCGGCATGCTGATCTTCTCACCGCTGTCGGGGCGGCTGGTCGGGCGGTACGGCACGCGGCCCTCGCTGCTGGTGGCCGGGACGTTCATGGCGGCCGCCGCCGTGCTGCTGACCGGTCTGCACTCCGGCACTCCCGTGTGGGAGCTGATCATCATGTTCGCGGTGTTCGGGATCGGGTTCGGCATGGTGAACGCGCCGATCACCACCGCGGCCGTGAGCGGGATGCCGCTCGATCGCGCCGGTGCCGCCGCGGCGCTGGCCTCCACCAGCCGCCAGGTCGGCGTCAGCATCGGTGTGGCATTGTGTGGCCTGTTGACCGGCGCGAGCCTGTGGTGGGTGCTGGCCGGGCTCGCCGCGAGCATCGCCGTTCTCGGCGTCGCCGCCAACACCGGGTGGGCCGAGCGGTCCCGGGATCGGGTCGCGCCATTGCTCGAACAGAAGGTTCCTGCCAGTGTCGGATAACGCCCCGCCGGATGTCCCCACCGCCGACGAGGTCTGGCGGCTGCTCACCCACGTGGTGATGGATACCCGCGATCAGTGGAAGCGGGCGGTCGTCGAGCGAACGGGCATGCCGTTCAGCCGGATTCGGGTGCTGCGGCGGTTGCGCCCGGGTCCGATGACGGTGAAGGAACTGGCGCACGCGGCCACCATGGACGCGCCCGCCACCACCGTCACCGTCAACGATCTCGAGGAGCGCGGGCTGGTGGTGCGTGAGATCGATCCGGCGGACCGGCGCTCGAAGCTGGTGTCGATCACCGAGACCGGGCGCGCGGTCCTGGCCGACGCCCTGGCGACACCGGATCCGGCCCCGGACTCGCTGACCACCCTGTCCCCCACCGACTTACGTGCGCTGCGGGATCTGCTGCGCAAGCTGGAGCATTGACCCCCGCCCTCACTCGGGTGAATTCAGCTCGGCGAGTATCTGTTTCACCACATCGGGCACCGGGCGGGCGCCCTCGACGGTGATACCCGGCTCGCCGGGAGCCAGTGGCTGACGGATGGCCAGCTGCGAATCCAGCATCCGGGCCCGCATGAAATGGCCTGTGCGCGCGGACATCCGGCGTTTCAGTTCGTCGTAGGGGACCTCGAGGTCGACGAAGAACGCGGTCGGCGCGGCGGCGCGCAGCCGGTCGCGGTACTCGCGTTTGAGCGCCGAGCAACTGGCCACACCGCGGCCCGGCCGCTCGGCCAGCCAGGCGCCGACCGCATCGAGCCAGGGCCACCGGTCCGCGTCGTCGAGCGGGACTCCGGCCGACATCTTGGCGACGTTCTCCGCGGGATGGAAGTCGTCGCCGTCGGCGTACTCGACGCCCAGCGCCGCGGCCAGCCGCTCACCGACGGTCGTCTTACCGGCGCCCGAGACGCCCATCACGACGATTGATCGCTGGTCGGTCATGAACCCGACACTAACCCGGAGGTCGCCCTGTTCGGCGCGTGGCCGCGCCCGGCTACTTTCGGGCACTCGGTCACGCAGCGCCGGGATCAGGGCTGGGAGCGCGTGCCGACCTGTTCTACGCTCGACAGCGTGGCGGAGGAGACAACACCGGAATGGGCGCCCAGCGCATCGTCCGGCTTCGAACTGGGCACCGACGGACCGAACGTGATCATGGTCGGCATCGACGGATCCGACGCCTCCTGGCGCGCCGCCGCCTACGCCGCCGGGCTCGCCCGGCGCCAGAGCGCGCTGCTGGCAATGGTTTACGTGCAGCCGTGGATGGCGATGGCGGGCGCGTACGGCGCGGATGTGCAGGGCGTGACCGCGGAGATGGCCGACGATCTGGCCCGCCAGATCCAGGAGCACGCCGAGCGCGTCCGCGACGTCTACGCGACACGCTGGAAATTCCTCACCCGGCGCGGTGACCCGTATGCCGGATTGGCCAGTGCCGCAGACGAACTCAAGGCGGATGCGGTGGTCGTCGGGGCCTCGGAGAAGGCCGGGCACCGGCTGGTGGGCTCGGTCGCGGTGCGGCTGGTCAAGGCGGGGCGCTGGCCGGTCACCGTCGTGCCCTGAGCCGGATCCGCGGCGTATCTCCCCGGTCCGCCCGCGTTTGACCCGCACAACTGCGGGAACCCGCCCGAACAGCCTCGAGGAAAGGGTTCTCGTCATGATCATCCGCCGACTTGCCCGCCCGCTGTTGGCCACCGCCTTCGTCGTCGACGGGGTCGACACGCTGATGCATCCCGAGCCGCGCACGAAGGCCGCGGCGACATTGGTGGCGCGCGGCGAGCAGAAACTGTCACCGCAACTGGCCGCGAAGCTGCCCGGCGATCCGGGGCAGGTGGTGCGCGTCAATGCCGCCACCCAGGTCGGGGCCGGTGTGCTGCTGGCGATGGGCCGGGTGCCGCGGCTGTCCGCGCTGGTCCTGGCGGTGACGGTCGTTCCCGCCACCGTGACCGAACAGGACTTCTGGAACGAGTCCGACCCGGACCGCCGCGCCGCCAAACGCATCGCCTTCCTCAAGGACCTCGGCCTGCTGGGCGGGCTGATGATCGCCGCGGCCGATACCGAGGGCAAGCCGTCGCTCGGCTGGCGCGGCCGTCGCGCCGCCCACCGCGCCGCCACCGCCCTGCCCATCGGCGCCGGCGAGTCATGGCGAGAGCGCCTGCAACACCAGGCTTCACACGCCCGCGACCTCTCCCGAACCGCCGAACACCACACCACCGAACTGGCCGACGCAGCCCAACACCGCGCCGCCGACCTCGCCGAGGCCGCACAGCGTCACACGGAGAAGCTCGCGGACCGCACCAAACACCACGTCCGCGAATGGGCCGAGACCGCCGAACACCGCGGCGCGGAACTCGCCGAGGCGGCCAAACACCGCGGCGCCGACCTCGTCGAAGCCGCACAGCAGCACGGCACCGAACTCGCCGATACCGCGCGGCGCCGCACGGAGATGTGGGCAGACCGCGGCGAACATCACGGGGGCGAGTGGGCCGAGGCAGCACAGCATCGCGCCAGCACTTGGGCGGACAGGGCTCAACACCACGCCGCCGAACTCGCCGAAGCCGCACAGCGCCGCGGCTCAGCACTGGCGGAAGCGGCGCAGCAACACGGTGCCGAACTCGCTGAGGCCACGCAGCATCGCACCGAGAAGCTGGCGCAGGCGGCGAAGCACCGCGGCAGCGAATGGGTCGACGCGGCGGAACACCGCGGCGCCGACTGGGCCGAGCAGGCACGGCACCGCGGCGCCGACCTGGCCGACAAGACCAAGCACCGGGGCGCCGAGCTGACCGATACCGCACAGCATCGCGGCAGCGAATTCGCCGGTCTCACAAGGGAACACGGCGGGGCCGCAGCCCGAGCCGCGCGACGCCGCGCGCGTGACTTGGCGGAGCGGGCGCGGCAGCGGAGCGACGCCGAGACCGCCCGGGATCGCGGGGGTGAATACGCCGATCTTGCCAAGAAGCGCGGCGGCGCGATGGCACGAGCCGCGCGGCGCCGCGGGCGCGACTTGGCGGAACGGGCACGGCGGCGGCGTGCGGACACCGACTGGGCGGCGAAGGCCGAGCGGCGCCGAGCCGAGCTGGCGCGAACCGCACAGGGCCGCACCGGACGTCGCGGTTCCGATTTCACCGAGACCGGTCGCGATCGCCGCAGGCAGCTGACCGACACCGGTCGACAGCGTGGCATGCGCATCGCCGACACCGGACGGGACCGCGGCAAACTGTTGACCGAGACAGCTCGGGCTCGCAGCAAACTCTTGGCCGAGACCGGCAGGGACCGCGGCAAGCACCTAGCCGAGACCAGCAGGGACCGCAGCAAGCACCTAGCCGAGACCAGCAGGGACCGCAGCAAGCACCTAGCCGAGACCGGCCAGCAACGCGGCAAGCACCTAGCCGAGACCGGCCAGCAACGCGGCAAGCACTTGGCCGAGACCGCGCGCCACCGTGGGACCGAACTGCTCGAAGCCGCGCAGGACCGCGGGACCGAACTGCTGGAGGTTGCGCAGGGTCGTGGGGCCGAGTGGGCTGAGGTGGCTCAGGAGCAGGGGGCGGATCTCACTGCCCGTACTCGGCGGCGGGGGCGGAAGCTGGCCCGCCGCGCCCGGCAGCGCAGCCGCGAGCTGGCGGACACGAACCGGGACCGCGCCTGGGCCCTGGCCGCCGAGGCCTCCCAGCACGCCGCCGAACTCGCCGACCGCGCCAAGGAACACAGCACCGAGCTGGCCCACCGCGCCGAATCCCACCGCAAACCCCGCCGCCGCTTCCTCCGCCGCAGCTAACCACCCCCGCACCGCGCTTCCCGCACCCCTTATCCGTTCGCGCACCCCCTACGAGGTCCTGTAGGGGGTGCGAGGTCACGCATGGGGTGCGGGAAGCCTGCCGACCCGGGGTGGGGTTAGATGCGGGTTAGTTCGTAGAGGCGGAAGGGGCGGGTGGGGGTCAGGCGTTGTTCCATGGTGTAGCCGGGCCAGTAGGTGGTGGCGCGGTGCCAGGCGCGGTCGCGGTCGGGGCCGGTGAGGCGGCGGACGCGGACCTTGAAACGTTCTCCGCCGCTGTGGATTTCAGCGTGGTCTGCGGCGTTGAGGTTGGCCGACCACGCCGGATGTTCGGGCCTGCCCCAGTTCGATCCGACCAGTAGGTAGGAGCCGGGCCCGTCGGGGACGTACAGCAGCGACACCGTGCGCGGCAGGCCCGTCTTGCGGCCCAGCACGGTCAGCTCCATCGATGGCAGCCCGGCCAGATCGAGTACGCCGTGGCGGCCGCGACTGAGCCGGCGCACCACGCGCTCGAGGACCGCGACGGCGGGTGCGGCGCGCATCACCGACGGGCGGCGCGCGATGGCGCGCCCCACGGCGGGCAATGGATTCCTCGGCACCCCTTCACCGTATAGGCATACGGTTTCGCGCCCGGACAGCAACCCCGCCAGGCCGTTTGAACCGCACGGTCACGGGCATTGCCAGGACACAACCGTCCGACAAGATTTGGAATTGTCATGATTGTTCTCATCGGACTGATCGTGCTGATCGCCGCGGTCGTCATCGGCGTCGCCGCGGTGGCCGCCAACCTCGGCGACGCGCATCTGCTGTCGACCGAGTTCACCGTCTTCGACCAGCCGTTCACCGGCTCGGAGGGCGAACTGTTCGCGGCCGGTGCCGCGGTCGGCGCGGCCGGAATGCTGGGCCTGGCACTGCTGTTGACGGGTGCGCTGACCGCCACCCGGCGTAATGCCCAGGTGCGCCGCGAACTTCGCCGCTCCCGCCGCGAAACGCCTTCCGCCCGGGGCGATATCGAGCCTGCGCGCGTGCCGTCGGCCGAACGTCACGCCCGGCCGTGGAGCCGCCTGTTCGGCCGTCCCGGCTCCCCGCAGACCACCCATCACGCACGGTCACACGGCTGACAGAACGGGCACACCATGATCATTCTCGGAATCCTGCTGATCATCGTGGGATATCTGCTCGGCATTCCCCTTCTCACCACGATCGGCGTCGTCCTGGCCGTCGCCGGTGCGGTGCTGGTCCTGCTGGGCGGCATCGGCCGCCCGGTCGGAGGGCGACGACACTACTTCTGACCGCCGGTCAGGAATTCCCCCATCGCCTTCGCGACCGCCTGCGGCTGGTCGAGCATGGACAGCACATAGGCATCATCGATTTCGACCAGCCGTCCGCGATCCACCGAACCCTGCACGCCGCCGGGCGCGCGATGGCGGTCCATCTCGACGCGGCGTTTGCGGGCATCGGAGAAGTAGCGGGACGCGACAGGGGACCAGAATCGTATATTTGTCCGAAATGCGGTGATTCGTAATAAACCTCACCGGCGCCGTCGATAGGCTGTGAGCATGCTGTCGATCTGCGCAGTCCGGCACGGCGAGGCTCCGTTCTACGCGATCAACGCCGATGCCACCCACGACGCGGCGAGCACGGTGAAGACCGCGGTGCTGGCGGCGCTGTACCGCAGCGGGACCGACCTGGATGTCTCGGTGCCCGTGCACGATCGGTTCGCGTCGCAGATTCCCGGCCGGTCGTTCCACCTGCGGGCGGACGAGGACAGCGATCCGATTCCGTGGCGGCGCATCGGCGGCCGGGCGACGGTGCGCTGGCTGGCCGAGCGGATGATCACGCACTCGTCGAATCTGGCCGCCGGTCTCTGCGTCGAGCGGATCGGCCTGGAGCCGGTCGCCCGGGTGTTGCAGGACATGGGAATCTCCGGCACCCGGATGGCTCGGCTGCCCGGCGACGATCCGGCACGCGAGGCGGGCGCCGCCAACCAGGTGACGGCCGCGGGGTTCGCACGGCTGCTGCTGGCACTGCGGCCCGACGAGCTGAACCTGCTGGAGCGCAACACCTTCCGCGACGACCTGCCGATCGGCCTGCCCGCGGGCGCCCGCGTCGCGGTCAAGAACAGCTGGGGGCACCACCTGCGGCACAGCGGTGCGCTCGTCTTCCCGCCCGACGCCCCGCCGTACGCGCTGGCCGTCTGCTACACCGGCCCGCTCGCCAACGGCCGCGCGGTCGGCGACCCGGCAGCGCGCCTGCTGGCCCGCGTCTCCGCACAGGTCTGGTCACGGCGGCGCTACTGATACCCGCGCTCACAGGCGAAATACCCTGCGCGCGTTGCCTTCCAGATACAGCTCCCGTACCTCGTCGTCGAGGCCGAGCTTGTCCAGCCCGGCGAGGGCCTGGGCGGGCGCGATCATCGGGAAGTTCGATCCGAACAGCACCCGATGGCGGCCGGTGCCGGTCCGCAGATACGAAATCAGTTCCCGCGGTAGCCGTTCGGTGGTGTAGGCGGAGGTATCGATGACGACGTTCTCGTGCTTGCGAGTCACCGCGATCATCTCCTCCGTCCACGGATAGCCGACATGACCGCACACGACGGTCAGTTCCGGGAAGTCCAGCGCGATCTGGTCGATGTACGGTATCGGCCGCCCGGTTTCCGAGGGCCGCAGCGGTCCGGTGTGCCCGACCTGGGTGCAGAACGGGATGCCGAGTTCCACGCATTCGGCGAACAGCGGATAGAACCGCCGGTCCGTCGGCGGGGTCTCCCACAGCCACGGCAGCACCCGCAGGCCCTTGAACCCCTCGTCGCGCACGCGCCGGCGCAGCTCGCGTACGGCGTTCATGGGCCTGCGCAGATCGACCGAGGCGATCCCAGCCAGCCGATCCGGCGCGGCCGAGACGCACCGTGCCACCTCGTCATTGGAGATCAGCTCACCCTCCGGCGCATGCCAGGCGGTGATCAACGCCCGGTCCACTCCCCCGGCGTCCATGGCATCGAGGGTGGCCGACAGTGGAATCGGCCCGGACGGGATGCCGCCGCCGGTCCAGCGGCGCAGCGCCGCGAACATGTCCTGCGCCAGGAATTCGGCGGTGGGATGCTGAGCCCAGACATCGATCGTCATGGCACGCACGTCCTTTCGTCAGACAGCTTGTAAACCTGCCCACGCCGCCGCGCCCAGGGACGCGGCGAACTCGGTGGGACGCTTCCTGATTCGCCCGGCCAGCCACAGCTTGCCCGTCTCGTGCGCGGGCGCGAAGACGATGGCGTACAGCAGGTTCGGGTCGACGGCCTCCGGCAGCGCACCGCAGCGCTGTTGTTCGCGCAGCCACGCCTGCAACCGGCGGCCGAACGCCCGATTGATCTCGCGCAGCGGTTCGCGGCCGCGCGCGCTGGCCGCCACGGTGTCGCGGTGGGCGATCACCGAGCGAGCGGCGCGCGGATGCTGCTCGTACCACCGCAGCTCGTACTCGACGAGGGCGCGGATCGCGGACGCCGCGTCGGTTCGGGCGCCCAGTGTCTCAAGGACGCCCTCCTGGAATCCGGCGAGGGCGTCCACGACCAGCGCCGCCAGCACGCCGTCCTTGGACCCGAAATGGTGGTAGAGCGATCCGTTGCTCACCCCGGAGGCCGCGGTCAGCTCCGCGATCGACACCGTGTCGTAGCCGCGGACGTCGAAAAGCTCCGCCGCCGCGCTCAGCACGGCGGCACGGGCATCGGGGCGAGTGGATTGCCGATTCATTAGAGCACCACTCTAGAACGCCACTCCAATGCGGCACAAGTGCCCCGCCGAGGCGCCCTGCGCGGCGGCGGGACCGCAGGAGAGAATCGGCCCGTGACCGCATCACCGCTGATCCTGTTGCACGGCGTCACCATGTCCGGCCGTGTGTGGGACGCCCTCGTTCCCGCCCTGTCGCGCCACCACCGTGTGCTCGCGCCCACGCTGTGCGGCCATCGCGGCGGGCCACCTCCGCCACACCGCCCGGTGCGCATCGACGATCTCGTCGACGACGTGGAACGGCGGATGGACGAACGAGGCTGGGACACAGCCCATCTCGCCGGGAACTCGCTCGGCGGATGGATCGCGATCGAACTCGCGCGGCGCGGACGGGCCCGCAGCGTCTGCGCGCTCTCCCCCGCCGGATTCTGGGACGCGGGCGCGCCCAGCCACACCGGCGGGACCTCGGTCATCTCCCGAGCCGCCCTGCTCACCAGGCTCACCCGCCCGGTCGCGCCGCTCGGCCTACGCTCGGCGGCCGTGCGCCGCACCGCGTTTCGTGACGTCTGCGCGCGGGGCGACCGGCTGACGCCGCGGGCAGCGCTCGGCATCGCCGACGATCTGCTCGACTGTCCGATTCTCGGCGACGTCCTCGCCACCCGATCGCAGATCGCGCCGCTGGATCCGCTGCCGTGCCCGGTGACGCTGGCATGGGCCGCCCGCGATCGCATCCTGCCGATCTCGGTCAACGGCGCCGTCGCGCGAGAAAGGCTGCCGCGGGCGCGTTTCGAGATCCTCGGCGGTGCCGGTCACGTGCCGATGATCGACAATCCGCGACGGGTCGTGCGCGCGATACTCGACACCACCGGCGCGCTGCGGGACGACGGGCTCAGCCGACGGTGAACTCCGCCGAGGTTCCCGTGAACCGCGCGACGACCCCGGCCGCATCCCTGCTGTCGCCGGTGTACTCGATGCGGTAGCGGCCGGGCTCGGCGTCGTCGGGCACCGTCCAGCGGATCTCGACCACCGAGGCCGCGGGCTGGCCGTCCGGGCGCGCCCAGTGCAGTTCGGTGCACCAGTCGTTGTCGTCGAAATCCCGGCGCCAGCCGCCGCCCACGCTGCGCTGCACCTCGAAATAGGTTCCGCCGGTGTGGAAATCGTTGTTCGGATGGGCACCGACGAATTCCACCGAAACGGTCTGTCCCGTTTCATAGCCCGGCCGCGGCTGGGTCAGGACATCGCCGAAGGCACGTCCGGGCGGGGGCGCGTCCGGCGGCACCGCGGGCAGCAGATTCGGTTGCGCGCCCGAGGTCCAGTCCAGCGGCGCCGGTCCGCGGCCGAGGTCGACCCGCGCCGCCAAAGCCCGTGCGAGCCGGTCGAATTCCTGCATGTACGCCGACAGCGTCCAGCGCCCGTACAGGGTCTCCCCGCCCTCGTACTGCTGCGAGACGTACTCCTCGGGCGTGGTCACATAGCCGTTGTAGCCGTTGGCATAGCCCTGCAGCAGCACGTTCTCCACCGGCACCGACAGCGCCCGGGCCACCAGGCGCCGGATCCGCAGTCCCGACACCACGGTGTATTCGGCGGGCCCGGAGGCGAGCACCAGATCGCCGATGCGCATGATCTGGATCGGCACCACCAGCGGGACCCACGGCCGCGGCGGGAGAATGCCCAGTGGTGCGACAATCAGCTTGGGGGCCTGGGCATCTCGCATCCACTGCTCGATCGGCGCGTCCACGCCGCCCAGCGCGGCCACCACCGGGTTGGTGTCGCCCTCGTGCAGGAACGGCAGCTGAGTCTTCCAGTTGTCCTCGGAACTGGTGGCCGCGGCCGCCGTTCCCATCATCGCCGGGGCGGTGCGCGCGGGCTTTCCGTCCGGCGTGTAGGCACCGTCGATCGCGGTATCGCCCATGTCCACATAGCGCAGCACGGCGTCGACACCGCGGCTGCCCATCGGCCGCGCCGACGCGAAAGCCGCACGGCCCGCCTGATATTGGCGTTCCCCGATGAGCGCGCAGTTGGCTCGGTTGTCGTCGGTCGGCCCGGACGGACGCCAGGGCGTCAGGTTCAGGTTCGGCGTCATATCGCCCGCATTGGTCTGCGCGAACGCCGCCACGAAACTCGGCGGGCCGTCCAGGTGACGCACCCCCATCTCGTCGTGCTCCCAGCGGTAGCTGGCGTAGCCCTTGTTGTCGACCGAGATCAGGGTGTTGTGGTCGGTGAGCGAGGTGCCGTGGGTGGCGAACCAGGTGATCGCGCCGACATCCTTGCCGCCCTGGCGCAGTCGCAGCACCGTCACCTGCGGGTCGATGCCGCCCGGCAGTTCCGCCTTGTCCTCGGCGGGGTTGAGCTCGAAGGCCTCGCGCGAGCGGTTGGCGCTGGCGTCGTGCAGTTCGCCGTGGCCGAGCAGGACGGTGCCGGGCGCCAGGCGCTCGTGCGCGCCGACGATCGCGGCGACGATCCCGTTCACCTCGGCATCGTGCGAATTCTGCTGAAACCCGTAGGCGGCAAGGGAATAGGCGTATTCGCGGGCGGTGCCGCCGCACGAGTTGTGGTTGTGCGTGGCGTTCAGGTTGACATTGCGCTCGGTGTAGAGGTCGCCGAACCGCCGCGCCAGCCGTTGCAGCACCGCCAGGTGCACCGACTGGAACAGGCAGGCGATATCCGCGGTGACGAAGACGATCCGGTCCCCGGTGGCCTGGTCGACGACGATGTAGGCGCGGGCCCAGCAGCGGCCGAGCAGGCCGGTGGCCACCTGATCCAGCTCCGAGTAGCCCATCATGCCCTGCCCGGCGACCGCGCCGGTCACATCGGCCATGCCGCACCCGACCAGGTACCCCTCGGCTGCGCCGGTACGCGGGACCGGCTGGGCCGCAGCGGGGTTCCCGCCCGCCACACCGGCCGCGAGCGTGGCGGCCGCCGTACCGGCCAGCATCGATCGCCGGGAAACCACCACGGTCGCTCCTTCGGCTCCGGGACGCGAGATCGGTAGCGAGCCCGTCGCCCTCGTTGTACGTCTCGTTCGCGGAAGCGTACTGGACGATCGTCCAGCTTGCTAGGGTTGTGCGGCAAGTAGCGGCCCTACCTGCCGCGATACGCGCAGCGCCCGAACCTACCGCGCCGCGTTCGCTCGCAACGATGCGCCCGGAGCCTGTGGTCAGACGACGACCTCGGCCGCCAAGGGCAGCGCGATGACCGAAGTGCCGACGTGCACGCCGAAGACCCCGGACTCGACCGCCCACCCGTCCGCCGTCCAGTGCTCGAATGCCCGCTGCGGCAACGCGATCTCGACCCGCTGGGACTCCCCCGGCTCCAGCGTCACGGTGGCGAAGGCGGCCAGCCAGCGCACCGGGCGGTCGATCGCGCTGTGCTCGCGGGACAGGTACACCTGCACCACCTGCTTGCCCGCGCGCTCGCCGATATTGGTGACCGTGACGGTGACGGTCCTGCCGCTGACATCCAGATTGCGCAATTCCCAAGTGGTGTAACCGAGTCCGTGCCCGAACGGGTACGCGGGTTCCACACCGGCGCGCAGCCATGCCCGGTAGCCGATGTGCACGCCCTCCGCGTAGGTCAGCGTGCCGTCGTCGGGGGTGGTGTTCAGCACCGGGACGTCGGCCATGGTCTTGGGCCACGTGGTCGGCAGGCGGCCGCCGGGTTCGCGCACGCCGGTCAGAACATCGGACAGCGCCGCCCCGAATTCCTGGCCCGGGAACCAGGACAGCACTACCGCGGCGACGTCGTCGCGCCACGGCATCTCCACGGGCGCACCGGAATTCACCACCACCACGGTGCGGGGGTTCACCGCCGCCACGGCGGCGACCAGCTCGTCCTGGCGGCCCGGCAGGCGCAGAGTCGCCCGGTCCACGCCCTCGCTCTCGATCTGCTCGGTGGTGCCGACCACCACGACCGCGACATCGCAGGTCCGCGCCGCCTCGACCGCCGCCGCGAACTCCTCCTCCGGTGCACGCCGGGGACGGTCCGCGCCGAGCGTCACGCCGAGAAACACACCCAGTCCCGGCATCGCCGTCAGATTGCCGATCGTGATGCGGACATCGACCTCCTGGCCCTCGGTCAGCACCCGGGTCACCACGCGCTGCGGCGGATCCAGCAGTGCGGCAACGGGATCGCTGCCCTCGAATCCGACGTCGCCCTCGGCCACGGTCTCCCCGTCCAGGTCGAGCCGGACGTGCCCGAGCGCCCCGACCCCGATCCGCCACTCCCCGGACCGGTCGGCGCGCAAGCGCGCGCGCAGTTCGACCGCCGACGCGCGCTCGGCCGACGGATCGCCGAAGAGGACGAGATTCCCGGCGGCACGATGCTGTGTGTCGAGGACCGCGTCACCGTCCAGATAGCGCAGGCACAGTCCCGGCGTGCCGGTTTCGGGGTCGGTGATCAGGTCCAGCGGCACCGGGGACAGCGCATCCGACAGCCGGACGCCCGGCGTGTAGGTGACCGGCAGGACCTCTCGCAGCCCCCGCAGCGGGGTGCTGGTGTGCGCCGGGATCACCGTGGCGCTGCCGCCGCCCATCAACCGCGGCTCGGCGGCGGGCGCGCCCAGCAGCGCGACCGTCGTGCCGGGGCGCAGCGGCAGCACGCCGTCGTTGCGCACCAGCACCATCGCCTCGGCGGCGGCACGGCGCACCAGTCCGCGCGCCTGCTCGTCGGTGAAATCCGGTGCGGGACTCGGGGTTCCGTCGAGCGCGCCGACGCGCATCGCGAAACGCAGGATGCGCCGGACCTTCTCGTCGATCGCCGCTTGCGGCACCGCCCCCGCGCGCACCGCCTGCAGCAGCGGCTCGCCCCACAGCGCGGGCGGTCCGGGCATGCACAGATCCGTCCCCCGCGCCGCGCCCTCGGTCGAGCGCACCGCGGTCCAGTCCGACACGACCACGCCGTCGAAACCCCAACTGCCCTTGAGCGGTTCGTCCAGCAGCGGGTTCTCGGTCATGGTGGTACCGTCGACGGAGTTGTAGGCCGCCATCACCATCCAGGCGCCCGCCCGCACGCTGCGCTCGAACGGATACAGGTACAGCTCGCGCAGCGTGCGCTCGTCCGCGCGCACGTCGACGGTGAAGCGGTCGGTCTCGGAATCGTTGGCCACGTAGTGTTTCGGGCACGCGCTCACCCCGTGGCGCTGCACGGACCGCACGTACGCGTCGGCCATCTCGGCGGTGAGCATCGGATCCTCGGAGAAGCATTCGAAATGCCTGCCGCCCAACGGAGATCGATGCAGGTTGATGGTCGGGCCCAGCACCGCGTACACGTCCTTGCGGCGCGCCTGCGCCGCGATCAGGCCACCGATATCGCCGAGCAGGTCCCGGTCCCACGTCGCGGCCAGCGCGGTACCCGACGGCAGGCTGACCGACGGGTCGCGCTCGTCCCAGTTCTCGCCGCGCACCCCCGACGGACCGTCGGACACCGGCATCTCGGCCAGCCCGATCGCCGGATCGCCCGCCATGCGGAACATTCCGGCCCCGGAGATCAGCCGCACCTTGCCCGGCAGATCCAGCTTCGCCAGCAACTCCTCGATCCGGTCGTCCATGCGCCGCCCCGTTCCTGTCGACTGCGTATCCCGCCCGAGGCTACCCGACCGACCACTCGGTCAACCTCGGGTCGCCGAACGTCCTCCATGCTCACCTCGGCACGCCATCACCGCTATCGCGACACGCCGCTTCATGGGTCTGTCGGGTCGAAAGGAGGATGCACCCGGCCTGGGCAACGAGCATGCCCGCGTTTCGTACCGTGGACTGGGCGGACTGGTTGCGAACCCGGCGTGTCGGCGTGAGGCCCGGTCCTGGACGGTCCGGCTCTCAATCGGCGTGCGAACGCCCTTCGGCAAAGGACGCCAAGTTGGCCAGCGAGGATGCGATTCCGGCCTCATGGGCGGCTCGGTCGATCCCGGCGGGCACGTCCGTCGCGGTCACGGTCACCTCGGTGCCCTCGCCCGAGGCAGTGAGGCTCCAAGTCATGGTCATGGTTCCGGCGAACGACGGATCCTCGGCGTCGAAGACGGCCTTCTGCACGACACGTCGCGCCGGTATCAACTCCGCGAAGGCGACGTCGACGACATCGGTCGCCCCGGAGGTCTTGCCGGGGTTGTCGACGGGATCGAGGTAGGTCAGCACCATGTGAAATCCGCCGCCGGGCCGTGCATCCCAGGCGGTGATGCGGCCGCGCATCCCTGACGGCGGCAGCCATGCCTCGAGGGAATCCCGATCGACGAGAGCGTCGTAGACGGTTGCGGGCGAAGCCGCGATGGTCCGGCTGACACGGTCGGTCCTACCCATGAGCAGAGTCTAGGCCCTCGGAAGACGCCTTCCCCTGCCCTCCGAGTCCGAGTACACGGTCGCACCGGCGCCGCGCTGCGCGTCATTTCGGTGCGCGCGTCGGTTGGGCTGTAGCTATCGGCGCGGGCGTACCGGGTCGATTCGGGTGATCGCCGTCGCACCCTCGCGGACCTCGACGGCCACTTCCTGGCGATAGGTGCGCACCGACCGGTCCAGCCGGTTTTCGATGATCGTTACAGCGAACCGACCGTCCGGCATCGGTGCGATCTCCACGCAGTGGCGGGTGCCGATCGGAACCGTCGCTATCCCGACGTCGATCACCGCCGCCGGTGACACCCACGCGTCCGGCGTCGTCACCGCCCGCGCCCGCATTCCGGAGCGGGCCACGTAGTAGGCGTGCTGGAAGGCCAGGATCACATCGGGGCCCGACACCGTCGACCCCGTACCGTTCCCGCGCACCAGCCGCGCCGTCCGGGTCGGCAGGCACTCGGGCCCGCCGCCGAGCGTCAGGTCGGCCGCGCCCACCAGCGCCTCGGGCCTCGGCAACGGCGTATGCGCGTCCACCCTCCCCAGTACCACCAGCCCGGCCACCGCCACCGACCCGATCATCGCCGCCGACCCCACCAGCATCCCCCGCCGCCGGACAGGCCGCCGCGCCCGCGCCGTCGTGATCATTCCGGGCCAGACCGGCGCGGGCCCGGCCCCGCGAGCCAGATCCCGAAGCGGCCCGCCCGCCCTCGGCACCCCACTCCCCGACGACCGCCGACGCGACCTCCGCTGCACCATGCCCACCGCACCCCTTTCCGATGCGCGCCGCCTCACCACCCGATCCGGCGATCAATATCGTTGGGCGATAACAAGATTGCACATCCCGCCCCACCGCGCCCCCCGAACCCGACAACTCCCCACCCGACACGCCCCACCACCCCCACATCGTGGCGATTTGGCGACATCGGGGGGTCCTGGGGTAATCTCATCGAGCACCCGCCGCAAGCGGGAGCAACGGGCTGTGGCGCAGCTTGGTAGCGCACTTGACTGGGGGTCAAGTGGTCGCAGGTTCAAATCCTGTCAGCCCGACCATGGAC
Source organism: Nocardia wallacei (assembly GCF_029869545.1). Taxonomy (GTDB): domain Bacteria; phylum Actinomycetota; class Actinomycetes; order Mycobacteriales; family Mycobacteriaceae; genus Nocardia; species Nocardia wallacei_A. Next base: position 29,976 of record NZ_JARWQD010000373.1, on the reverse strand, counting down.
CACCTGCCGGTACCCCGGCAGGTCGGGCCGGTCGAAGACGCCCGCCATCATCGCGCACAGCGCATGCTCCGTCGAGTCCTGCAGAAATCGATTCGAGTCCGTTATAGCCGAGCAGGCGACGGAAACTCGGTAACCATCAGCGGACTCGGCTCCGCGAACGGGCGATGACCTGATTTTCAATAGGTGCGGGAGGGTAGCAATACCGACGATCGCAACAGGGGTTCCGGCAGCCGGTCAGCGTGGGACCGGCGCCCCCGCAGGATCGGCAGCTTGGTGATCAGCAGAAGACCGCGCCGACGTAAAAGCGGATCAGCGCTGATTGTCCTTCGTTCGCGTCGGTGGCGGGCGCTCGACCTGATCGTCGGCGTACCACAGTCCGGCATCCGCTGACGGCCACGGGTCACTGTGCGGGAAGCCCGCGACCGATGCGCGACGCCGGCCCGCCAGCTCGCCTACGCCGAGGAATTCACCGACCTCCTCGCCGCCCACACCGATGGCCGGGCAACAGCCACGCCAGCGCCGCGACCGCGAGCATGATCGCCGCCATCGCCTCGAACGCCCGCCCGTACGCGGACGCCCCGATACCGGCCGGGACGGCGAGGGCGACCAGGACGGCCAAGCCCAGTCCGCCACCGATCTGCTTGGTGGTGTTCATCAATCCCGACGCTGCCCCCGCCTCGGCCGTGTCGACACCGGAGGTGACCGCCGTGGTCACCGGAGTGTTCAGCAGTCCGCTGCCGACACTGAAAACTATTGCGGGGCCGAGGATTCCGGCGACATACCCGGCGCCGGGACCGAGACTGCTCTGCCACCAGAAACCGGCCGCCGCGAGCACGCCACCGGCCGCGATCACCACCCGCGAGTCGATGCGTGCCATCAGCCAGGGCGTTACGCGCGTAGCGACCACGACCGCGACCAGAGTGTGCGGCAGGAATGCCAGGCCGGTCTGCAGCGCGGTGTAGCCGAGGACGTTCTGCATGCCCAGGGTCAGGAAGTACCACATCGGATTCAGGCACGCCCCCGCCAGCAGCATCATCACATTCCCCACCCCGACCGACCGAATCCGCAACAGCCGCAACGGAACCAACGGCACCGCCACGCGTGCCTCCACCACCGCGAACCCGGCCAGCAGCACCAGCCCCGCACCGATCCCGCCCAGCGTCCACGGCGCCGCCCAGCCAGCGGTCGCGGCCTGCGCCACACCGAACGCCAGCGCACCCAGCCCGCCGGTGGCCAGCACAGCCCCGGCTACATCGATCCGGCTGCCGTTGTCGCGCAACCGATCCCGGGGAACGAACCGCAGCGCAGCCAGCGCAGCGAGGACACCGACCGGCACATTGATCAGCAGTGTGGACCGCCACGACAGGAACTCCGTCAGCACACCGCCGAGGAGGTTGCCCGCCGTACCACCCGCCAGCCCGACCGCCGTCCACGCCGCCAGCGCCCGCGTCCGCCGCGGACCCTCACCGACCGACGTGGTCAGGATCGTCAACGTCGCCGGAGCCAGCACCGCCGCCCCCACACCCTGTCCCGCGCGAGCCACCACCAGGACCGCCGCCGACGTCGCCAGGCCACCCGCCAGACTCGCCGCGGTGAACACGCCGAGCCCGGCCAGGAACACGCGGCGCCGCCCGACCAGGTCCGCCAACCGGCCGCCGAGCAGCAGCAGTCCGGCGAAGGTCAGCGCGTAAGCGTTGACCACCCACTGCAGGCCGGTCTCGGCGAACCCCAGCCCGTCACGGATCGACGGCAGCGCCACGTTCACCACCGACACGTCCAGCACCACCATGAACTGCGCCGCGCACACCACCGCCAGCAGCGCGCCCAGCCCGACGGTGCCCGTGCGATCTCCGGCCGCCGAATCCACGGTCGCCATCGGCCACCTCCCGCCAATAGTGATACACCTGTACCCTATACATCTGTATCAGAATTGCGAGCAGGGAGGAACGCCGAGGTGCCGAGGACCGCCGACCACACCGCGCGACGCGCGCAGATCGCCGACGCACTGATCCGGGTGGCCGCCCGCGACGGCCTGCACGCGGTATCGATGCGGTCGGTCGCCAGCGAGGCCGCGGTGTCACTTCGCTTGGTGCAGTACTACTTTCAGACCAAGACCGGCCTGCTGATCGGCGCACTGCGACATCTCGAACAGCAGTCCCGGCAGCGGTGGGCCGATCGTTTGCGCGGACTGCCGGATCCACCACCCCCGCGTGCGTTCGTGGAAGCGTTCCTCGCCGAGGCCTTGCCGACCGATGAACCCAGCCGGGTATTCCATCTCGTCGGCACCTCGTACGCGATGCTCGCACTCACCGACCCCGAACTCGCCGCACAACCGTTCGCCGCCGGAATCGACCGCCTCGAACACCAACTCGCCGAGACACTCACCCGCGCCCGCGACCACGGCGACCTCGCCCCCGGCCTCGACCCGCAATTCGAAGCGACACGACTGGTGATGATGGTCAACGGCCTGGGAACGAGCACCCTGGCCGGGCACCACACCACCGACTACGCCCTCGCCGTGCTCCACGATCACCTCGACCACGTCTTCCCGAGCACCGGACTCTGAATCGGCACACGACCACACCACCACGGGAACCGGAAGCAACGGCCCGGCGCACGACAACTTTATTAAGCCCATGCGTAGCACTATTCGATGAATTACGCATTGACTGTCCTTAATAGAAAGCGTTAGCTTGTAATTATGGATGTCGATGATCACGCTGCCGAGGATCTGCGGTTGGCCGAGTCGGTGCGGTGGGCGGTGTCGCGGCTGTCCTCGCGGCTGCGTGCCGAGCAGCCGGGCAGCGGGAGACCGTTGACGCGGCTGGCGGCGTCGGTGCTGGCGAACCTCGCGCACAGTGGCCCGTTGACGGCATCGAGACTGGCGGCCATCGAGGGACTGCAAGCGCAGTCGCTGACCCGCGTCCTCAACGAACTCGACGACCTCGGCCGAATTCGCCGCTCCCGCAGCGACATCGATGCCCGGCAGCACAACATCGTGATCACCGAGGCAGGACGCGAAGCGCTGCGCGAGCATGTGCGCGACGGCAACGCGTGGCTGGCCGCCGCGCTGCGTCACGGCCTCAGCGACGCCGAACGCGGCGTGCTCGCGATCGCCGCCGGACTGCTCCGCGACGTCGCCGACACCGACGTCACCACGGGCACCACGGCCCCGTCCCGGGACGACGGTGCGGCACCCGCGCTATGACCACCCATAGGGCGCTGGCCCCGAAACCGGTGGCGCAGCGAAGGTTTCGACTGCTGCTGGTGCTCGCCGGGCTCAGCGGCGCCGCACCACTGGCCACCGACATGTACGTGCCCGGCCTACCGGACCTGGCCGCCTCGCTGGGCACCGACACCTCCGGCGCGCAAATGTCGCTGACCGGATTCCTGGTGGGAATCATCGTCGGCCAACTGATCCTCGGACCACTCAGCGACGCCGTCGGCCGCCGCCCGGTCCTGCTGACGGGCACCACCGGATTCACCGCCCTGTCCGCGGTCTGCGCGCTGGCCCCGACCATCGCGGTCCTCGACGTGGCACGGTTCGGGCAGGGCGTGAGCGGCGCCGCCGGGATCGTCGTCGCCCGCGCCGTGGTCGCCGACCTGTTCGACGACCACGACATCGCCGCGATGTATTCCCGCCTCGGCGCCATCACCGCCGCCGCACCGGTTCTCGCGCCGATGGCAGGCGGAGCTCTGCTACTGATCCTGCCGTGGCGTGGCGTCTTCGCGGTACTCGCCGCCTTCGGCCTGATCCTCGTCGTCGGCGTCTGGCGGTGGATCCCCGAATCGCACCCGCCGCAGGCCCGGCTGTCCGGCGGCATCACCGGCGGGCTGCGCGCGATCGCCGCCCTGGCCACCCGCCGCGCGGTGATGGCGCCGGTGCTGGCGTTATCATTCGGCGGCGCAGCGGTTTTCGCCTACATCGCCGGTACGACCTTCGTCTTCCAGGACATCTACCACCTCACACCCGCGACAGCGAGCCTGGTCTACGGCAGCAACGCCATCGGAAACATGCTCGGCAGCCTCACCTACGGACGACTGGTGAAACATCGGCCACCGCAAACACTGCTCGTCGCCAGCGCCGCGGTCGCCGCGACCGGATCCGCGCTGCTGTTCCTCGCCTCCGCCACCATCGGCTCCCCCATGGCCCTCACCTGGGTGTGTCTTCTGTTGTCGCTCACCGCATTCGGCGTCTTCTTCCCCGCCGTGGTCACCATCGCCCAGCAACGCGGACGCACCGCCCCCGGCGCCACCTCCGCGCTCCTCGGCAGCGGCCAATTCCTCCTCGGCGCCGCCGCCTCCCCGATCGTCGGACTCTTCGGAACCCACACCCCCGCACCCATGGCAGCCGTCATGACCGTCGCCCTCACCCTGGCCACCCTCGCCGCCCTCACCACCGCACGCCGTCCGTAGAAAGCAATTCGGCAACTGGCGATGCGCCTACCCACTCAGGACTCTGCGACGAAAGGTTCTGTCCGGCAAGCGAGATACACAGCCGATGCCCCGATGAAGACTACCGACGACCGCGCGCACACAGGTCGGCGACTCGCCTCGTCAGCGAAACCACTTGCCGCACAGCAGATTCAACCAATCTGCCGCACAAGAATCGGCGCGGCGGACGTCAGCGACCGAAGCCTACGAGGGTCGACGCCAGCTCCGGGACCTCCAGCACCTGTAATGCCTGATCACGCACCTCGGGGCAGGTGCGGGTTGTGGCGTCGTCGACAATCGAGGTGTCGCGGACGACCTCGTAGTTGAGCCCCTCGGTGCGGGCAGCCCAATTGTGCACCGTGCCGTTGAAGCTGGCCCTCCCGGCGACGGAACCATGGTCACGCCACGTATCGATGTCCGGGGCGATCATGTCGCACGGTTGCCGTGCGGCCGCAGGTGTGATCCTCGTCGTCGGTACCGGTCGTTGTCGTCGCCATGGGCGATGTCGTCACCGTGGCGGTGGGGCGCCGCCTTCATCGTCGCCGCAGGCCGCCAGTGTCGCTCCCACCGCCATCAAGCCGACGACCACCATCGACCGCCTGCGCTTGCTCCGTGACATGAGCATGTGCCGTCTCCTCTGGATCGGGAACCTTATGGCGGCAGTGGTTCGACAGCGATCCGGCAGACCGCTTCGGGATGCTGTGCGGGGAGGTGATCGACGATGATGTTCATCGAATTGTTCTTGTCCGCGGGTGCGCTGGATCCGGCGCAACGGCGGCGGGTTGCCCAGCGTCTGGGCACCATTCACGAGTTGGGCGCCGGTGAACCCGGCAGCGACGAGGAGCACATGGCACCCCGGTCGGCGGCCGTATTCGCATCGATGGTTCAAGTGGTGGTGCACGAGCCGCAGCTCTGGGTCGCCGGTGAGCACGCGCTCACCGCGCAGGATCCTCCGCACTGCCTGATCCGAATTCATGTTCCGGGACCGTGGCGCAAGGATATGAGCGAGACGTTGATCTCCTACGCGACCCGGATCGTCTCCGACGAGTTCGACGACACGGAGTTGCCGTACCGCCGACCGACGGTGCAGGTGCACGTCGTCGGGATCTCGGAGGGAAGCGTCGGGATGCTCGGGCGGATGATGAAATCCGAAGACCTCGTCGAGATGTTGAGTGATCCGTATCGGGCGGACGCGGAGTCGGGGAAAGCGCTGCAAGACCCGATGTGCGGCGTGCTCGTCCCGCTCGACGACAACACCGCCACACTCGAGATCGACGGTGAGCTGTATGCGTTCTGTTGCCGCGGCTGTCGCGCCGAGTACGTGGCGAAACGGGAGAAGGCAGCGCGGGCCTGACCTCGAGCGGAATCAGTAGGCCCGGATTGTGGCAAGGGCGTTCGCGGAGTCCAGACCACATCCGCGCTCGTACTCGTTTCGGTAGCCCTGCAGAGCATCCGTCAGCCGCGCGACGTCGGGGTTGCCGGAGTTGGGGCCACTGCGCAGCGCGTGGGCGACGCCGAGGATCTCGGCCGCCCGTTCGGGCTCGCCGCGCCGGTGGGCCAGATCGGCCATCCCCACCGCCACGTGGGCGAGCATCGGCATATCGGGCAGGGCGATGGCGATATCCCGCGCTTCGCTCAGATACGTTGCCGCGGCGGCGAAATCGCCGGTAGCCAGTGCGAGATATCCCGCACCGGCCGCATACAGGGCGCGCTCGGGCGGATCGGCGGCACCCGCGGCGTAGCCGAGATGTCGCTGCGCCTCGGCGAGGTCGCCCTCGTGGCGGGCCAGGTCGGCGAGGGAGATCCGGGCAAGGGTGATCTCGTGCGGGGCCGCGCCTCGGGTGAGCACCTCCGACAATCGCTTGCGCGCGGTCTCGACATCCCCGGCGTCGATACGGACCATGGCCAGCCAGACTTGCTGACCGTCGTGGGTGCCGAGTTCGCGGGCGAGCGATTCCGCCTCGTCCAGCGCGGTCAGGGCCGCGGCGGTGTCACCGGCAGTGATCAACGCACTGGCCAGCGACATCAGCGACAACGACAACGCCCATCGCTCACCGCTGCCGCGAAAGCTCTCGACGGCTGCGGCGATATCGCGTCGGCCGTCATCTCCCCGGCCCGCCGCGCCGCGCAACAGCGAGCGCGCGAACCACAGCAGTCCTCGCGTCCACGGATCTGGGTGTTCCAGATGCGGTTCCAGCGTTGCCAATCCGCCATCCGTGTTGTCGGTGGCGAGGTCGAGCAGGGCACAGATGAACGCGGCGGTCGGTTCATGCACGGCGCCGGGGCGTTCCACGGTCGCCGCGGCGGTGCCGAGACTGCCCGCGAAGGTCGCGTTGAGCAGGTAGACGGCGGTTGCGCGCAGCCGCGCGTCGGCCGGGGCGAGACCGGACATCGAGAGGATCTCGCGCAGTTTCCCGGTGGCTTGCGCGTGATCGCCGTGGACGGTCCAGAACTGGCCGAGTGCGGCGCCGAACCGGATGGCCGCATCGGTATCTTCGGCGTCCACGGCGAACGCGAGTGCCGCGTTCATGTTGTCTCGTTCTGCCGCAAGGCGAGTCAGCCACGAAAGCTGTCCGGCGCCGCGCAGGTGTGGCTCCGCCCGTTCGGCAAGCTCGAGGTAGTAGGAGGCGTGGGTGGTGCGAGTGGCGGCGAGGCGGCCGGTCGCGGTCAGCTGCTCCACTCCGAACTCGCGGATGGTGTCGAGCATCCGATACCGGCCTTCCGCGTACTCCAGCAGCGATTTATCGACCAGAGCATGCAGGGCGTCTGCCGTGATGCCGACATACTCGGCGGCGTCACCGCCGAAGCTGCCCGAGAATGCCGCTGCCTGTTCCGCCGCGGCACGTTCGGTGTCGGTGAGCAGGTCCCAGCTCCACTCCACCACAGCACGCAATGTCCGATGCCGGGCAGGCGCGGTGCGGCTGCCGCCGGTCAGGAGTCGGAATCGGTCGTCCAGCCGGGTAGCGAGCGTGTCGATCGACATCGATCGCAGGCGAACGGCGGCCAGCTCGAGGGCCAGCGGCAAGCAGTCCAATCGGCGGCAGATCCGATCGACATCGCCGGTCGGCACGAAGTCGGGTCGCACAGCTCGCGCCCGCTCGGCGAACAGCTGCGCCGCGGAATCCACGTCCAGCGGCGCGACCGGAAACAGCGCCTCGCCGGTGATGCCTAGTGGTTCGCGGCTGGTCGCCAGCACCCGCAGCCGCGGGCATCGGCCGAGTAGCTCCGCCGCCAGCCGCGCGACCGCCGCGACCACATGCTCACATCCGTCGAGTATGACCGCCGCCTCACGGTCCGCGAGCGTCTCGACCAGACGAGATGTCGCATCCACCGAGTCCCGTAGGCCGAGGGCGGCCACGACGGCGCGGGGCACATCGTCGGGACGTGTCACCGGCCCGAGCTCCACGAGCCAGACCGGGATATCGAGACCGGCGCCGGTCGCGGTGGCGAGGCGGGTCTTACCCACTCCGCCGGGCCCGACCAGGGTCACCAGCCGGTTGTCCAGGAACCGTCGGCCGACCTGACGCCGATCGGCCTCGCGGCCGACGAAACTCGTCAACGGCGCGCGCAGGTTCCCGCGGACGTGCGACCACTCCGTGTCGCCGCGCAGCATTCGCAGATGCAGTTCGCGCAGCTCCGGCCCGGGATCGGTACCCAAATGCTCGGCGAGCACGGCGCGGTAGTCCTCGTACGCGGACAGCGCTTCGGTCTGCCTGCCGCTCATGGCCAACGCACGGATGAGCAGGCCCCGCAACCGTTCCCGCAGTGGGTTGGCGGCGATCAGCTGATTCAGCTCCACCGGGAGCAGAGCTCGCTCCGGGGAAGACCCACTCAGCAGCGCCTCGATCCGGTCTTCGGCGGCAGCCAGCCGCAGGTCGTCCAGCCGCGCAGCCACCGCGGCCGCGAAGGGCAGATGCGCGACATCGGCCAGCGCCTCGCCCCGCCACAACCCCAACGCCTCGGCGAGCAGGTCCTGGGCCGCGCCGTGGTGTCCGGCGCCGAGGGCCCGACGCCCCTCCGCGGCCAGCCGCTCGAAACGCAGGGCGTCGACCGCGTCGACCGGAATGTCCAACCGGTATCCCGCCGTCTCCGCACGCAGCACCGACGATTCCGGCAGCGATCGCCGCAGCCGCGCCACCAGGGAATGGAGCGCGGCGTCCGGATGAGCCGGAACATTCTCCGGCCACACCGATTCCACCAGCGTCCGCGCGGACACCACACGGCCCGCCTCCAGCGCCAGCCGTATCAGCAGCGCCCGCGACCGCACCCCACCCACCACCACGCCCCGGTCATCGGCGACAACCCGCAGCGGACCCAGAACCTCGATACGCACAGCACGATTCTCCAGCGTCGCCACCGGGGTCGGCGACAGCCCGGGTACACGGCCGGGCACCAGCCGCCACGTCAACCTCGCGCACGTCACCTACCTGCCCTGAACTCACCCCGGTAGCCGCAGGCGTCCACCCGTCTGAACGCGCGTGGAACACTGGGTGAATGGCGGGGTTGTCGACAGAACCGTCCCGGGCGGCGGCATCGGTGACCGGGGCCGTGAGTGGGCGCTGGCTGATGCGCAATGTCGTGCGGTATGCGTATCTGATCGCGCTGGTCGTCGCGCTGGTCACCGGGGTTCTTCCGGCCGGTCGGCTGCAGGAGGCCGTGTGGATTCTCGCCGGGATCGTCGCGTTCGCGATCGATCGGCCGTGGCGTGATCACGTCCGGGTCGTTGTCGACTGGCTTCCGCTCATCGGTGCGCTGCTGCTGTACGACTACACCCGCGACCTCGCCGACACCGCCGGAATGCCCGTCCGTATCAGCGAACTCGTCGACGCCGAGCGCTGGTTGTTCGGCGGTACCGTGCCGACGGTCTGGCTGCAGGAGCACCTCGCCGCCGACGGTCAGCCCTGGTGGACACCGATCATCGGCGTCGTGTACACCACCCACTTCGTCCTGCCCTGGGCGGTGGCGGCGATCTTCTACCTGTACTCACGCCCGCTGTGGTCGCGGTATATGCGCCGCCTGCTCGTCGTGTCGTATCTCGCGCTGATCACCTATGTTCTCGTGCCCGCCGCACCGCCCTGGTACGCGGGCCGGGAGGGAGCGATCACCGAGGATGTCCACCGCATCTCCGGGTTCGGGCTGGGCGTGGTGGACCCCGATGTGAGTGCGCGCTGGCTCGAAGAGCACGGCAACTACGTCGCCGCGCTGCCGTCGTTGCATACCGCGTTCGCGGTCCTGGTAGCGACGGCGTTGTGGCCACTGGCGCGACGGTGGTGGCTGCGCCTGCCGCTGGCGCTGTTCCCGATTGCCATGGGGTTCACCCTCGTCTACGGCGGCGAGCACTACGTCGTCGACGTCCTGCTCGGCGCGATATACGTAGCGGTCGCCGCGCTGCTGGCCGGGCTGTGGGAACGCCACGGAACCATACGTCTTGCGGCGCAAGACATATCGGCCGATGACCACATCGGTACTGCTCGGTCTTCCGGGCCGCGACACCGAGAGGCCGGGACGACGTCGGCACCGGCCGACGAATCCTGTTGAGCGACAGGGCCCCGCCGGTCGACCTCGACCAGCATCGCTCGCCGTGCGCACTATTCGGGGAATGACACAACGGGCGAACACGAAACCGGGCAGATTCGAGCCCGGACTACGGCACTGTGAGTTCCATTCCCGTCAATCGGTCCTCGTCCGCGACCGCGTTGATCTCGGCGATGCGTTCGCCCGCGAAGGTCACGACCAGCGTCAGAGTGCCGCGCGGGGCCAGTACCATGCCGGGCTCGCCGTCGAGCATGATCACGCGGGCAGGCTGCGCTCTCCCACAGAACGCTGCGGCGAGAACTAGGCCACCGTCGAAATCGGTCCCGGCTCCCAGCGGGCGGGCCGCCTCGCCTTCGTCGCTCGGGGCCGGTTGAACTTGCCGTGTCTCACGGCGTGACGGCCGGGAGGTGCGGTGGCTTCCAACGCCAGGTCGGGTTCGAGTCCGGTGCGATGCCGCGGCGCCACAGGGCCGCCGGCATCATGCGGATCATGGTGGTCATCGGGCGGTAGGCCGATCGTGAGGTGGTGCGGCGGCCGTCGGATCGGGCGCCGCGGGCGGCGGCTTGGGTGCGGGGCCGTCGCTGGGTGTCGTAGTGCCGCAGTGCGGTATCGATGGTCGGTTCGGTCGCGAGGGCCGCGGCGAGGACGACGGCGTCTTCGAGGGATTGACCCGCGCCTTGTCCACGGTCCGGGCTCATCGCGTGGGCGGCGTCGCCGAGCAGCGCGACCCGGTCGGCGATATAGCTGGGCAGGGGGTCGAGATCGTGGATGTCGATGTGGATCACCGCGTCGGATGCGGTGGTGGCGACCAGCTGCGGGATGGGGTCGTGCCAGTCACCGATGCGGGCGGACAGTTCCGACTTCTCGTCCCGGTAGCGGATTCCCGGGGTGTCGGCGGTGGTGACGTAGGCCCAGTAGGTACGGCCCCTGGCGATCGGGTGGATCAGGAAGTATCCGCCGCGTCCCAGGGTGATACTGCCCGGCAGGTCCGGGACCTCCGTGACGCCCAGCCATGCCGTGCGGCCGAGGAACTGCGGCGTGGTGCCGGGCCACAGGTACTGCCGGATCGTGCTGTGGATGCCGTCCGCGGAGACCACCAGGTCGCCGGTGAATTCGGCGTCTCCGCACGCCACGGTCACCCCGTCCCGGTGCCGCCGCACCGCGGTGACCGTGTGCGCGGTGTGCACGTAGTCGGCGGGCAGCGCGTCCAGCAGAATTCGATGCAGGTCGGCGCGATGGAATGCGAGCAACGCCGGTGTATCGGCGAGCCGGGCGCGCTGCAGGTAACGCCCGTCCGGGACACGGAGGTTGCCGGAGGCGTGGGTCGGCACCCCGGTCGCGCGGGCCTGCTCGCCGACACCGAGTTCGTCCAGCGCCCGCATCGCGTTGGGAGCCTGCGACATCCCGGCGCCGATCTCACCGAGTTCCGACGCACGCTCCAATACCGTTGCGTGCCAGCCGATCCGGCGCAGGGCCACGGCTGCGGCCAGCCCGCCGATTCCCGCACCGACCACAATGGCCCGTCCGGTCATGACTCCTCCTCGGTTCCGTGGTTCAGCGGCGGCGCGTCGTCGAAGACCTTGGCCATCCACTCGAAAGTGTTGTGCGCCTGCCGGATTCGATCGGCGCGGTCGTTCCCGGGACCTAGCAGGGTAAGACCGTCGCGGGTGATGTCGAGAAACGCCGCGATCCCGGCGATCTGCTGCCGCAGCACCACCGCCCACGCGTCGTCGGCCAGCCGGTAGTACACCGTCCGCTCCCCGCGCCGGGTCCGCCAGGTCAGAAATCCCATGCCCTGCAACAGCCGCAGGTTCGACGTCAGCGATGCCCGGCTGGCGCCGATACCCGCACAGATCTGCGCGGCCGACTGCTCCGGCGGATCGCACACCATCAACCAGCCCAGTACCCGCCCGGCGATAGGCGGCACACCATCGCGGGCGACGTACATCGCGACCCGTTCGACCCACTCCAGGACATCCTCGGACGCTTCCACCAATTCACCCCTTACATCAATTTCAGTACCGCCCCGGTCGGCCGACCGCCGACCACCTGAGTCACGTACTCGGCCGCATCACCCTGCCCGGTTCCATCTATCTCGGCGCGGTCGCGATCCTGCCGACCCTGCTGCTGAACATGGGATCCGGTGCGGCGCAGAACATGATGTTCGCGGGTAGCTCGGCGCTGATCGTGGTGAGCGTCGGTCTGGATACGATCAAACAGATCGAGAGTCGGCTGATGAGCAAGAGCTACGCGGGCTTTCTGCGCTGAACCGGAGGGACACACCATGGCCGCTTCCGCACGTCGTTTCCTGGCCCGGGCGGCATCGTCGTTCGGACTCGCCCTGACCGCCACGGCGTTGACGGCGGGCTACGCGCACGCCGACATCCCGATCGCCGGGCAGGGCGACTCGACGGTGGTCCAGTGCGATTCGGATCCCGCGGTCGCCGCCGCGCCGGGCGAACGGAACGTCGAATGCGACCGATGCGATACGGTACCGCGTGCCGAAACCGCACGAAACGCAACGATTTCGGTACTGGTCGTCGGCGATCAGGGAGTATTCCGTTCGGGCCTGCGCGCGGTCGTCGGCGGCCGCTCGGACCTGCGCTACCTGCCGGAGACCACCGACGCGGCCACTCTCCCCGCCGACATCCGGCGCCTGCGGCCGGACATCGCGCTCCTCGATCTCGACATCCCGAGCCTCGATGCCATGATCACCGCCGACCCGGAACAGACGTTCGGCAGCACTCGAATCCTCACCTTCACCGACCACGTCACCGACGAGAACGTCTACCGCGCAATGCGTCTCGGTGCCAGCGGGCTCCTCACGAAGAACCTGGGGTCGCGGCAGCTGATCTCGGCCATCCACCGCACGGCGCTCGAGGACGCCCTGATCGACCCACGCCTCACCCGTCGTGTGACCGCGCGCCTGGCCAACGGAACCAACCCGTTTCCGCCCGCGCCGGAAGCGGATTCGCTCACCACGCGCGAGTCCGAGGTCCTGCTCCTGATCGCCGCGGCGCACACCAACCCGGAGATCGCGGACATCCTCGGCATCGGCGAGCAGACCGTCAAGACCCACGTGTCCAACGTGCTGGCGAAACTCGGTGTCCGCGATCGCGTGCACGCCGCGGTCTACGCCCACACCCACCGGCTCACTCACATCGACCGATGAGTTTGTGGCTCCCGGCCGGTCGAAGCTCATGACACCCTAGGAAAGGACACCACCATGTCGGAGCTTCTCGTCGACTTCATCACCTCCCTCGACGGCTACGCGTCGGGAGAGGGATGGCCCGGGTTCTGGGGCCTCGAGGGCCCGGAGTACCTCGCATGGCTGGGCGAACAGCCCGAGGCCACCCATCTCATGGGAGCGAACACCTACCGGCTGATGTCGGGCTTCGCCGCCGGGGAGGTCCCCGACGGCCAGGAGGAGTTCAGGCCGGAGGAAGAGGCATCCGTCGACGGGCTCACCAAAGCGTCCAAGGTCGTGTTCTCCTCCTCGCTCGAGGAGCCACTGACGTGGGCCAACTCCACGCTCGTCCGCGACGACGCCGTCGAGGCGGTCCGCGCCATGAAATCGAGTGGTTCGGGGCTGCTCACCACGATCGGCAGCCTGAGCCTGTGCCGGTCCCTGCTACGAGCCGGACTCGTCGACCGATTCCGCGTCGTGATGTTCCCGGTCATCACCGGCGCCACGGGCGCGGAACGCATCTACGACGGCTATCCGGACGTTGCCCTCGACATGATCGACCACCGCACCTTCGACGGCCGCATCCAGCTGGTCGAGTACAAGCCCCGCATCCTCGAGCACCCCCCGCTCGGCGCCCCCGCCTGACATCGCCACTCCACCGCCAGGCCCGTCATTCCGGGTATCGACGGTGGCCGCTCTCCGATCCTGTCCGGTCGGGCGTGACATCTCCGGGACCGTTTCGTAATGTGACGGAGATCTGCTCTCGACAGTGACTGGTGATCGGTATCGTGCACGCGCAACACCGCAGGCCGACGACGGCTCCGATGGGCCGCAAGGCGCTGGTCGCGTGCGGCGTGGCGGCGACCGTTCCCACGCTGCTGTGGATGGCACTGCGGCCCGGTCCGGTCGAGCGAGCCGACGCCGTCGCGCCACCCCCGGCCTCGGTCGCCCCCACCGGACCGGCTCCCGCGCCGACCGGTTCGGGGCCGCCGCCCGCCGACGATGACACGGCGTTCATGGCGAAGATGCTCAAGGAATCATGTCCGACGACCCTCGGTGGCGCCAAACCCCATGTGGCACAGGCGGGGCACCTGCTCTCGCGGGCGTTCGGCGTCGCCGACGTCGGTGGCACCCCCGACAGTCGCTCCGACGGCGACCACGGTGCGGGTCTCGCCCTCGACTTCATGGTCTCCGATTCCGCGCAGGGCGACGCGATCGCCGAGTTCGTCCTGGCCAACTCGGACCGCCTCGGCGTCAGCTACGTGATCTGGCAGCAGCGATACAACGACGGCAGCGGTTGGTCCACCATGGAGGACCGCGGTTCCCCCACCGCCAATCACTACGACCACGTCCACGTCTCGTTCTCGTCGTTCGCCGCGGCGAACCTCACCTGCTGAGCGCACGCAGCCCGTACATAACAGCGAAATCCGCCGAATCGCTTGATGTGGACCCCCTCCTGAAATAGCATCCAGACAAGTGTCCGGCCCTCTGTCCAGTACTGGACCGTTCGCGGGACTTCGTCGAACAGGGAGGTTCGGTGTCGACGGCAGATCCGGCTGTTCCGGTGGAGGAAGAGGCGACCGCGACGGCGGCGCTGCGCCGAAACTTCTCCGAGACAGTGCTGTCGAGCCTCGCCACTCTCGGCCGAGCGCTACACATGGGCGCCCAGGCGACCCGAATCGCGGCGACGGACGCGATCCGCCTGCGATTTCAGGTCCACGAGACGCTCTCGCAGGCATGGTTCCTGATCAAAGTCACCGCGATACCCAGCGTCCTGATGGCCATCCCGTTCGGTGTGATCGTCTCGGCCCAGGTCGGCAATATCGTGTCGCAGCTCGGCGCCGATTCGATGATCGGCGCGGCGGGCGGTCTCGGTGTGATCAAGCAGGGCGCGCCGATGGCCGCGGCGATGCTGTTGGGCGGGGCGGGTTCGGCGGCCATCGCGGCCGACCTCGGCGCCCGGACCATCCGGGAGGAGGTCGACGCCATGCGCGTCATGGGCGTGGATCCCGTGCAGCGCCTGGTGGTACCGCGCATCGCCGCGATGATGCTGGTGGCACCGATGCTGACCACGCTCATCATCGTCGTCGGTATCGCCTCGGGTTTCGCCGTCGCCGTCGCCGCACTCGATGTCACGCCGGGGAGTTACTGGGATTCGTTCGGCGCCTTCACACTTCCCGTCGACCTGTGGGTGGCGCTGATCAAGTCGCTGCTGTTCGGATTCCTGGTCGTCGTCATCGCATGCCAGCGCGGGCTCGAGGCCGAGGGCGGACCGCGCGGCGTCGCCGACGGTGTCAACGCCGCCGTCGTCATGTCGATCGCCGCCGTCACCCTCCTCAATACCGCGATCACCCAGGTGGTCACGATGTTCATCCCGGTGAGGATGGCGTGATGACCGCGACGCCGTACCTTCCGGCCGGACTGCGGTGGGCCAACCGGCTACGCCACCGCGTACACCCGCTGGGCCCGATCGACTCGATCGGCTTCGTGATCGGTTTCTGCTGGCAGGTGTTCGCCTCGGTGCCCTACACGCTGCTGCGATACCGGCGCCAGACGATCATGGTGATCACCGACATGACCTGGGGCCGCGGCTCGGTCGTCATCGGCGGCGGCGTGGTCCCGCTGATGCTGCTGCTCGGTGCCGCGATGGGCGCCTCGATCGGCATCGAGGCCTACAGCGCGCTCAACCTCCTGTCCCTGGGCCAGCTCAGCGGCCTCATCTCGGCATTCGGTGTCACCCGCGAGCTGGCGCCGATCGCCGCGGGCGTCGGATTCGCGGCACAGGCCGGATGCCGGATGACCGCCGAGATCGGATCGATGCGCATCTCCGAGGAGATCGACGCGCTGGAATCGCTGGGCATCCGGTCGGTGCCGTTCGTCGTGACGACGCGGATCATCGCCGGAATCGTCGCTGTGGCACCGGCATTCGTGGTCGCGCTGATCCTCAGCTATCTGTCGTGCGAACTGATCGTGACGACCGTGCACGGCACTCCGGCCGGAACCTACGACCACTATTTCGACCAGTTCGTCCTCGGCTGGGACGTCGTCGCCGCGACCATCAAGGTGATGATCTTCGCGACCGCCGTCGTGCTGATCCATTGCTACCAGGGCTATTTCGCCACCGGCGGTCCCGAGGGCGTCGGCATCGGCTCCGGCCGCGCGATCCGCGCCAGCCTGGTGTCGATCATCGCACTCGACATGTTCGCCACCATCGTTCTGTGGGGCTTCCAGTCCCCCATCACATTCACCGGGTGATCCCATGCCGCCGCCCTACATCCTGCCCGGCACCGAGGTCGGGCCGCGCCGCGCCCGCGTTCTCGGCGCCTGCGCGGTGCTGCTGGCCGTGGCCCTCGTCGTCGGCTGGCGCGTGCAGCCAGACCGCCGACCGGCGGACGAGATCCGGGTCGCGCTGGTCACCGGCCACGTCGGCGAGGGCATCGAACCGGGCACCGATGTCCGGCTCGACGGCGTGCGGGTCGGCTCGGTCACCGCGATCCACGCCGCGGCGCCGGGCCGCCAGCGCGTCGAGCTGGGGCTGCTGCGCTCGCAGCTGTTCGGCCTGTCCGACGCTCTGACCATCGACTACGCACCCGGCAATCTGTTCGGAATCAGTGCGGTGCAACTGCATTCGCGCGGCGGCGGGGCGACGCTGGCCGACGGGTCCACGATCGACCTGACCGGCCGCAACGCCGACCGCGTGCAAGATGCCACGCTCTCGGCGCTGCTGCGATCGACCGGGCGGCTCACCAACGACGTCCTGACCCCGCAGCTGTCCGAACTGCTGCGCAAGACCTCGCAGGATCTCACGGCCTTCACCCCGCTGCTGCAGGCGATCGGCACGACGATCCGTTCGTTCACCGAGACGCAGCAGCTGCCACCGTCGCTGCTGTTCGACCGGTACGGCTCGGTGCTGACCGGCCTGCCACCCATGCTGACCGGCGCGATCACCCTGCTGTACGGCGACCTGAAGAACGCCTATCTCGCGAATCCGGACAACCTGACCCGGTACGGCGAGCTGTGGACCGACGTGCAGAACCTGTTGCTGCCCGCGGCAACTCGGACGCTCGGCACCGCGCGGGAGTACTTCGGCCAGCTGCTGCCCATGGCGCCGCTGATTCTCGATCGGCTGTCGGCGTCGGTCGGTACCCCGGAGCGTTCGGCGGGTCGGCTGGGCGAGCTGCTCGACCGGCTCGACACCGCGTTTCACGACTCGCCGACGGGTCCGGTGCTGCACGCCGGAGTCGAATTGGACTCGGTCCCGGGGCTTTTCGCACCACTGTCGGCGACGCTCGGTGGGGGCCAGCCATGACGACCCGTTCGCTGCTGCTCCGACTCGCCGTGGCCGCGGCGCTCACGGTCGTCGTGCTGGCCGGTGTGCTGCGGGTGATCGAGCGGCCGGTCCGGGGCGACACCGAGACCTACACCGCGATGTTCACCGACGCCAACGGGCTCCGCACCGGCGACGACGTCCGCCTGTACGGGGTTCAGGTCGGCAAGGTCCGGGTGGTCGAGCTGGCCGGAACGCTCGCCCGCGTGCGATTCACCGTGACCCGCGACCATGCACTGTTCGACGGCGGCAAGGTCGCCATCCGGTATCAGAACCTCACCGGCTTCCGCTATCTGGAAATCCAGCAGCCCGAACGGCCGGAGCGGCACCGCGATCCGAAGGCCGTCTTCGAGACCGCCGACACGATCCCGGCCTTCGACATCACGACGCTGTTCAAGGGCCTGCAGCCGGTGCTGGCCGAGCTGTCCCCCGCCGAGATCAATCAGTTCGCGACCAGCATGCTCGCGGTCATCCAGGGCGACGGCACGGGTCTGGGACCGGCGCTGGACGCCGTCGGCAAGCTGAGTCGCCATGTCTCCGATCGCCAGGCGGTGGTGTCGACGCTGGTTTCGAACCTCGCCACGATCTCCGATCACCTCGGCGGCAAATCGGGCAGCACCATGGAGCTGATGGCCAATCTGACCAATCTGTTCGTCAACATCACCGACAAGCTCCCGGGGCTCGTCCAGTTCTCCCGCACCATCCCACCGATCTTGAAACCGCTCCGGAGCACCCTGGCCACGCTGGGTGTCAGCGGCGACCGCGACCGGGACCTGGACGCCTTGCTGCAGAACGCGATTCCCGATCCGCACGAGGCCGCGGTGGTGTTCGGGCGACTACCCGGCCTGATCCAGGCGCTGGCGGCGGCCGTCCCGCCCAGCGGCCCCGACGCCGCGCCCACCTGTTCGCGCGGACCCGCCGCGGCACCCGAGCCCCTGCAGCTGCTCATCTCCGGACAGAGGATCACGCTATGCAAAAGGTAAGGGGCCGAGCGCGTTTCGCGGATGATCCCCGCGGCACCGAACTGCGCTGGGGCATAGCGGGTTTGGGTGCCGTGGTGCTGCTGATCATCGCGATCGGCGCGGTGTACGTCACCGGCACCACCCCGGAGCGGGAGTATTCCGCCGATCTGGCCGAGGCCGGGTCGATCCGGACCGGTGACGACGTCCGGGTCGCCGGGATTCCGGTCGGCAAGGTGAAATCGCTGACGCTGCTGCCGGATCGGGTCCGGATGCGTTTCACGGTCGAGGACACGGTGTTCGTCGGGGACCGGACGGCGCTGGACATCCGCATGCTGACCGTCGTCGGCGGCTACTACCTGGCCGTGCGGCCCGCGGGCACCGCGCCGCTGGGCTCGGCGAGCATACCGAGGGAGCGAGTCACGCTGCCCTACAACCTCACTCAGGTTTTTCAGGATGCCGTGCGGCCCGTCCGGGAAATCGACGGCGACGTCCTTCGCCGGACCCTCTCCTCCCTGTCCACCGCGGTCGACGGCGGCCCGGACGCCTTCCGCGCCGCGCTCGCGGCGGTGGGCGACCTGACCGGGATCATGGACCGGCAGAACGCCGACATCTCGCGCACGCTCGCGCTGGCCGACGAGCATCTGACGGCGCTCCGCGAGAACTCCGACGTGCTGGTGCGACTGATCACCGCGCTGGCGGGCATGGAGGATGTCATCCGCGACAACAGGGCGGAGATCTCGCAGGCGCTCGACGACCTGGCGACGGTCCTGAAGGGCTTCTCCCCCTTGGGACGCGCGTGGGACGCGAGGCTGAAGGAGCGCGCCCGCCCGCTCGCCGACGAGGCGATCCCGAAGCTCGAGGAACTCGGCGCCCGCCTGGGCACGCTGCTCGATGCCGTGCGCGATCTGGAGCAGCGGCTGCTACCCCTGCTTCCCAGCGGCGGCGGCGTGACCGTCGACCAGTCCGCGGCGACGATCCCGCTGCCCAGCGTCTGCGTTCCCGTTCCGGGCGGAGGTTGTTGATGCTCGCGAAGATCCTCGGCTCGCGGGGGCTGATGTCCGCGGCGGTGGTGATCGTCCTCGTCGCGGCGGGCGCCACCGCGCTGCACGTGACCCGATCCGGTCCCGGCACGCGCGCCTACTGCGCCGAGATGCCCGACAGCATCGGACTGTACGAGGGCAGCGCCGTGACCGTCATGGGGGTACAGGTAGGCAAGGTCACCGATATCCGGCCCGCCGGTCGCGCGACCCGTGTCGAGTTCACCGTCCGGTCCGACCGCAAGCTCCCGCCCGATGTCGGGGCGGTGACCGTGAGCCAGAACCTGATCGCCGATCGGAATCTCGCGCTCATCGGTGCCGAACCGGCCGGGCCCGGCCGGGATCCCGGCGCCTGCATCACCAAAACCCTGACGCCCAAAAGCCTTTCGGAAACCTTCGACGCCCTGGCCGGGCTCGCCGACAAGCTCAACGGCGCCGCGGATCCCGCGCAGCGCAACGCGTTCGGGGCCGGGCTCGACGCGGTCGACCGCGCGACCGCGGGCACCGGGGAGCACCTCAACGCCGTCATCCAGCAGCTCGGCAAGGCACTCGCCGCGCCGGACACGGCCATCGGGCACATCGGGCGGCTGCTGGATGCCCTCAGCGAACTCGCGCACCGCGCCCACGGCGGCTGGGCGCAGGTGAAGGACACGATCATCCGGCTGCCCCGGGCCTTCCACGACATCAACGTGCTCGCGTTCCCGCCGGTCGTGGAGATCGTCGCGGCACTGGCCGACGTGCTCCCGCAGCTCAACGACGTATTCATGATGTTCGGCACCCCGGCGGTACGAGCGCTCGACGCCACTCCCGGTCTGCCCCGGCTGATCACGGCCGGAGTCGAATCGCTCACCGATCTCCTCCGCATGACACCGGCCGTCGCCACGGGCTTCGCCGGTGCGATCGACCCGGTCGACGGCCGCCTGAGGATCGGCTACGCGCCGCCGAAACTCGCACTGCCGCAACAGGATTCCGATCGAGTCTGCGCCGCTCTGCAGGCCGTCACCGGACAGCGATGCGCCGCGGCGGACAACGGCACGGTCACCCTGCCCGCCCTGCCCGCGCTGCTCGCGGGGGTGAGTGCCCGATGAAACGCCATCGCCCCCGGCGTGTCCTCGCCCGAGCGGCCCTCGGTCTCGCGCTGGTGCTCGCCGCCGGATGTGAGGTCCAGCCCGCCGACGTCCCGGTGCCCGGGGTCGGCGTCGACGGCCCGACCTACCGCCTGCGCATCGAGTTCGCCGATGTGCTCAACCTCCCCCAGGGCGCCAAGGTCATCGCAAACGGCGTCCGGGTGGGCCAGCTGCGCGGTGTCACCGTCGTGGGCCCGGATCCGGCCCGCAGCAAGGGATTCGTGGTCGCCGAGGTGGACATTCGCGACTCGGTACGGCTGCCGACCGGCACGACCGCCGAACTGCGCCAGGAGACTCCGCTCGGCGATGTGCACATCGCGCTCACCGAACCGGCCCTACCCGCGGCGGACCGGCTCCGGCCCGGCGCGACGATCCCGCTCGCCGATACCACCCAGTCGCCGCCCATCGAGGACATCCTGGCCGGGCTGTCCACCTTCGTCGGCAGCGGCGCCGTGACCGACGCCCAGGACATCGTCCGCAAGATGAACGCGGTCCTGCCGAGCGACCCGCGCGACACCACCACGATCGCGGGCACGCTCGGCGCCGACCTCACCGATCTGGGAACCAATCTGGACTCCGTCGACCATGTCCTCGACGGACTGCAGGCCACCGTGACCGACGGAGTGGGCGCCAACACACCGTATCTGGACGAACTGCTCACCCCCTACGGCGTCCGGCAGACCACCGCGTCGGTGAATGCCCAGATCGGCGTCATCCTCGTCCTGACCGCGCTGGGGCCGATCGGACCGGCCGCCGCCTGGCTGGGCCCGCTGCTGCAGTCGCTCGACGGCACCGCCCGCGCCGTGGTGCCCATGCTGTTCGGCAACCGGCCCTTCGACACGAGTTCGCCGTCCAATATGAAGAAGCTGGTCGACCTGATCAACACCAAGATCATTCCGTTCACCGACCACGGGCCGAAGGTCGACCTGGTCGAACTCAGCCCACCGGAGCAGACGGGCCGCATCGTCGACACCCTGCGCATGATCGGACTGGTGCGATGAACCTCCGTGCCGCCGTGTCACTTTCGGCGATCGCCGCGGTGCTGATCCTCGGCGCCACCTACATGACCGTCGGTGTGCTGCACCTGGATCCGCGCCGATCGCACATCACGGCCGAGATGCGGCTCGCCGATTCGGGCGGGCTGGGACCGAATGCTCCGGTGCTCCTGCGCGGGGTGCAGGTCGGTCGCACGCAGGAGGTGCGCAAGCAGGCCACCGGTGTGCTCGTGCGGCTCGAGATCGACGACCGGTACCGGATTCCGGTCGCCAGCGATGTCGTCATCGAGCAGTTGTCGGCGCTCGGCGAGCCCTATATCGAGTTCGAGCCGATCGACGGCGGCGGACCGTACCTCGAGAACGGTCAGCTCGTGCCGACCGATCGGATCCGCACCCCGATGACGATCACGGCACTGTCGTCCCGGCTGGTCGAACTCATGAACCAGATCCATCCGGAGGTGATGGGCCGCCTGGTCGACACCTTCGGCCGCGCCCTGTCCGGCACGGACGCGACGATGCAGACCCTGCAGCGGTCCACCACGCTGCTGGCCACCACGCTACTCAGCCGCACACCCGCCATCCGCCAGCTGTTCACCGACATCCAGGCGATGGGCGGCGACATCGACTGGCTCGGGCCGTCACTCGCCGCCGCCGGACCGGAATTCGGCGAGTTCGGCCGATATCTGAACAGCATCGTCGAGCAGGGCTCCGGGCTGGTCGACGCCCGCCCGACGGCGGCCTACTTCACCGGCGACGGCGTGGTGCCCTTCCTCGACAGCACGACGGCGCTGCTGAACAAGATCGGGCCGGGCATCGCCCCACTGGGACCGGTGCTGCAGCCCGTGGTCGCCGACGCGGTGCGCCGGACGCCCGGCATCGACCTCGGCACGCTCATCGATCAGGCGCTGAACAGCGTCGGCGCCGATGGCACCGTGCGCTTCCGAATCAGCGTCAAATAGCCCGGACCGCCACCAGCCAAGGAACAGAGCATGACCACAGCAACACACGAAGACTCCACCGGCACCGAGGACACGCCCGCCACCGGGTACAAGTCCCCGCGCACCCTGTCGATCCGGCTGTCGACGGTACCGACCGCCCTCGCGATCGCCGGACTCCTGGTCGCCACAGTGGTTTTCGCGGCGCTCTACTGGTCGGCGCGCTCGGACCTCGCCGACCGCGACGCCCGCGCGGCCGACGCCCGGCACGCCGAGCAGATCGCGACCGACTACGCGGTCGGCGCCTCCACCATCGACTTCCACGACGTCAAGGCATGGATCGCCCGCCTGCAATCCGGCACCACAGCCCAGCTCTCCGCGAAGTTCGATGCCACCGCCCCACAACTCGAGCAGATCCTGCTGCCCCTGCAGTGGACCTCGAAGGCGACCCCGCTCTCGGCGGCGGTCACCTCCGAATCCGGCGGCATCTACAAGGTCAACGCGTACCTCAACGTGAATTCGACCAGCGCGCAAACCCCCGACGGCGCACAGACCACCGTCACCTATGCCCTCACCATCGACCGCAACGCCGGGTGGAAGATCACCGACGTGGGCGGGTTGCAGAACGCCCTGCCGACGAAGTGAACGGCGCCGAGGATCCCTGGGCGCGCCGCGCTCGACCGTCGTCGGAGTCGGGCGCGCGGTACGGCGTCGGTGATTTGACTGACTGTGATCAGTATTTTTCTCAGACTCCGTGCGAATCACACCAGCTCATAGGTCAATTCAGCGCGCACTCCTTCTGTCAATATATTGACTTTAGTCAGTGAGTCATCTGCAATGACTGACTATGACAGCTCGAGCAGGAAGCTCCGCCCGTCCGATGTCGCTGTCCCGCACGAAAGAGGTCCGATCATGCTGTGGGTCTGGGAGGGTGTCCGATATCTGGCGGCGTACGGCGGCACCGGGTTGGTCATCGCGTTCTGGTACTGGATGTTCGAGCGGCTCGGCACGTTCTGAGCGCGGCAGCGCCCGCGGCGGGGGTCCGCGATGAGTGGGCCCTCGGACGCGGCGGCCGTCGAGCGCAGTTGCGCGGTGACCGCCGTGTCGCTCAGCGACGGCCGACGTGCGGGCGCGCGGCTGGTCACCGGGCAGCGGCGTGGGTTCGGCCTCAGTGCCGCACTGGATTTCGTGTACGTCCCGCACCCGTGGGCGGCGCGGGACTGGACCCGCCGGACCGTGACCTGCGGTGTGGCGCTGCAGTGCGCACCCTCGAAGGAACGGGTCGCCGGTTACCGCATCGGCGACCTGTCGGCCCGCGAGCTGCGGGCGCTGGTGTGCGTCGAGGCCAGCGTCGCGCTCGGCTGGATCGCGTCGCGCTGGCCCGGGCTGCTCGGCGAAATGCGCAGGGTGCTACCCGATCTGGAGGTCGCGCCCGCCGACACCGACGGCGCGGAGATCCTCAACCGGGCGATCGCCCTCGCCGCGCGACGCGGCCCGCTGGACGTGCATCCGCTGCTGGGTCGATTGCCGGTGGCATACACGACACCGACAAGCCTGACCGGTGCGCTGCGGCGCCGGTACGGCCGGATGCCGTGGACCACGCGGCACAAGCGGCTCCCGCGGCCGCACTCGGTGCCGGTGGGCGGTGACGGCGGCGTGCCCAACCCGAACCTGCCGCCGCCGAGCCGGCCGCAGGACGACGACGCGACACCGGAGCGGCGCCCCGGCATCCCCTATCCGGAGTGGAATGCCTGGACGGCACGCTTCCTGCCCGGTCACGTCGCGGTGCTGGAACGCGCCGCCACCGGGCGCACCCACCGCACCGGGCCCGTCTCCCCCGACCTGCTCCGGTGGTTCGAGCGGGATACCGACCGGGCGATGGCCGGTCGGCTCGAAGACGGTGCCGACCTCGACGTCGATCGGTACGTCGGCTACTACCTGGACTCGGTGCTCGGGGCGGCGGCCCAGCCACGCATCTTCCGTGACCTGGCACCGCGCGGCCGCGATGTGGTGACCGCGCTACTGCTGGACGGCAGTGCCTCGCTGGGCGTGCACGGCGGCCGTGTCTTCCGGCTGGAACTGGCCTGCGCCGATGCGCTGTCGCATGCGATGGCCCGCGCTCGCGAGCGGCACGGGATATTCGTGTTCTCCGGCAACACCCGACATCACGTAGATGTGCGCTGCCTCAAGGACTTCGACGATCCGCGCCTGCTGCCGCCGGGCGAGCAGGGCCTGACCACCGGCGGATACACCCGGCTCGGTGCCCCACTGCGGCATCTGACCAGCCGGTTGCTGGCGCAGCCGGCGCACCGTCGGCTGCTCGTCGTGATCGGCGACGGCCTGATCTCCGACGAGGGGTACGAAGGCCGCTACGCCTGGGCCGACGCGGCGCACGCCGTGGCGGAGGCCGACGAGGCCGGGGTGTCGGCCTACTACATCGGCGTCGGACCGGCGCGTGTCGATCCGCTGCCGGAGGTCTTCGGACCGCGGCGCAGCCGACGTATCCGGCGCGTGGACCAGCTGCCGCAGGTGCTGGCCCACGTGCACCGACGACTGGTCGCCGCATGAGAACCGCACGGGGGTGAGTCATGGCCGGAGCTGTCTACTGTGCGGGCGGCGATGAGCCGCAGCTGTTCGAAAGAGCGTTCCGCCAACGCATTCCGGTCATGCTCACCGGGCCCACCGGATGCGGTAAGACGCGGTTCGTCGAGCATATGGGTGAGCTGCTGGGGCGGTCCGTCGTGACCATCAGCTGTCACGACGATCTGACCAGCTCCGACCTCGTCGGGCGCTTCATGGTCACCGGTGGCGACATCGCCTGGACCGACGGCCCGCTGACCCGCGCGGTCAAGACCGGGGCGATCTGCTACCTCGACGAGATCGTGGAGGCCCGGCACGACTCCCTGGCCATCCTCCACTCGCTGACCGATCACCGCCGGGCGCTCTATCTGGACCGCGCGGGCGAGGTCGTCGCCGCGCCGGAGACATTCATGCTGGTCTGCTCCTACAACCCGGCGTATCGCAGCTCGCTGAAGGAGCTCAAGCCGTCGCTGCGGCAACGATTCGTCACGATCGCCATGAGCTACCTGCCGCCCGATCGGGAAGCGGAGGTGATCATCGCCGAGACCGGGGTCGCCTCGGCCACCGCGCGGCGACTCGTCCGGTGCGCCAACGCCATCCGCACCGCCGACGCGGTCTTTCACTTCGAGCCGCCCTCGACCCGCGTCCTGGTGACCGCCGCGCACCTCATCGCGGCCGGAGCCGCGGAGCTGGAGGCCGCCGAGGCCTGCGTCCTGGCCCCGCTGAGCACCGACGGAGCGATCACCGACGGCCTGCGCGAGGTCGCCGCGGCCGCCCTGCTGACCACCGACGCCCCCTGAGTCGAGAAAGGGCCCCGCCATGGACCACCAAGAACGCGACAGGAAACGGGCACTCATCGTGCTGCAGGTCGTCATCTACGGCTATCTGCTGACGATGTTCCTGATCCAGCTCTACATGTCCTTCGCCCGAGGCTGGTGGGACCGGTGAACCCGGTCGGGCTCGAGGACCACGACGAACAATCGCGCACCGCGCAGCGCCACGCCGACAAATGGATGATCGCCGGTGCCGCGCTCATGGGCATGTGGGCTCCCGGGCTCATCGGTCTGCCGATCTTCCTGCGCGGGGTGTGGCTGCAACGCCGCGCGCTGCGCGCCGGGCTGTCGGTGCGGCCGATGATCGTGACGCTGCTCGGCTACCTGGTGCTCATCGACGGTTGCCTCAACAGCCTCGGCTGGGCCATGGACATGATCGGCAACCACACCCTGCTCAGCCGCGTGCTACTGGTCGGGTGGGGCAACATGTTCGACGGCGGCTACTACTGGCACTTCAACGAGATGTGGGTCGGCGGCGCCGCGGGGCCCGGCGAGAAATCGTATGTGATCGGGCTGATCCTCACCGTGTTCTCGATGCGGGTCGCCGCCGCCATCGGCTTCCTGCAGATGAAGCGGTGGGGCCAGCAGTGGATGATCATCACCTGCTGGATGGGCGTGGTGATCTGGTGCGCGTATGTGCTGAACATGACGATGTACGCCGATGTCCGGTTCGCGGGCACCGTGTTCCCGGTCATCGGCTGGTGGCTCTACGACATCTTCTACATCAGCCCCTTCCTCGCGATCCCCTACCTGCACACGGTCAACCGCGAAATCTTCACCGACTGAACACCTTTGCGAGGAGCACCGCCATGACGACGTCACCCACCGAACCGGACCGGGCGCTACCGGCCGGGACCCGGCCGTACTACGCGAACATGCACAAATGGATTCAGCGAGCCACCCTGATATGTCTGGTCGCGCTCGTCCTCGAGGGCGCGTTCACGCTGCCCTTCATGGCCGTCTACTACGGCTACCCCACCCTGAGCCTCACCCAGATCTGCAGCGAACTGCTGAAGAACCAATACTCCGACGACACCCTGGAATGCCAAGTCCCCTACCCGATCCTCGGATCGCCCGAAGGCGCGCAAGCCAAGGACACCGCGCAGGACACGTGGGGCACCCAGCCCACACCCCGATACCACCGGCTCGGATTCCGCGAACTGGTCCGCATCCACGACGAACGCGAAGCCCGCAACGCCGCCCGGACAGCAGAGAGCGAGTAATGCCGAGTTCCGGACGACGACAGCGCCTTTCGTGGGTCGCCGCGGTGGTGGTCCTGTCGGCCACCGGATGCTCGGTGAGCCTGGACCGCCTGCCGCTCCCGGCGCCGGGCGTCGAGGGTTACACGGTGACGGCCACCTTCGTCGACGCGCTCAATCTGCCCGCCGAGGCGAAGGTCCGCCTCAACGGCGCCGACGTCGGACAGGTCGAATCGATGCGGGCCGAGAACTACAGGGCCGTGGTCTCGCTGCGCATCCGCTCCGGCGTGCGGCTGCCCGCGGGCACCACCGCCGAACTGCGCTCGGCCACCCCGATGGGTGACGTCTTCGTCGGGCTCACACCCCCGGCCACGCCGGATTCCGGTGCTCCGAATCTCGGTGACGGCGCGAGCATTCCGCTGGCGTCGACCTCCGCGGCGGCGACCGTGGAGGAGGTGCTCACCCGGGCCGCGCTGCTGGTCGGCGGCGGCGCCATCGAAAGCATGACGAGCCTGGCCAACCGCCTCGGTGAGACCGTCGGCGGCCGCGGCGACCGGTTGGCCGACATGATCCGCGAGACCCGGGACCTGGTGAACGGCATCGCGGCCCGCTCCGACCGAATCCGTGAGATCCTCACGACCACAGGCGATCTGAGCGCGACGCTGGCCGGGCAGCGGCACAGCGTGACCGACGCGATGGCGTCGGCCGGTCCGGCGCTGCAGATCATCGGCGACAACACCCGGAACATCATCGACCTCGTCGGCCGGGTGAACCGGATCTCGGCGCAGCTCGCCGCGTTCCCGTCGGTGCGGGGAACCAACGACCGCAGCCTGATCGAGTCGGTGAACAGGGTCGCCGACGGGCTCGACACCGCCTCGAACACCCCCGACGCCAATCTCGACGGGCTCATCTCGATCATTCCGATCATCCTGAAGGGCACCGACGCGTCGTCCGCGCACATGAACATCGATATCGCCCAGCTCGCGATCGGCGCGACCGCGGATCCGAACACCCCGGCCGATTCCGGGGCCAGGCCGCCCGACGCCACGGACTGGACCAACCTCATCGGCTCGCTGACCTACACCCTGAACCGGCTGCACGACAAGGTGATCGGGCCGGGCCGATGACCATCGGCCCCCTTCGCGTCCGGGCTCAATGCGGCCGGACGCTGTCCAGCGTCCGCGCCAGGTAGTCCTCGATCACCTCGTCCCGCGTGGTCCGAGCGCTCATCGTGATCAGCAGCGCGTACAACCCCAGCAGGAAGAACACCGCGCTGTTCATCGGGTCGACCCTGTCGGCGACCTCGCCGCGCTCCCGGGCCAGCGCGAACTCGCGGCCCACCAGCACGATGAAGGGATGCGCCTGCTCGCTGTCCTCCGCTTCGACCGCGGTCCGTGTCTGCGAGAAATGAAGCGCCAGCAGGTCTTTGAACAACACCTCACCCAGCCGCCGCTCCAGATCCAGCACCAGCCGCACCGCTTCCCGCAGCGCCGACGCCAGGTCGTGGCCGGTTTCGGAGAACCGCTCGAACTGGGCGGCCACCCGCTCCTCCTCGCGGTTCTCCAATTCCAGCAGCACATGCTCCTTGGTGGGGAAATGGAAGAAGAACGTGCCGTGCGCCACCCCGGCCGCCGCCACGATCGCGCGCACGTCCGCCTCGGCCATCCCGGTCCGCTTGAACTCGGATACGGCCGCACCCAGCAACCGCTCCCGGGTCTGCAGCCGCCGCACCTCCCGCACCGACCGCCCGCTCGTCACCGCCACACCAACCTCCCCTCTACAACCCGACCCACATCTTCCCGCAGCACACGTCCTCGACAATAGCCCCGGGCCAGGCCGACTCCGGCGCGCCCACTACACCGGTCCGCCGCGCAACCTGCGCGACGCCGGGGTTCTCGGCGTCCAGCGCGTGGGCACCACACGGCGATACCGGGTGAGCAGACCCGCGGTCAGATGACGGTTCCGATGTCTCGGGCGACGATGTGGTCGAGCGCTCGTTCGGCGACCGCGGCGATGGTCATCGAGGGATTGCAGGCGGCGGTGTTACCGGGCATCAGCGCGCCGTCGAGGACGTACAGGCCGCGTTGGCCGTGCACCCGGCCCGCGAGGTCGCAGACCGTTCCCATGCAGGCGCCGCCGAGGGGATGCCAGGTGGACGGGAACAGCGCGTTGGTGTCGATCAGCGCGGTGCCCGGGCCCGCGATCCGCTGCACGGTGGGGCCGATGTGGTTGTCCTGGATGTCGGCATCCCCGTCGGAGGGCCAGTGCAGGATCGCGTCGTCGGCGGCGGAATCGTAGACGAAGCCGCCGCGCCCGGCGCTCACGCCGTATCCGACCATCATGGTGCCGCTCGAGTCCACCGGCAGCGGTGGGATGGAGGCATGGATGACCGTGTGGGCGGAATTCGGGTCGTCCCAGTTCAGGCTGCCGTAAACCACCGGGCCGCCCTGCGCCGCGCCGAAATCCTCTGCGGGACTTCGCCATACGTAGATGCGATCGGCATTGGTGCCCCAGCCCTGCCCGAGACCGTCGGGCAGGTCGGGGATGCGGCCGGTGGCGGCGGCCCGGACCAGCAGGCGGGTCGTGTTGAGGCTTCCGGCCGCCATGATCAGCGTGCCGGTGGTGATGATCTTGTTTTCCAGCACCGTGCCCGCCGTGTCGATCCGGTTCACGTGCACGATCCAGCGGCCGTCGGCGCCGCGTTCGACGTCGGTGACCTCGTGCAGGGTCTGCACGGTGACGCGCCCCCGCGCGTGGGCGGCGGGGCCCGGCCCCGGCAGACCGGGGGCGGGGGGGGGACCGGGGCCGCCAGGGGCGGGCGTGGC
>NZ_JARWQD010000372.1 GCF_029869545.1 Nocardia wallacei | reverse complement strand
ATAAATCTTCGCGCGGTCCCCACCACCCCCCGGGGGGGGGGGGGGGGGGGGGGGGGGGGGGGGGGTGCGTCCCCCCGGGCCGGGCCCCCCCCCCCCCCCCCCGGGTGCGTCGCGGTCCCGGAGGAGGTCATGCGCACGCTGCTCACCACCCTGGAGCCGTCGAGGAAGCCGGTCATCGGGATGTACGCCACTTGACGAATGCGCTCGCCGGGCCGCCGCTCGGATAGGGTGGGCCGGTGACCAAGGTCGTCTGGGAGGCGTACCCGCAGCGTGCCGGACTCGATGAACCGGCGCCCGGCTATCTGTTGTCCGATGATCCGTTCCAGATCGCGGAGCGGCTCGCCGACGTGGGATTCGAGACCGGCCACCTAACCGGGGCGCGCTGGACCCGATCCGACGAGAACTACGTCTACACCGCGACGGTCGTCGAATCCGAAGCGCCCCATACCGATACGGCCGCCGAGATCAACTCCTACCTGAAGGCGACCGAGATCCAGCAGGACGCCCGGCGCATCCTGTTCGCCTTCGTGATCCACCAGGACTGCGGCGAGGGCCCGGTCGGCCGGGACGACGCGCTGCGGGTCGCGGGCAGCGCCGAGGCCCTGGACGCGCTGATCTACCTGCACGACCACGCCGCCGACATCGGCATCGAGGAGATCATGCACTCCGGATTCGACGCGCTCGCCCTGCTCTACGCCGAACGCACCCTCGGCCTGCGCTCGCAGGAGGAGTAGGGCGGCCTATCCGATGGCGGGCAGCCGCACGACCTGGCCCGCGTAGGCGAGTCCGGCGCCGAAGCCGAGCAGCAGCGCGACATCGCCGGGCCGCGCGGCGCCGGAGCGCAGCAGCTCCTCCATGGCCATCGGGATGGAGGCGGCGCTGGTGTTGCCGGTCTCGGCGATGTCGCGGGCCACCGCGACGGTGTCGGGCACGCCCAGCACGCGGATCAGCGCATCGGTGATGCGGCTGTTGGCCTGGTGCGGCACGAAGGCATCGAGGTCGTTGACGGTGACTCCGGCCTGGTCGAGCGCGTCGCGGCAGGCCTTCTCCAAAAACGTGACCGCCCAGCGGAATACCGCCTGGCCGTCCATCCGGATATAGGGCCGCACCGAGGTGCCGCCGCTCGCCTCGGCCGCGGCGACCTCGGCGAAGTACTGCTGAAAGTCCTTGTCCTGCTTGATCGCCGCGGTCTGGCTGCCGTCCGACCCCCAGGCGACCGGGCCGATGCCCTCGGTCTCCGACGGCCCCACCACGACCGCCCCGGCGCCGTCGGCGAAGATGAACGCGCACGTGCGGTCGGCCGGATCGAGCAGGTCGGTCAGCCGTTCCACGCCGATCACCAGCACGTAGCGGGCCTGCCCGGAGCGCACCAGGTTCGCGGCATTGGCCAGCGCGTAGCAGAATCCGGCGCATCCGGCCGAGACGTCGAACGCGGCGGTGTCGTGCATGCCGAGTTCGGTGGCCACCACCGCACCGGCCGACGGCCCCAGCACCATCTGCGACGAGGTGGCCAGCACCACGGCATCGATCCGGTCGGCGCCGATGCCGGACGCGGCGAGCGCATCGCGGGCGGCCGCGGTGCTCATGGAGATCACGGTCTCGTCGGGCTCGGCCCAGCGGCGGGCGGTGATGCCGGAGCGGGTGCGGATCCATTCGTCGGAGGACTGGATCCGGTCGACGATCTCGGCATTGGGAACCACCCGGCGGGGGCGGTACACGCCCAGGCCGAGCAGTTCGGCATGGGCGACCGGGGCGGCGGTGGCGATGTGGGCGGGCACAATGATCCTCTCTTCGCATGAACCGATCGGTTCACGCATGTAAGGTCTAACATGAACCGATCGGTTCACACAAGAGGAGGAGGGCTCCGCGTGACGGCCGGACCGCGCACCCGATTGATCGCCAGCACCATCGCCACGGTGCAGGAACACGGCGTGCACGCGGCCGGGCTGAGCGAATTGCTCAAGCGCAGCAACGCCTCGCGCAACTCGCTGTATCAGCACTTTCCCTCGGGGAAGGGCGAATTGGTGGAGACGGCGGCGCGGATCGTCTCGCGCGTGGTGTATTCGCACGTGTCGGTGATGGCCGAGGCGCTGGCCGCCGCGCCGACGCCGGAGCAGTGGCTCGACGCGCTGTTCGCGTTCTGGCGCGATCCGCTCGAGGCCAGCGACTACCGCGAGGGATCGTTCATGATGGCCGCCGCCCTGGACGAGCTCGACCCGGCGGTGCAGTCCGCGGCCGGGCAGGCATTCACCGAATGGACCGATCGCCTCGCCACGGGACTCGTCGCCGCGGGCGCCCCGGAGGCGATCGCGAATTCGCTCGCGGGCCTGCTGCTGTCGGCGATCGAGGGCGCGATCGTGCAGAGCCGCGCGCTCAAATCCCCCCGGCCCTTCGACGATGCCCGCATCCAGCTCACCGTGCTGCTGGAGCATCACCTCGCATTCGGCGCGGAGCGGACCTCCGCGTAGGAATCCGCGAGAAGCCCGCCACCGCAGGTGGGAGCGGATGGGAAGATCAGCTCCATGAGGGAGCAAGCACCGGGCGGCCTACGATTCGTCTCGACCGCCGAGGAGCTCGAGGCGCTGCCGCTGATGTCGGTGATCATGGCGGCCAAACCGTCCCGCTCGGTCTTCCAGAAATGGCTCGACCAGCAGGACCGGACCCCGAAGTGGGTGCGCACGACGAGCAGCGACCGATACACCTCCGAGGAGCTGAGCGTGGGCCCGTTCCCGCTGTCCGCGCCGCAGCGGTTCCGGTTCGTCGTGCTCTACGATCCCGCGGTGCACGGCCATCCCAACGACTGGGAGCCCGGCGCGTCCGCGTGATCGGGCGGGTCACGGTTCGAGGCGGTCCAGCAGCCAGCGGGGTCCGACGGTCCGCGCGCCGAGCGCCTCGACCCGGGCGCGGAGTCCGCGATCGGCGGTGACGACGGTGATCGGCGGCTCGGCGGCCGCGACCACCGCGACGATGGCGTCGTCCCCGGACCCCTCCGCTGACACCACGCGCAGGTCGCCGGATTCGCTGTCACCGGCGGCCTTCGCCGCGCCCTCGAGGACGACGACGATCTCCCCGAAGCGCTCGGCGGCCCCGCTCAGGGCGGCCAGCAGGCGCCGTGCCGCGCCCGCGCGATCGCGCCACCAGCCGTCGGGCCGCGAGCCGACGACATTGGCCGCGTCCACGACGATCAGCGGATGTTCGCCATCCCGCACGCCGGATCTCCTTCCGTCGCACCGAAGATATCCGGCCGCGGGTATGAGAGGTTGGACGCGTGTCAGTGCAGCAGGCCGCCGCCGATGGGGTCGGTCGAACCCCCGTCGTGCGGATCGCCCCGCTGAGCGGCCCGATCTTCGACGCGCTCGCCGCGGGCGATCTGGCGGCGGCGAACGCGCTCGGCCCGGTGCCGCTGACCGCGTACTTCACCGATCCGGTCTGGCGGCGGGTGTGGGCGTGGCGGGCTCGGCAGGCGCGCGAGGATCCGGCCTGCACCGCGTGGGTGACCGGCGCCGTCATCGATGTCGCGCGGCAGCTCACCGTGGGGATGGCCGGGTATCACGCGCCGCCCGACGCCTCGGGGACGGTGGAGGTCGGCTACGCGATCGATCCCGCGTATCGGCGGCGCGGCTACGCGCGGGCGGCGCTGGAGGCCCTGTTGCGCCGCGCCGGGGACGATCCGCGGATACGGACGGTCCGGGCATCGATCAGCCCGGACAACACGGCCTCCTATCGGCTGGCCGCGCGGTACGGCCTCGTCGAGATCGGGCGGCAATGGGACGAGGAGGACGGCCTGGAGATCGTCTACGAGATCCTCGGGCGCACACCCTAGACTCTCGAAGGAAGAAGGAAGGACAGCTGATGAAGCGAAACCTGAACTGCCCCTGCGGAGAAGCCATCGTCGGGACCGACGAGGACGACCTGGTGGAGAAGACGCAGGCCCACCTGGCCGAGAACCACCCGGGACACGAATACTCGCGCGACGAGATCCTGTTCATCGCCTACTGATTCCCCGCGGTGGCCTAGGGTTGCTGACTTGTGGTGGATTACGAAACGGTGTTCGACCGTGTCCGCGGCTCGTTGCTGGGCGGGGCGATCGGTGACGCGCTGGGGTGGCCGATCGAATTCGTGCAGCTGCCGAAGATCCGGGAGCGCTACGGCGCCGACGGTGTGACGGGGTTCCTGCCGCAGTCGGATCCGTCTGCGCCGCAACAGATCACCGACGACACCCAGATGACGCTGTTCACGGCCGAGGGGTTGCTGCGGACGGCGCCCGGTGCCGATCCGGTGCCCGCGCTGCACCGCGCCTATCTGCGGTGGCTCTACACCCAGGAGCACGAGGGGCCCGAGCCGGACGGCTGGCTGATCGGCCTGCCGTTCCTGCACGCCGTGCGCGCGCCCGGCAATGCGTGCATGTCGGGGCTGCGGCGGCAGGCGCGGGAATTCCTGGCGCCCAGCCCGCTCGGGCAGCAGGGGCCGGTGAATCCGGGGTCGAAGGGGTGCGGCACGGTGATGCGGTCCGCGCCGTTCGGGTTGGTCGGCGCGGGGCCCGATCACGCCTTCGCCGTGGCCGCGCGGGCCGCGCAATTGACGCACGGGCATCCGACGGGATACTTCGCGGCGGGTGCGTTCGCGGCCTTGACCGACCGCATCGTGAACGGTGTGGAGCTATCGGATGCCTTGCGGCAGACCATGTCTCAGCTCGCCGTATTCCCGGCGGCGGGGGAGACGGTTGCGGCCTTGAGCCGCGCGATCGAGCTGTCGGAGCAGGAGGCGACCCCCGAGCGGGTCGAGCAGGTCGGCGCGGGCTGGATCGCCGAGGAGTGCCTCGCCGTCGCGGTCTACAGCGCCCTGTACGCGGCCCGGACCGGCGATGTCCGTGCGGCACTGCTGCTGTCGGTGAACCACTCCGGCGATTCCGACTCCACCGGCGCGGTCGCGGGCAACCTGCTCGGCGCCATGTACGGAGTCGCCGCCCTGCCCCGGGACTGGGCCGTCGCCGTCGAGGGCCGCGACACCCTGATCCAGGTCGCCGACGACCTCGTCACCACCTTCGGCTCCGCCGACCGCACCCCCCTCGGCACCCGCTATCCGCTCGACTAGTACTCCGCCCCAAGCCATTCCAACTCACCCGGGGATGTGAGAGGGAGGGGATTACGGGAGCAGTCCTGCGTCGCGGGCGAGCATGGCGGCTTGGACTCGGGAGCGTAGGTCCAGTTTGGCGAGGACGCGGGAGACGTGGGTTTTCACGGTGGCCTCGCTGATCGATAGGCGGCGGGCTATCTGCTGGTTGGACAGGCCCTCCCCAAGGCAGGTCAGCACGTCGCGTTCGCGATCGGTCAGGTCCGCCAGGGCCGCGGGCGGGGTGGGCGAGGCCGGGGCTTCGGCGAAGGCGGTGATGACGCGGCGGGTGACGCTCGGCTCGAGGACGCCGTCGCCGGCGGCGACCAGCCGGACCGCCTCCACCAGCCGGGCGGCCTCCACCGACTTGAGCAGGAATCCGGCCGCTCCGGCGCGCAGCGCACCGTACACGTATTCGTCCAGATCGAACGTCGTGAGCATGAGCACCTGCGCGATTCCCTGGTCGACCAGGTGCCGGGTGGCGTCGATGCCGTCGCGGCCCGGCATCCGCACATCCATGAGCACGACGTCCGGGCGCAGCGCCGTGGCCTTGCGGACCGCGGCATCACCGTCGGCGGCCTCGGCGACGACCTCGATACCCTCGGCCGCACCGAGAATCATGGCCAGACCCACCCGGACCGCGGCGTGATCGTCGGCGAGCAATACGCGAATGGTCATCCGCCCACCCCCGGCACGGGCAGTTCCGCCCGCACCCGCCACCCCGCCTCGCAGGGGCCCGCGGTCAGTACGCCGCCGACGGCATGCGCGCGTTCGCGCATGCTGGTCAGTCCCGTGCCGCCCGTGGTGGTGGCCGCGGCCGCGGCGTCGGACGTCACATCGATGACCAGCCTGCCGTCACACCCGCTCACGCTGACCTCCGCCCGCCCGCCGGGCGCATGTTTGACCGCATTGGTGAGTGCCTCCTGCACGATTCGATAGGCGGAAAGGTCCAGCGCCGCAGGAAGATTCGGCGCGACCTCGAGGTGCGCGCGCACGGTCAGCCCCGCCGCCCGCGCCGAATCCAGCAGCGGTCCCAGGTCCGCCAGCCGCGCGGGCGCGGTGCGGGGCTCGTCGGCCTCCTCCGACTGCAGCAGCCCGATCATCGCCCGCATCTCGGTGAGCGAGGCGACGCTGTTCTCCCGGACCGAGGCCAGCACGGTCCGCATCGTGCGCGGATCGCCGTCCACCATCGACAGCGCGGCCTCGGACTGGATCGCGATCGCCGACAGATGCCCGGCCACGACGTCGTGCAGGTCGCGTGCCATCCGGGAGCGCTCGGCGGTGACCGCGGCCCGGCGGTCCAGCTCGGCGATCCGCGCGACCTGATCGGCGCGGGCGCGTTCGGAGTCGGCGATCGCGCGGTGTGCCCGCACCTCGTTCGCCCACCACACCGGAATCAGCGGGAACACACCGACTCCCAGCACGGCCAGCAGCCCCTGCCGCCAATCGCCGGTGGCCAGGCCCGCGCCGAGACCGGCCGCCAGGACCACCGAACCGGCCGCGCCGATGATGATCCGATTCGCCCGCAGGGAGCCGTTCAGGGTCGCGCTGTAGAGCAGGTCGGCGAGCACGTACAGCACGCCCAGGCTCAACCCGATCGGTGTCGCGGCCGCGGCGATCGCGAGACCCGACAGCAGTCCCGCGATCGGCGCGCGGGTCCGCAGCAACTGCGCGCAACAGACCCCGGCGAGCGGGACGAGGTGCGCCCAGCCGGGCACCGACCAGCCGGTCCCGAACCGCACCGTCAGCGGCAGCCGCAACGCCAGCAGCAGGCTCCCGAGCCCGAAGCAGGCCACCGCCATCAGCCCGTCGCGTTGCCAGGCGGGCCAGTCGCCGACCCTCGGCACCCTCATGCCCTCCATCTCAGCACATCCGGTGCCGCGCGGACCTCGGACGAAAGCGGGAACGTGCGGAGCCGGGCATCCGTCGAAGTGATGACGCGGTGTGCCCCCGATCGCCGACGCGCGGCCGGGCGGATCCGGCCACGCTCTAGGGCATGGAGGGGATACTCGACCAGCTCCGGACCAATCCGCTCGCGGCGATGATCGCGGCCTGCGAGGTGGGGTTCTGGGTGTTACTGGCGGCCGGGCTGGCCGCCCGCTATCTGCTGCGGTGGCGCCGCGTCAGCAACGTGCTGTTGATCAGCACCCCGCTGCTGGATCTGGCGCTGCTGATCGTGACGGTGTTCGACCTCGGCCGGGGCGCCACCGCCACCGCCGCCCACGGCCTCGGCGCCGCGTATCTGGGATTCAGTGTGGCGTTCGGGCACAGCACGATTCGCTGGGTCGACCAGCGGGTCAACCATCGGTTCGCCGGGGGACCGCCGCCGGTGAAACCGCCGCCGTCGGGCGATCCCGCGCGGGTGCGCTACGAGTGGCGCGAGTGGGCGAAATGCCTGCTCGCCTGGGCCACCGCCTGCGCGGTGATGCTGCTGCTCGTATTCGTGGTCGGCGCCCCCGGACGCACCGGGGAGCTGTGGGTGTGGATGGGCAGGCTCACCACGGTGCTGGTGATCTGGCTCGCGGTGGGTCCGCTGTGGGCGACGTTCACGCCCCGCCGTCCGGCGGACGAGGGCGGACCGACGGTCAGTTCCGGCCGGAGGTGATGTAGTAGTACATCGGGTCGATCATATCGAGCAGGCGCCGGATCTCGGTGTCGCTGAAGCGATTCCGGCGACTGATGGTGATCAGCACGAGATCGTTGATCGCCTCGAGGATCGTCTCGAAGGCACCGTCCGCCAGCTCCGTATCCTCGTTGTCCCCCAGCGGTTTCGACGCTTCGAGCGCCCCGCGGGCGCGCGCCGCGTGTTCCCGCAGCACACCGGCGGACCCGCGCCGACTGGTGACCTTGGCGGCGTGGTCGTAGAACTGGACGGCGGCCTGGGTCAGTACGGCGGGATTCGGGCGGACGAGCGAACCGTCGGCCCGCGGCGGGCTCGGGCTGGTCCGCTCCTCGAGCAGAGCCAGTGCGCGGGCCTTGGCGACGAGGTAGCGCGCGACGAGAATGTCACGGACACTGCCGAATTCGGTGGTTCGCAGCAGGTCGCCGGAGGCCTGCCCGTAGTCCGCGAGGGAGGACAGGAACGCCTCGGGCTCGGCGGCCGGGTCGATGCGATCGAGGCGCCGCGCCAGATCGTCGAGGCGCAGCAGCGCCCGGACGTTGCCCTCGTGGCGGCGGCGTTCGTCGTTGGTCGCGGGGAAGCAGGCGAGCAGGGCCCGCGTCAGCTCGGGCACGCGGTCGCCGAAGAGTTCGTCGAACAGGTCGCCGTGCTCGGGATGGTCGGCGTAGGCGAGCCGGATGCGGCACAGTCCGGCGATGATGTCGGCGAGTTCCTCGGCGCGCACACCGTCGCGGGGTTCGCGTGCCCGCTCGGACTCGGGCCCGCACAGCCGCGGCAGCGTGGTCGCGACGGTCAGCATCGCGCGCATCTCGCGCTCCGGGTCCGCCTCGACGAGCCCGCGGGCATGGTCGGCGTGGAACCGGGCCAGCTCCCGGTGCAGGTCCCAGCCGAGTGCCGCGGCGAAGGACATCTCGGTCTCCTTGATCGACCGGATCCGGCTCAGACCGGTGGGCTCGTAGTCGGCCCGGCGCGACAGCACGGTCTCGGCCGCCGCGGCGGCCTGGGTGCAGCGGATGCCGAGCATGCAGTCCAGGCGGGAGTCGACGTCGGCCAGGCGCAGCCCGCGGCGCGCCCAGTCGCGGGCGCTGCGCACGTGCGCCCGCTCGCCGCGCCGATGACTGCGCAGGTGGCGTGCGGCGAGTTCGGCGGACCAGTAGAGCATGTCGGGCCGGTCGTCGCGGGCGGAGGCGGCGTCGAACTGCTCCTCCAGCTGCGCGATGCTGTAGTGCCTGCTGGAGAACCGCGCCTCCCAGCGCGCCGCGTCGTCGGGCTCGCGGCGGCCGCGTGGCCGCGCGCCGGTGGCGGCCAGCTCGGCGATCTCGTCGGGGACGGGCCGGTTCCCGGCGGTCATCGTCTCGACCACGGCCGCGGCGAGCGCGCCGATGGTCTTGAAGTGCTTCCACATCGTGGCCTTCGGGATGGGGCCCTCGGTGCCGTCGCGCCGGATGTATCCGCGTGCGGCCGCGCACACATCGGCGGTGGTCAGGTGGGTGATCCCGTCCGGGCCCGGCTCGGCGATGCGCGCGGTCATCACCTGCTCCGCCGCCGCGACGATCATCGCCTGGGTGCGTTCCTCGAGCGCGCGGCCGCTGCGCTGCTGATAGGTCGGCTCGCCGCCGCGCTGCATTGCTGTAGACGACACGCACAACAGTCTATTGCAGTGCACATAGTTGTGTACGCGTCTATTCCTACTAATGTCGGATGGAAGCGTAACCGGCAATCCCGCAGCAACAAGGAGGAACGACCCTGTGGAGACGACGACCGCGGCGAAGCTGAAGCTGCTGCGCGAGCATCTCGCGTCGGCGCGGGAACCGGCCGGGGCGGCGGGCGTGGCCAAGCGCGCCGCGAAGGGAATTCCCAGCCCCCGCGAGCGCATCGACATGCTGCTCGACGCGGGGAGTTTCGTCGAGATCGGGGCGCTGGTGAAACAGCCCGGCGCCGCCGACGCCCTCTACGGCGACGGCGTGGTCACCGGGCGCGGGACCGTCGAGGGCCGCCCGGTGGTGGTGATCGCGCACGACCAGACGGTCTTCGGCGGTTCGGTGGGGGAGATGTTCGGGCGCAAGGTCGCCCGGGCCATGGATTTCGCCGCCGACGTCGGATGCCCGTTCATCGCGATCAACGACTCCGGCGGCGCCCGCGTGCAGGACGCGGTGACCTCGCTCGCCTGGTACGCGGCCATGAGCCGGCGGCAGCTGCGGCTGTCCGGCGTGGTGCCGCAGGTATCGCTGATGCTGGGCAAATGCGCTGCGGGAGCGGTGTATTCGCCGATCAATACCGATGTGCTGATCGCGACCGAGTCCGCGCACATGTTCGTCACCGGCCCCGAGATCATCCGCGAGACCACCGGCGAGGAGGTCACTCTCGACGAACTCGGCGGCGCCCGCACCCAGGCCCAGAACGGCAATATCCACCATGTCGCCGCGGACGAGCGGGCCGCATTCGATTGGGCGCGTGCGTATCTGAGCTACCTGCCGTCGAACTGCTTCGAGCAGGCGCCGCTGGTCAATCCCGGCCTCGAACCCGAAATCACCGATACCGACCGGGAACTCGACGCGATCATCCCCGACTCCGATCGTGCCGGATACGACATGTACGACGTGCTGGTGCGCATCTTCGACGACGGCGCGTTCCACGAGGTCGGTGACGGCGCCGCGCGCAATATGATCACCGGGTTCGCGCGGGTGGACGGCCGCAGCGTCGGGGTCGTCGCCAACCAGCCGCTGGTGTCGTCCGGGGCGATCGACGCCCGCGCCTCGGACAAGGCCGCGCACTTCATCCGGCTCTGCGACGGATTCGGGATTCCCCTGGTCTTCGTCGTCGACACGCCGGGGGTGCTGCCCGGCGTCGAGGAGGAGAAGATCGGCGTCATCAAGCGCGGCGGCCGGTTCTTCTACGCGGTCGTCGAGGCCACCGTCCCGATCGTGACGGTCGTGGTGCGCAAGGCCTACGGCGGCGGCTACGCGGTGATGGGGTGCAAGCAACTCGGCGGCGACGTCAACCTCGCCTGGCCCACCGCGCGCATCGCGGTCATGGGCGGCGAAGCGGCCGTCAGCCTCACCCAGCGCCGCCAGCTCGCGGCCGTCTCCGAGGCCGAGCGTCCCGCCCTGCGCCAGCAGATGATCGACTTCTACAACGCCACGGTCGCCACCCCCTGGGTCGCCGCCGAACGCGGTTACATCGACGCGGTCATCCAGCCCGCCGACACCCGCCTGGAAATCCGCAAGGCCCTGCACCTGCTGCGCGACAAGACCGCCCGCCACGACCCCCGCAAACACCACCTCATGCCGCTGTAGCGGCGGCCGGGTAACTCGTTGGCCCGGTCGGCGGGGAGGCTGTTACGGTGCGGGGGTGAATTCTCCGGAGGCGTCCAGACGGTAGCCGCTCGGCCTGTGTGCCGGGCGGCGTTGCGCATTTCCCCGGCTGGCGCACGGCCGGGGCGTATTTCGTAACGCCGGACGATGTCATCTCGCTGCCGGGCCCCGGTGTGCCCGGTGCGCACTCGTCTCGGGCGCCTCGTGAGCGCCCTCGCATCCGGAGATTTTCTATGCCCATTGTGGTTTTCGTGCTGGCTGTCGCGGTTTTCGCGCAGGGCACCTCGGAGTTCATGGTGTCGGGGCTGATGGCACCGATTGCCGCCGATACGGGGGTTTCCCTCGGTAGCGCGGGCCTGTTGACGTCGTTGTTCGCGGCCGGGATGGTGCTGGGGGCACCGGCGATGGTCGCGCTGGCGGGCCGGTTGCCGCTGAAGCATGCGGCCGCGGGATTTCTGGCGGCGTTCTGCCTCGCCCATGTCATCGGCGCCGTGACCACGGAGTTCGCCGTGCTGCTGGTGACCCGGGTCGTCGCGGCGGTGGCCAACGCCGGATTCCTGGCCGTCGCGCTGGCGGCCCTGC
The DNA here is from genome assembly GCF_029869545.1 of Nocardia wallacei. GTDB lineage: Bacteria > Actinomycetota > Actinomycetes > Mycobacteriales > Mycobacteriaceae > Nocardia > Nocardia wallacei_A. The sequence continues at coordinate 2,020 of NZ_JARWQD010000372.1, read as the reverse complement.
CGCGGCTCGTCGGTCCGGCAGCGGTCGGGCGCGCCACCTCGGTGGTGGTGTCCGGCGTCACGGTGGCCTGCATCGCCGGTGTGCCCGCCGGGACGGCGCTGGGCCAGGCATGGGGATGGCGTTCGGCGTTCTGGGCGGTGGCCGTCATCAGTGCGGCGGCGCTGGTGCCGGTCTGGGCGATGATTCCCCGTGCCGGTGAACAAGCTGGGGCGCAAGGACATTCGCTGCTGAGGGAGTGGGCGGTGGTCGTCGCGCGGCCGGTCCGGACCGCTGTCGCGGCGGGTGCGCTGGTCAATGCCGCGACGTTCGCGGGGTTCACCTACCTCGGCACGATCACCGCCGATGCGGCGGGCGATGACTGGGTTCCCGTGGTGCTGGCCTGTTTCGGGGTGGGCTCGTTCCTCGGAGTGACGCTCGGCGGCCGCTTCAGCGACCGGCACGGTGGCCGGATCGTCACGGCCGGAACGGTTGCGCTCGTAGGGATTTGGCTGCTCGCCGCGCTGACCGCGCGGGTCCCGGCCGGTGTGGTGATCATGGCCGTGGTGTCGGGTGCGGTCGCCTTCGGCGTCGGGTCGACCCTCATCGCGACGATCGTCCGGACGGCGGCGACCACCGCGCCGCGCATCGCGGGAGCCCTGGCGACCACCACCTTCAATATCGGCGCGGTCCTCGGCCCGTTGGTGGCCGGGCCGGTCGTCGACGGCACGGGCCGCCCCGCGACGGCGCTGTGGACGGCCGCGGCCTTCGTGACCGTCGCCGCGGCCGTCGTCGTCCTGGGTTATCGGCAGGTCACGACCTCGGCCGCACCCACGCCGGTGGCCGCGGATCGAGCGGCGGACCCGGTGTAGTTGACGGTGATCACCGCCGCGATACCGATGGCGAGCCCGGCGGCGGTGATCACCGTGAAGGATTCGCCGAACAGCAGTGCGCCCCAGACGGCGGTGACCGGGGCCATCAGGAACATCAGCGCATTCACCTGTGTGACACCGAGTTTCGCGACGAGATACCAGTACAGGCCGTAGCCGCCCAGGGTCGACAGCAGGATCAGCCACGCCAGTGCCAGCCAGAACGTGCCCGTGGCTGGTGGTGTGGCGGTTCCGGTCAGCAGGGCGGCGGCGGTGAATATCGCTGCGCTGGTGCAGCATTGGATCGTCAGGCTGGTCAGCGGCGGGACCGGGTGCGGGCCGCGCCGTTCCACCAGGGTGGCCGCGATCAGGCTCAGCATGCCGATCAGCGGGATGAGATACGCCCACCAGGGCACACCTGAGGCGTGCGCGGCATCGGAGGCGGTGACCAGGACGACGCCGCCGACGCCCAATCCCAGTCCGGCCCACTGGCGTCCGGTCACCGCCACGCCGAGCAGCGGGCCCACCAGCGCGGCCGCCGCCAGCGGCTGCAGTCCGTCGATCAATGCCGTGGTGCCCGTATTCACGCCGCGGGCGATCGCCCAATACACCGTCGTCAGATATCCGGTCTGCGACAGCACGCCGATGGCACTGTGCCGCACCAGGGTCGGACGGTCCGGCCACGGGATGCCGCGGGCGCGGTGGAACCGGTAGGCCACCGGCACCAGGACCGCGGCCAGGGGGATGAACCGCCACATGAGCACCGTCGTGATCGGGGAATCCGCCGCGCCCAGCTTCGCGCCGATGAATCCGGAACTCCAGCAGGCCACGAACAGCGCCGACAGCACCGCGACCCGTGCCTGCCCGGGACTGACTTTACTGATCTGTATACCCACCGGCTCCACTATACAGATCTGTATAGTGGAGGGTATGGACGTGGATGCTCCGATCGACTGGACGCCGAAGGCGCGGCAGATCCTCGCCACCGCGTCGCGGTTGTTCTACGACGACGGGATCACCGCCGTGGGGGGGGGCCCGCGCGGCCCCCCCGCCGGGGGGAGCGCGCCCCCCCGCCCAAGACCCGGGGGGGGGGTGGGACGCCCCCGGGGGCGGGGGCAGCCGGGGCGGTTCTCCTTCAACGTGAAGGGCGGCCGCTGCGAGGCGTGCTCGGGCGA
>NZ_JARWQD010000371.1 GCF_029869545.1 Nocardia wallacei | reverse complement strand
GTGGAGGGCTACCCCGGCCTCGTGGTACACGGTCCGCTGATGACATTGGCGCTGGCCGAGACGCTTCGGCTGGACATGCCCGATCGCACACCCGTCCGACAGCGCCCCCGCAACCTGGCCCCGCCCACTATACCTGCTGTTTTTTTGTGGGGGGTGTTCCCCGTTGGGCGGATTTTCTACAGTGGGGTGCGCATCAGCACGTCGTTGTTTTGGGTGTGCTGGGTGACGAGGAAGTAGAGGTCGCTGCCGGTTTGGTAGGGGTAGATCATCGGGGCGTAGGCGGCGGGGAACTCGCGGGCGTCGATGAGGACGCGCGGCGGGGTCCACGGGCCCTCCGGCGACGGCGCGGTGCGCATCACCACGGAGTTGGCGCGGTCGGTGGTCAGCATGACGTACTGCCCGAGGTGCTGGTTCCACATGACCGACAGCTCACCGACGTCGCCGACGATCGGCTTGGCGGCGTTCACGTCGTTCAGCTTCCAGGTGCCGCCGTCCCAATACTCGTAGGCGTCGATATTGGCGATATCGGCCTCCTTGACGCGCGAGACGAATCCGTCGTTCTCGCGCCCGGCCGGAGTGCCGTACCGGTAGACGTAGCCGTCGGCCTTCAGGAACGCCGCCTGCTGGAAGTTGTGGAAGCCGCCCTCGTCGGCGCGGCGCGTGGTGGGCAGCTGCGCCCACGTCTGCCCGCCGTCACCGGAGACCGCCAGGGTGGAGAAGTTGGTATCCCAGTGCCCGTTCGCGCCCCACTCCCGCACCGACATCATGCTCATGTACTGCACCCCGCCCACGGAAATGCCCGCGGTCGGAATGAAGCTGATCTCGATGCCCGGGATCTTCGGACTGGGCAGCGGATTGTCGACGAAGCTCGTGTAGTGGATGCCCTGGGCCGGGCTGGCGTCGGCGGCGCTGCGGAACAGGACGTTGGACCGCCACGCCCACATGCTGCCCGCCAGCAGGTTCGGCATGCCCAGGCCGGCGGTGTCGCCGTAGGCGGTCAGCATCTGGCCGCGGCCGTCGTCCCACATGATGCCGAGGTCGGCGCCGAGGACGTTGTTGTTCTGGGTGTTGTTCGGCGAGGCCATGCCGGTCATCTGGTAGACGGCCTGGGTCGGACCACCCAGCCGCGGTAGACCGTTGACCCCGTTGAGTCCGGGGATCGGGTTGATGTTGTTGGGATCGGCTCCCGCCGGCGAGGCCCCGAGAGTCAGCAGCGCGACCGCCGCGCACGCCCCGGCCAGTGCGGACCGTCGTTTCATGCTCCGTTCCCCTTCCGATCGTCACGCCGTGGGTATTGTGCCTGTTTCGGCGCGCCGATGTGCGCCGTCCGAGCCGCAACAATCATCACATCGCTGTCACGGGTACGGGTCGTTACGACAACGGAAGGCCCCGCAATCGATTACGAATCCGATTGCGGGGCCATGCGTCAACGAGAATCCGGACCTGTCAGAAGGCGGCCTCGTCCAGTTCCATGATGTCGTTGTCGAGGTTGGACAGGACGGTGCGGGTCGCGGTCAGTTCCGGCAGCACGTTGCGGGCGAAGAACTGCGCCACGCCCACCTTGCCGTTGTAGAAGGCGACATCGGCACCCGAGGCACCGTTGTCGAGCGCCTTGATCGCGACCTCGGCGTGCTGCAGCAGCTGCCAGCCGATCAGCAGATCGCCGACCGACAGCAGGAACCGCACCGAACCCAGGCCGACCTTGTACAGCTCGTCCGGGTTCTCCTGCGCACCCATCAGGTGGCCGGTCAGGGTCGCGGCCATGCCCTGCACGTCCTCCAGCGCGGTGGCCAGCAGCTTGCGCTCGGCCTTGAGCCGGCCGTTGCCGCCCTCGCGCTCGATGAACTTCTGGATCTGACCGGCCACGTGCGCCAGCGCCACCCCGCGGTCGCGGGCGATCTTGCGGAAGAAGAAGTCCTGCGCCTGGATCGCGGTGGTGCCCTCGTACAGCGAGTCGATCTTCGAATCGCGGATGTACTGCTCGATCGGGTAGTCCTGCAGGAAGCCCGAACCGCCCAGGGTCTGCAGCGATTCGGTCAGGTACTGGTAGGCCCGCTCCGAACCGACGCCCTTGACGATCGGCAGCAGCAGGTCGTTGACGCGCGCGGCCAGATCGGCATCGGCACCCGAAACCTGTTCGGCCACAACGGCATCCTGATGCGCCGCGGTGTACAGATAGATCGCGCGCAGACCCTCGGCGTAGGCCTTCTGCATGGCCAGGCTGCGGCGCACATCGGGGTGGTGGGTGATGGTGACGCGCGGCGCGGTCTTGTCGGTCATCTTGGTCAGATCCGCGCCCTGCACACGCTGCTTGGCGTAGTCCAGCGCGTTCAGGTAGCCGGTCGACAGGGTCGAGATGGCCTTGGTGCCCACCATCATGCGCGCGTGCTCGATGACCTCGAACATCTGCGCGATGCCGTTGTGCACCTCGCCGACCAGCCAGCCCTTGGCCGGGATGCCGTGGCCGCCGAAGGTGACCTCACAGGTGGCCGAGACCTTCAGGCCCATCTTGTGCTCGACGTTGGTCACGAACACGCCGTTGCGCTCGCCCAGCTCGCCGGTCTCGTGGTCGAAGTGGAACTTCGGCACGAAGAACAGCGACAGGCCCTTGGTGCCCGGACCGGCGCCCTCGGGACGGGCCAGCACCAGGTGCATGATGTTCGGGAACAGATCGTCGGAGTCGGCGGAGGTGATGAACCGCTTGACGCCCTCGATGTGCCAGGAGCCGTCCTCCTGCTGCACGGCCTTGGTGCGCCCGGCGCCCACGTCCGAACCGGCATCGGGCTCGGTCAGCACCATGGTGGCGCCCCAGCCCTGCTCCACGGCGATCTTGGCCCACTTCTTCTGCTCTTCGGTGGCGTTGTTGAAGAAGATGTTGGCGAAGCCCGGGCCCGCGGCGTACATGAACGCGGCCGGGTTGGCGCCCAGCACCAGCTCGGCGATGGCCCAGTACGCGGTGCGCGGGAACTCGAGACCACCCAGGTCCGGGTGAACGGCGTAGGAGTCCCAGCCACCCTCCTGCAGCGTGCGGTAGCTCTTCTTGAACGACTCGGGGATCGAGACCGTGTGCGTCTCGGGATCGAACACCGGCGGGTTGCGGTCGGCGTCGGCGAACGACTCACCCAGCGGGCCCTCGGCGAGGCGGCGGACCTCGTTGATCATCTCCTTGATCGTGTCGGCATCCAGATCGCCGAACGCGCCGCTGTCCAGGATGGAACCCAGGCCCAGGACCTCGAAGAGGTTGAACTCCAGGTCGCGGACGTTGCTCTTGTAGTGACCCATTTTTCTCTCCATTGAGGTTGGTGCGGTCCGGTTGTCCCGTTCCCGCCCGTTGTCTCCACCGGGTAGCCGCAAGCCTGCTACTCACGGGTAACTTACACCGTATATTACCGGCGAGTAATGGATCCTTCAAAGGACTGAGCGGGCGATGTGACGCGATGAACAGTCGCCCGCGCGCGTCGGACGTGCGCGGCCACCCGCGGGTTACCGTTGGGCGTGCGCATCGAGACGAGTGCGGGACCTGCGGAGATCGAGCTGGACAGGCCGAGGAAGGCGTCGTTCCTGCTGCTGCTGACCCATGGTTCGGGCGGCGGTGTCGACGCGAAGGATCTGCTCGCCGTGCGCGACTGCGCGGTGGGCATCGGCGGCGCGGTGGCCCGGGTGGTGCAGCCCTACCGGGTCGCCGGGCGGCGCGCCCCGGGGTCGGTGGCCGTCCAGGACGCCGCGTGGCTGGAGATCGTGGCCGCGCTGCGCAGGAAGGTGCGCGCGGTTCCCCTGATCCAGGGCGGGCGCAGCAACGGGGCCCGGGTGGCGTGCCGGACGGCGGTCGAGGCCGAGGCCGAAGGTGTTGTGGCGCTGTCGTTTCCGCTACATCCCCCGGGAAAGCCGGAGAAGACGCGGCGCGACGAACTGCTGGCCGCCCGGCCGATCGACGTCCTGGTGATCAACGGCGCCCGCGACCCGTTCGGCATCCCCGACCCCGCCGACGCCGCCGAGGTGAAAGTGATCCCCAACCAACCACATTCGTTCCGCACCGGCTTCGACCTGATCACCACGACAGTAGAACCCTGGCTACGCCGCTGGAGCCAACCACACTGAGCCACAACACATCCCGGCAGCCCCACCCACTCACACTCCCGACAGCCACACCCACTCACACTCCCGACAAGCACGCCCACTCACACTCCCGGCAGCCACACCCACTCACACTCCCGGCAGGCACGCCCACTCACATTCCCGGCATGCTTTTGGCCGGGATCAAGCGTCGGGCGATTCGGCGGCGAGTGCCTGCTGGTCCAGGTCGGGGACGGTGCGGACCGCGACGACCAGGGCGTCGATGGCGTCGCCCGCCTCGGTCGGGCGCAGGATGCGGTCGGCGACGCGGATGCGGATGCGGTCGCCGGTCTCGGCCAGATCCGCCATCACATCGTTCGGGGTGAACAGGATCGACGGGTCCTGGGGACCGCCGTGGCCCTCGGTGAGGTTGGTGCTGTCGTGGCCGAGGATCAGCAGGGTGCCGCCGGGTGAGAGCAGGTCGGCGGCGTGCCGGACCAGGGCGCGGCGCTGCTGCTCCGGCAGGTGCAGGTAGGCCAGCAGGATCAGCTCGAACGGTCCGGTGATCCCGGCGGCGTCCAGGTCGGTGACGTCGGCGCACTGCCAGGTGATGCGGCCCCGCACCGACCGCGACAGCCGCGATGCCACCGTGCGGCCCTTATCGATGCCGACCTGCGAGAAGTCCACGGCCCGCACCTGCCATCCGTGCGTGGCCAGCCACAGCGCGTTGCGGCCCTCCCCGCAGGCCAGATCCAGCGCCCGCGGCATGGTCGGCGGCGCCTCGCCGGGCGCGTCCGGCTGCAGCGGAATCCGCCGCTCCAGCCCGAAGACGTGCTCGACCACGGTCCCGTTCGGCGGTGCGCCCCACACCAATTCGCTCTGCGCATACCGCGCATCCCAGTCGGCCGCGTCCATGAGCCGAGTCTATGGCGCGCGGGCGCCGGAAAAGCACTTGCCCGACCCGGAAGAATCGTGGTGTGGACATCGACTATCGCTGGCGCGCAGCAGCATCCGACGCCGAACTGGTGGAACTGACCGTGTCGCACGGCGGTGCGCCCGAGCCCGGGTGGTGGGACCGGATTCGCCCGCACAGCTTCGGGTGGATCACCGCGCGCACCCCGGACGGCGCCCTGATCGGATTCGCGAACGTCGTCTCCGACGGCGGCTGCCACGCCTTCCTGCTCGATCCGAAGGTGCGGCCCGACCATCAGCACCGCGGCATCGGCACCGAACTGGTGCGGCGCTGCGCGGCGGCCGCGGCCGAGGCCGGATGCACCTGGTTCCACGTCGATTTCGATCCGGAGCTGAAGCCCTTCTACTTCGGCGCCTGCGGATTCCGCCCGACGGACGCCGGGTTGATCGCGCTGTGATCGACCGCCCTACAACGTGGTACGCATCAGCAGCACGTTGTACTGGCTGTGCACCGTGGTGAGGAAGTACAGATCGCGGCCGGTCGGGTACGGGAAGATCGACGGGGCGTAGGCCGTGGGCAGCTCGCGGGTGTCGATGAGCACCTCCGGCTCGGTCCACGGCCCCTCCGGGGAGGGTGCGCGCCGCATCACCACCGAATTCCACGGGTCGGTGGTCAGCATGAGGTACTGCCCCAGGTACTCGTTCCACATCACCGACAGCTCGCCGACGCCACCGGCGATGGGAGCCGCCGCGTTCACATCGCCCTTGACCCAGCGACCGCCGTCCCAGTACTCGTATTCGGCGAGGTTCTGAATGTCGTTCTCGCGCACCCGGGCGACGTGGGCCGCGTGGTTGCGACCCGACGGCGTGCCGTACTCGAAGACCCAGCCGCCCTCCTTCACGAAGGCGTTCATCTGGAACTTCGAGTTGCCGCCCTCGTTGGGGCGCCGGGTGTGGCCGAGGTCGGCCCAGGTCTCGCCGTTGTCGGCGGAGGCGGCCAGGCCGGAGAAGTTGGTGGTCCACTCGCCGACGTCGTCCCAGCTCTTCACCGACATCAGGCTCATGTACTGCACGCCGTTGACGGCGATGCCCGCGGTGGGGATGCGGCTGATCTCGAGGAACGGGATCTTCGGGCTGGGGATCAGATCCCGCGCCTGCCCGAAGACGTCGCGCACCACGCTGTCGTAGAAGATGCCGTTCACCGGATCCTTGGTGTGGCTGCGCACCAGGATATTGCTGCGCCAGGCCCACGTGCTGCCGGACAGCAGGTTGGGCAGGCCGAGGCCGGCGGTGTCGCCGTAGGCGGTGAGCATCTCGCCGTTTCCGTTGTCCCACATGATGCCCAGGTCGGTGCCGAGCACGTTGTAGTTCGCGGTGCTGTTGGGACTGGCCAGGCCGGTCACCTGGAATACCGCATCGGTGCGGCCGGGCAGGTTCGGCAGGCCGTTGGTGCCGTTGAGCACCGGGAACGGATTGATCGCATTGGGATTTGCCGCGGCGGGGGCGGTGGCGGTCAGCAGCAAGGCCGAGGCACCCGCTATCGCGGACAGCAGGATGGAGACGGTCCTGGTCAAGTCGGTGAGCCCTCCGGATCCGAGCGGGTACGGCGCACCGGTGGAGCTTGTGACGCCGTACTCGAAAATCGACTGGCTGGCACGAGCGAGCAAATGCTAGCAGCGAATCCGCGCGGAACCGGTTTGTCTCACCAGGTTTCTGGGTAATAGGCCGTCTTCGGGCCGAATTGTTATTTCTTCGACAGTGCCTGACGCACCAGCAGCGGCAGCTGGGTGGCGCGCTCGATGCCGAGGGTGCGGCGCACGCCGGCGTGCCAGCTGCGGTCGAACATCCGCTTGGCGGCGGCCACCGCGTGCGGTGAGCGTGCCGCGATCCGGTCGGCCAATTTCTCCGCGGCCGCCCGCGGGTCGGGGGTCACCTCGGTGATCAGGCCGATGCGCTCGGCGTACGCGGCGTCCACCGGATCGGCGGTCATGGTCAGCAGCAGCGCCTTGTCGACGCCGATGAGCCGCGACAGGGTGGCCGCGCCGGTCATATCCGGGATCAGGCCGTGTTTCGCCTCCATCACCGAGAAGTCCGCCTCGGGGGTGGCGAAACGGATATCGGCGGCGAGCGCCAGCTGCAGTCCGCCGCCGTAGCAGTGCCCGTGCACGGCCGCGATCACCGGCTGCGGCAGCCGCCGCCACGCCCAGCACGCCTCTTGAAAGGTGTTGGTGCCGCGCCACGGAATCGGCACGAAATTGCGCACGATGGTCAGCGGATCGCCGACGGCCTTGGCGATATCGAGGCCGCTGGAGAAGCTGGGACCGTTGCCGGTCAGGATCACCGCGCGGATGTCGTCGCGCCCACCGACCACCCGCGCCACCTCGACGAGATCGCCGAGCATCTCGATCGTCAGCCCATTGTGCTTGTCGGCCCGATCCAGCGCGACATACGCGCGATCACCATCAACAGTGAGGGAAACATTGCTCATCGTGGAGAGTCTCTCATTCGGCCCGGCGCCCAACCGATCGAGCAGGCCCCTCTCATCCCCGCCCGGCAGTCACGTGGTCGAGGAGGCACAGCACCTCACCCCTGCCCGATAGTTCAACTGGTCGAGGAGGCACAGCATTTCATCCCCGCCCGGTAGTCGATTGGTCGAAGAGGCACAGCATTTCATCCCCGCCCGATAGTCGACCGGTCGAAGAGGCACAGCACCTCATCCCCGCCCGGTGGTCGATTGGTCGAGGAGGATTTGGGTGCATCGGGCGGGGTCGTCGTAGAACGGGGTGTGGCCGCTGCCGGGGAGGGTGAGGTGGCGGGCGTCGGGTAGCCAGGCCCGGGCGCGGCGACTCTGGGTGGCGTAGGTGAGCAGGATGTCGCGGTTGCCCCACGCGATGGTGACCGGGATGCGGTCGAGTCGGCCGCCGTCCTGCAGGCGCGCATCGGTGAAAGAGGCCAGGGCGGCGTCGAATCCGGGCGCATCGATGGCGCCGACCGCGGTGTCGATCGCGACGCGCGGGCTGACCGCCCACGGCTTACCGAACACCAGACTCAGGAATGCGGTGCGCCCCGCGGACGTGCCGAGGATCGACGCCATCGCGGGCCGCATCCGGCGGCCCAGCGACTTGGAGCGCCCCAGCGCCTGCTGGCACCACGCCCGCCCGGCGACCGACCAGAACCCGATCGGCGAGAACGCGGTGACCGAGCGGGCCAGGCCGCGGGCGCCCAGGTTCAGCACGATCAGCCCGCCCATGGAATTGCCCGCCAGATGGGGTTGCTCCAGGCCCTGCTCGTCGAGGAATGCGGCGAGCGCATCGGTGAGGGTGTCGACGGTGGTGCGCCCGAGCGGCTCGGAGGCACCGAAGCCCGGCAGATCCACGGCGATCACCTCGAACGATGCGGCCAGGCCGTCGATGATCGGTTCCCACACCTCCCACCGGCTGCCGACGCCGTGGACCAGGACCAGAGGTTCGCCCGAACCGGTTCGGTGGTGGTTCAGCATGCTCCTCGACTTCCCCGCGTACCGGTGGGACCGCCGCCCACAGTAGCAACGATTGACACAGCGCCAACAGTGGTTCCGGCGGGTACGATAAATGGTATGGCTACCCGTAAGGTCACGTTGTCCCTGGACGCGGCGTCGTGGTCGTACGCCGAACAGGCCGCGGCCCGCGCGGGAATGTCCCCATCCGCGTGGATTTCCCGTGCCGCCCGGCGCGAAGCGGTGCGCACCGGCTGCGTCCCCGGACCGGAACCGACAGATCTCGCGGCCGCCGACGAGGCCGAGCTGACCGCCGCCGAGGAGGCGATGCGTGCGCAGGGGTGAACTGTGGATCTACAACCCGCATGGTTCGCCCCGGCGTCGCAACGTCGTCCTGATCTCTAGTGACGGCATCAACGAATCCCCGCGCCCCTGGCTGATCGCGGCCGAGGTGGTCGACGAGGATCCCTTGGACATTCTCGCCGTCTCGGTGCCCGACCACGGCTGGGTGCACGCGGGCAATCTGGGCCGCATCTACCGGGGCTGGCTCGCCGAGCGCATCGGCGAGATGGACACCGACACCCTGGAGCGGCTCGATACCGCCCTGCGCGCCGCCATGGATTTGTGAGCCGTCAGCCGATTCGAGTCACCGACTGTTCCCGGACCGCGCGATACGGCAGGATCACCACGGCGGTTGTGCCGCCGCCCCGACACACCACATTGCGAGAATCGAGGAACCGTTGAGGATTTCGCTGATTGCCGCCGCATTCGTCGCGCTGCCCCTGCTGGCGGCGTGCGGCGGGTCGGATCACTCGGAGCACGAGTCGAAGATCACCCAGGCGGACCTGTCCAAGGCCCTGCAGGACAGCGGACTCAAGGACACCAAGATGGCCGACTGCGCCGCCGAACACTATGTCAACGAGGGCATTTCGCAAGACGGCCTGAAGATCATGACCAAGCCCGGCAACAATGCGCAGACCTCGGACCCGGCCGCCATGGGCCTGAGCCAGGGCGACGCCGACAAGGCCCGCGAGGCCACGAAGAAAATCGTCTCCGAATGCCTGCAGTGAGCCTGCCCATCCGGCGGCTCGAATGTGTCCGATATTTCCAGTCGAAAATGGCGTGGAATTAGCTGGACACTCGCTAAGCTGACCCCCGTCTCCTCGCGAGACACCTTGCAGAGCGGGCCGCGATTGCCCCCGCGGCCCGCTATCGCATCTGTTCGGTGAAGTCTCCAGGGGGAGCGCTGATGCCCAAACTGCTCGATCAGAAGACGGCCGCGGAACAACTGCTTTCGGACATCCTCGCGGCCGGATACACCGTTGACCAGTTCATCGCCCTGCTACGCGTGGACCCGTTCGAGGACACGCGGCCGATGCCGCCGGTGCCCGACAGCGAGTTCTGGACGATTCCACCGCTGCGGGCCGGATGAGTTACCGGTGCGGCAGGGTTGCTGTCCACTCGCCCTGTAGTAGCTGACTCCGGTTCTCGTCATACCCAGGTCGCCGAGTCCGGGTCGACGCCGTGAGCGCGCGCATTGGCGTCGATGATGTCGCGCAGCCATGCGGTCAGGCCGGGTTCGAGGGCGTCGTAGAACGCGGCGAATCCCGGATCCGCGATATACCTGCGGCCCAGGCAGACCTGCATCGAATGGGTGCAGTCGAAATAGGCGCCCATCGCCGCGCGGTGCCGCTCCGCCAGCGCGTCGGCCTCGTCGGTTCCCGGGACCACCCCGGCGCGGTGGGCCGCGGCCAGATCGCCGTGCAGCTTCTCGACGTCGTCGGAGATCTGCTGCCAGTCCTCGGCGGTGCGGTGCGCGGCGCGTTCGGCGTACTGCGCCCACTGGGCGGTGTCGCCCCACAGCTCACGGGCCCCTTCGGCCCACGCGGGCTGCCAATCCCGGCCGAAGATCGCCACCTGCTCCTCGGCGGAGAGCAGGATGCCGGACTTCCGCGCCCGAATCACGCGGTCGAGCGCGTCACCCATCCGCTGCAGGCGAGCGATGCGCTCGCGCAGGCGATCACGCTGGTTGTGCAGCGATGCCAGCGCGTCGTCGGCGGGCGCGTCCAGCAGGCCCGCGATCTCGTTCAGCGGCACCGCCAGCTCGCGGTAGATCAGCACACGATGGATCCGCGCGAGGTCCGCGTCGGTGTAGAGACGGTAGCCCGAGCGGGTCCGCCCGGAGGGCCGGACCAGCCCGATCTCGTCCCAATGGTGCAGGGCCCGCACGGTGACGCCGAGGCGCGCCGCGACGTCGCCGACCGTGCGTCCCTCCTCGAGTTCCCGGGGCATACGGTCCAGTCTGGCAGTCCCGGACCGCTCCTCGACGAGACCGGTCACCGGCCGGGTGCCGGGATTCCGACGGAGTCGAGGTACTCGGCCTGCGGACCGGCCGGATCGTAGGGCCGGGCGGCCGTCATGATCACCCGAAGGTGCTCCGGCGTGGTGACCTCGAGCTCCACCGAACCCCACGGCATCGTCCGCGGTCCCGTCGCGCAGCCGGGCCGCAATCGCTCGCACGCGGCGGCGATCTCGTCGATCTGGTTCAGCACACAGGAAAAGCTCACGCTCACCGCCGGTGCCTCGGCAGCACGCGCGCCCGGCACGAGCAGGACGTCCTGGAACGCCCACCGCCGCAGATGGGTCACCTGTCCGGGCGCCGAGAACAGGTCGATGAAGCCCAGCCCGCGGCTCCAGAAGTCAACGGACGCAGCAATGTCGGGCGTCGGCACCGTGACGAACATCGGCATCCCGTAGATGCCGCGGTACGGCTCGGGCGCCACGGCGTCGGGCCCGGGGACGGGCACCGGGCTGATCTCGAAGGCGGAGTAGGTGTCGGTCATGAGGGGCAGTGTCGACCCTCACGCAACGTGAGGGTCAAGCCCTGGGTTCCGCCCGTCGATGCTCGGGCGCAAAGGTGTAGCGGCACAACGTTTCCGCGCGAGCGATTAGGCTGTCGGGGTGAACGACTCCCGTGGCGCCGATCCGATCACACAGGGCCTGGCCATCGACCGGCCGACCCCCGCCCGCATGTACGACTACTTCCTGGGCGGCAAGGACCACTACGACGTCGATCGGGAGGCCGCCGAGCGGGTCAAGGCGGCCTTGCCGAATACTCGTGAGATCGTCTGGGAGAACAGATATTTCCTGCAGCGCGCCGTCCGATACCTGGCCGAGGCGGGCATCGACCAGTTCGTCGACCTGGGCACCGGCCTGCCGACCAAGGGGAATGTGCACGAGATCGCCCAGGCGATCACACCGCAGGCGCGGGTGGTCTACGTCGACAACGACCCGATCGTGCTCAGCCACGGGCGTGCCCTGCTGGCCACCAACCCGAATACCACCGTCATCACCGCCGACATCCGCGAGCCCGACCGGATCCTCGAACACCCCGAGCTACGGGCGTTGATCGACTTCACCCGCCCGTGCGCGGTCCTGTTCGTCGCGATCATGCACTTCATCCCCGACGACGCCGACCCCTACGGTGCGATCGCCGCGTTCCGCGAGGTTCTGGCCCCCGGCAGCTATCTGACACTGTCGCATCTGACGTCCGACATCGTCCCCGCGGACCAGGTCCAGCACGTGGTCGACGTCTACAAGGCGGCAACCTCTCCGATAATCTTCCGCTCCGGTCCGCAGATCGAGCGCATGTTCGACGGATTCGAGCTGGTGGCTCCGGGCCTGGTTCATCCCTGGCAATGGCAGCCCTGGCTGAAGTCGCCGTACGAGACCGACGAGATGCGCACCGACTGGCTGTGGGCCGCGGTGGGGCGCCTTACCGGGAGCACGCCTTCGGACTGAACCGGTGCGCGAGACGGTCGAGCCCGAGGCCGAGCCGATCGGTGACGGCCTGCTCGATCGTCGCCGCGGCGGTGGGGGTGAGGTCACGGGCGCTGACGTAGGTGTGGATGGTGATCAGCGACCAGGCCGATCCCTCGCTCACGATGCTCATCGTGGCGGTCAGGTCGGTGCCGGCGAAGCCGGACCCGGTCATCCGTAACGAGGTCGGTGCCGTCATCTCCACGACCACGGCGTCGATGGTGTGGATCGTGCTGAACAAGGTCACGTTCGCGCAGATCCTGGCGCCGACGGCCATCCGCGCCGGGACCTCCACGATCCGGCAGCCGGGACCGGCCAGAAACTCCGCCAGGCATACCGGATCGGATACCTGCGCCCAGACATCGGATCGCGCAGCACCGACCAGGCGCGAAACCCGGCGCCACTCGTTCACCACTACCCATTCCCTGCCACATCGAGCCGGTCGTCGTGCGCATCCGCGCCTGCGTAGTATCCACACTCTTGTTCCGAAAGGAACTATCCGCCTTCGGGTTGTAATCAAACCGCAAGGGACGCACGAGCATTCGCAAGCACATCTGCACGATCAGCTGTGGCTGACGTCGAGTAGCGCCGACCAGAACTCCTGTTGAACCGCGTCCCACAGGTCCTGATGCTGCGGCAACACCTCGCGGGCGTCGGCCAGGTCGAGCGAGCCCGTATCTCCGGAGAAGACGATCATTCCGCGTTGCGCCAGGGGCAGCAGCGTATCGGGCCACTGCACCGCGGGACTCGAGTCGCCGAGTAACAGCACGCGACGAATCCAGGGACGCCTGCGCGTCAGCGACCAGTCCGCGGTTTTCTTCCCGTCGGCAGTTGTGGTCGTACGCAGTCCTTCTCGCATCTTTCGGCTTCCCTTGCGGCTAGTGGTTCCCGGGGGGGGGGGGGTTTGGACCCCCCCCCCCGGGGGGGTCGGGGGCCCGCACCCCCCGACCCGGGGCCCGGGTGGGCGCCCCCCCGGCG
>NZ_JARWQD010000370.1 GCF_029869545.1 Nocardia wallacei | reverse complement strand
CCCCGCTTCCACACTCCCTCACTCCCCCGCTCCCCCCACCTCCACACCCCCTTCTGCCCAACGCCCTCACACCCTCTTTCCACACGTCCTCACTCCCTCGTTCCCCACACGGCCTCACTCCCTCGTTCCCCACACGGCTTTTTGTGTGGGGCGATGATTTTGGGGGCAGGGGGCCGTCGTAACAAGTGAAGCCGCCCAGGCGATTTCCGGACATGGGATAAAGGTTCAACGGCGAACCACGGGGGGTCAATGGCGATCCCCGTCCACGGGCGCGGCCGATATTGCGGTCGTCACCGATTCCGATCCGGAGCCGGCACCGTCACGGCGAGGTGACGTCCCCGCCGACGATGTCCTCGCGGGGCAGGGCGGCGAGGGTGATGAGGGAGTTGAGGAAGCCGCGACGGTCGGCGGCTGGCAGCCGACCCAGCAGCTGTTCCTCCATGGCCTGGATGTCGGCCTGCGCCGCATCGGCCAGCGCCCGCCCCTTCGGGGTGACGGCCAGCAGCTTCGCCCGCCGATCCGCGGGATCGGGCCGGCGCTCGATGAGCCCGCGCTCCTGCAGATCGTCGAGGATCGGGATGATGCGGGTCTTGTCCGCACCGATCTCCTCCGCCAGCACACCCTGGCCCCGCGCGGGCCCGCGACCGAGTGCCAGCAGCACCGAGTACGCCCACATGCTCACCCCGTGCGAGTCCAGAATCGGCCGCTCGGCCGCCATCAGGGCGCGGCCGAGCGGCGCGATCATCGCCGCCAGATCGGGACGCTCCGTCTTCGCCATGCGGACAAATTTACGCGGTCCGAGATAATAAGCATGGACATATGATATGCAGATGCTTACGATAAGCGTATGCCTGATATTCGTGAACCGAACCGGCGCGCGGTGAACTACAGCGTCGAGATCGTCGCCAGCCTGACCCCCGCCGACCTGGACCGGCCCACCCCCTGTGCCGCGTGGAAATTCTCGGACCTGTTGGCCCACATGACCGTTCAGCACCGCGGGTTCGCGGCCGCCGCCCGCGGCCACGGCGCCGACCTCACGGTCTGGGAGACCACCCCGCTCGCCGACGATCCGGCGGCCGCCTACGCCGAGGCCGCCGCCGACGTCCTCGCCGCCTTCGCCGAGCCCGGCGTGCCGGACCGTATCTTCGACATGCCGGAGTTCGGCCCCGGCGTCACCGTGCCCGGCGGCCAGGCCATCGGCTTCCACTTCATCGACTACGTCGTGCACGGCTGGGATGCGGCCCGCACGCTCGGACTGCCGTACGTGCTCGAGGAAGAACTCGCCGAACCGGCACTGGAGATCGCGCTCGGCGTCCCCGACACCGCACAGCGGGAGCAGCCCGGTTCCCCCTTCGCCCGGGCACTTCCGGCCGCCGATTCCGATACCCCGCTCGACCGTATCCTGCGCGCCCTCGGCCGCTCCCCCGACTGGACCGCGTAATCAGACGTCCAACGCACCCGGCGTCGCGGGCCGAATAGACCAGCGGGTGTGGCCAGCGCCACACCCCCTTCTGCCGCGGGGACGGTTTCGAGCGCGACCGCGGCGGCATCCGGTGAGTGGCGAGACCCGAGCCCTTGTCTCTCGCCGCAACCCGAGGACCGACGGCGTTCCTCACCGCGGGGACGGCCCGACCACAGCCGTCCCCGTCGCCGGGGCGCATCGCGTTGGCCCACGGGGACCGTGGCGGCGCTCACAACCGGTACCCGTCACGCCCGGCGACGGTCTCTCGTCCAAGGGATAGCACCCTCGGAAGGAGAAACCATGAGTACCACCCGCATTCCCGCCGTCGCCCCCGAGCGGGCCGGGCTCCTCACCCGCCTGCTCTACCGCTACAGCAAGCGCCGCTTCGGCGAGGTGCCCGAGCCGTTCGCCGTGGCGGCCAACCACCCGAAGCTGCTGGCCGCCAGCGCGGTACACGAGGGCATGGTCGAGAAGGCCTGCACCACACTCCCGTTCGCGATCCGCGAGATCGCGGTCTACCGCGTCGCCTGGACGGTCGGCTGCTCGTGGTGTGTCGACTTCGGGGCCATGCTGATGCGGCTGAGCCACCTCGACGTCGACAAGTTGCAGCACATCGCCGACTACGAGACCTCGCCGTCCTACAGCGACGACGAGCGCGCCGCCATCGCCTACGCCGACGCCATGACCGCCACCCCGACCACGGTGACCGACGAGCAGGTGACCGACCTGAAGAAGCGATTCGGCACCGCGGGCCTCATGGAACTGACCTACCAGATCGCCCTGGAGAACTCGCGCTCGCGCACCTATTCGGCACTGGGCATCACCGCGCAAGGCTTCAGCACCGATTCCTGCCGCGTGCCCTGGGCCACGTAACCCACCCCTGGCACCCACCCGTATTTCCGGCGCGGAGTACGGGTGGAAATGCCGTCAGCCCACCGCGATACAGCGGTGGGCTGACGATCGGAGAAAAGTACTAGGCCGACTTCTCGCGGCGCTCGGCGGGCTGGCGCTTGCGCGGGACGATGGTGGGCAGCACGTTGTCGTTCACGGTGTCGGCATTGACGACCACCTTGGCGACATCGTCGCGGCTGGGGATGTCGTACATCACCGGCAGCAGCACTTCCTCCATGATCGCGCGCAGGCCGCGGGCGCCGGTGCCGCGCAGGATCGCCTGATCCGCGATGGCTTCCAGCGCGTCGGTGGTGAATTCCAGATCCACGCCGTCCATTTCGAACAGCCGCACGTACTGCTTCACGAGCGCGTTCTTCGGCTCGGAGAGGATCTTGACCAGCGAGTCCTTGTCCAGGTTGGTCACCGAGGCGACGACCGGCAGGCGGCCGATGAACTCGGGGATCAGCCCGAACTTGATCAGATCCTCCGGCATCACGTCGGCGAAGTGATCGGTGGTGTCGATCTCGGCCTTGGACCGCACCTCGGACCCGAAACCGATGCCGCGCTTGCCGACTCGGTCCTGCACGATCCGCTCCAGGCCCGCGAACGCACCCGCCACGATGAACAGCACGTTGGTGGTGTCGATCTGGATGAACTCCTGATGCGGATGCTTGCGCCCACCCTGCGGCGGGACGCTGGCCTGGGTGCCCTCCAGGATCTTCAGCAGCGCCTGCTGCACGCCCTCGCCGGAGACGTCGCGGGTGATCGACGGGTTCTCGCTCTTGCGGGCGATCTTGTCGACCTCATCGATGTAGATGATGCCGGTCTCGGCGCGCTTGACGTCGTAATCGGCGGCCTGGATCAACTTCAGCAGGATGTTCTCCACATCCTCGCCGACGTATCCCGCCTCGGTGAGCGCGGTCGCGTCCGCGATGGCGAACGGGACGTTCAGCATCTTCGCCAGGGTCTGCGCCAGATAGGTCTTACCGCAACCGGTCGGGCCCAGCATCAGGATGTTGGACTTGGTCAGCTCCACCGGCTCGCCGCGGCCGTCGCGACTCTTGTCGCCGGCCTGGATGCGCTTGTAGTGGTTGTAGACCGCGACCGCCAGCGTGCGCTTGGCGGTGTCCTGGCCGATGACGTAGTTCTCCAGGAAGTCCCGGATCTCGGCCGGCTTGGGCAGCTCATCGAGCTTGACCTCGCTGGACTCGGCCAGCTCCTCCTCGATGATCTCATTACACAGATCGATGCACTCGTCGCAGATGTACACCCCTGGTCCCGCAATGAGCTTCTTGACCTGCTTCTGGCTCTTTCCGCAGAACGAGCACTTGAGCAGATCGCCGCCATCACCGATGCGCGCCATCTTGTGGGTCCCTACTTCCTTGTCCGCGTGCAACCGTCTGTCCGGCTGCCGACAAGCCGTCTTCCGAACAACGCTACCCGTCGCACATCGATCAGTGTCTGCTCCGATCGGATATCCACAAATCCGGCAGTGTTGCCCGGGCCCTTCGACCGTGCCGACAACCTATGAGCAAAGGTCCCTAGAGTGACCGTACCCGGTAGATACGACGGAGGTCGACAACTTGGGCACGTTTCTCGTGTGAGCCTCCCGCCGACGTGAATCGACGGGAGGCCCTGTGCGTCACTTCTTCTGGGCACTCAGCTTCCGGTACTCGAACACCTGGTCGATGATGCCGTAATCCTTGGCCTCCTCGGCGGTGAGGATCTTGTCCCGGTCGGTGTCCTTCCGGATGGTGTCGGCGTCCTTGCCGGTGTGGCGGGCCAGCGTGGTCTCCATCTGCCGACGCATCCGCTCGATCTCGGCGGCCTGGATCTCCAGATCCGACACCTGGCCCTGGATGCCACCCTCCAGCGACGGCTGGTGGATGAGCACGCGGGCGTTGGGCAGGCAGGCCCGCTTACCGGGCGTGCCCGCGGCCAGCAGCACCGCCGCGGCCGAGGCGGCCTGGCCCAGGCAGACGGTCGCGACATCGGCGCGCACGTACTGCATGGTGTCGTAGATCGCCATCAGCGCGGTGAACGAGCCACCGGGCGAGTTGATGTACATGGTGATGTCGCGGTCGGGATCCAGCGACTCCAGCACCAGCAGCTGCGCCATGATGTCGTTGGCCGAGGTGTCGTCCACCGTCGCGCCGAGGAAGATGATGCGCTCCTCGAACAGCTTGTTGTACGGGTTGGACTCCTTGACGCCGAAGCTCGAGTGCTCGATGAACGACGGCAGGATGTAACGCGACTGCGGGCTGGCCGGCGCGATGCCGGACAGGCCGGCGCGGGGATCGGTGACAGTCATCTTCGTCTCCAAAGTCGGTGTGGGATGAGCTAGCTGGCGGAGCCGTTGGCCTGCGAGGCGCGGGTGATCACGTGATCGATGAACCCGTACTCGAGGGCCTGCTGGGCGGTGAACCAGCGGTCGCGGTCGGCATCCTGGGTGACCTGCTCCACCGTCTGGCCGGTGTGCTGGGCCTGCAGCTCGTTCAGTTCCCGCTTGGTGAGCGCCAGCTGCTCGGCGTAGATCGAGATATCCGCCGCGCTACCGCCGATACCGGCCGACGGCTGGTGCATCATGACCCGGGTGTGCGGCAGCGCGTAGCGCTTGCCCTTGGCCCCGGCGGCCAGCAGGAACTGCCCCATCGACGCCGCCATGCCCAGACCATAGGTGGCGATGTCGGACTCGACGAGCTGCATGGTGTCGTAGATCGCCATACCGGCGGACACCGAACCGCCCGGCGAGTTGATGTACAGCTTGATGTCGCGCTGCGAATCCTCCGCATCCAGCAGCAGAATCTGCGCGCAGAGCCTGTTGGCGATGTCGTCGTCGACCTGGGTGCCGAGGAAGATGATTCGTTCCCGCAGCAGGCGCTCGTACACCGAATCGCTGAGGTTGAGACCAGCAGTCGCGGATGTCATGACCGGCCCTGCCTGATTGATTGTCACGGATTCCTGCCCTCTCTCACCGGCGCGGTGCTCGCAAGCACGGCCTTGACTGATTCGCTTTCACAAACCCTAACGAAGCAGGGCGGCACCGAACTCCCGGTACCGCCCGCACTTCGCTGACAGCGCAAACTCGGCAACCCCTGGTGATCGTCCGCACTGTCGGTTGCTCTCGGATTACTCGGCGCTCGCCTCGGCCTTGTCGGCGGATTCGGCCTTGTCGGCGGCGTCCGCCTCCTCGGCGTCATCGGGCGAACCGAACATCTCGGCGGTGTCGACGCCGTTGCCGTCGGTGTCGGTCACCTTCGCCTGGCCGACCACGGCGGCCAGCGCCTTGCCGCGGCGGACGTCGGCGAACACCGCGCCCAGCTGCCCGGCCTGCTGCACCTGCTGGATGAACTGCTCCGGCGACATGCCGTAGCGCTGCGCCTGGAACAGGATCCGCTCGGTCAGCTCCTGCTGGCCGACCTGGGTGTTCTCCGACTCGGCGATGGCGTCGAGCAGCAGCTGGGTCTTCACCGAGCGCTCGGCGGCCTGCTTGGAATCCTTGTCGAATTCCTCGCGCGAGGTGCCCTGCGCCTCCAGCGCCTCGGCGAACTTGGCCTCGTCGTGGTCGAAGCCGTGCACCGCGTCGTGCAGCACGGCGTCGATCTCGCCCTGCACCGCCCCCTCGGGCAGCGGCACCTCGGTCTTGTCCAGCAGCGCCTCGAGCACCTTGTCGCGGATCTCCCCGGCCTGCTGCACCTTCTTGCCCTGCTCGACCCGCTTGCGCAGGTCGTCCTGCAGCTCGTCGATGGTGTCGAATTCGCTGGCCATCTGGGCGAATTCGTCGTCGGCCTCGGGCAGCTCGCGCTCCTTGACGGAGTTCACCTTGACGGTGATGACCGCCTCCTTGCCGGCGTGCTCGCCCGCGACCAGCGTCGAGGTGAAGTCCTTGGACTCCTCGGCCGCCATGCCGATCAGGGTCTCGTCCAGGCCCTCGATGAGCTGGCCGGAGCCGACCTCGTGCGACAGGCCGGTGGTGGATGCCTCCTCGACCGCCTCGCCGTCCACGGTGGCCGCCAGGTCGATGGAGACGAAGTCGCCGTCCTGGACCGGTCGTTCGACGCTCTTCAGGGTGCCGAAGCGCTGCCGCAGCGACTGCAGCTGCTGCTCGATGTCCTCGTCGGCGACCGCGATCGGGTCGACGGTGACCTCGATGCTGGAGTAGTCGGGCAGCGAGATCTCGGGGCGGACGTCGACCTCGGCGCTGAACGCCAGCTCCTCGCCGTCCTCGATCTTGGTGATCTCGATCTGCGGCTGGCCGATGACCTTCACCTCGGAGGTGGTCACGGCCTCGCTGTAGCGGGCGGGCAGGGCGTCGTTGACGACCTGCTCGAGGACCGCGCCGCGGCCCAGGCGGGCCTCCAGCAGCTTGGCGGGTGCCTTGCCCGGACGGAAGCCGGGAATGCGCACCTGCTGGGCCAGCGCCTTGTACGCCTTGTCGAAGTCCGGCTTCAGCTCCTCGAAGGGCACCTCGACGTTGATGCGGACCCGGGTCGGGCTCAGCTGCTCGACGGTGCTCTTCACGGACATGCTCCTTGTTCGTTGTTCTCTGGTTGACGTCGTCGGTCCCCCCGATCGCATCCCGACAAGACTAGTCGACCTGGTTGCGGCCACTGCCCCAGCCCCGGTGTTCCCGGCGAACTCCGTCAGCCCTGCATTCCCGCCGAACTACGTCAGCCCTCATTCCCGCCGAACTACGTCAGCCCCATGCCCGGCGAACTACGTCAGCCCTGCATTCCCGGCGAACTCCGTCAGCCCTCATTCCCGGCACGCTTTTCGCCGGGACCTACCCCACCTTGACCGCGTCGGTGACGAAGACCAGAGTCTCGTTCGGCTTGATGCCGTTGCCGCCCTTCCCGTAACCCAGGTTCGGCGGGATGATCAGCAGCCGCCGGGTGCCCTGCGTCACGCCCTCGAGGCCCTGGTCCCAGCCCGGGATGACCTGTCCGGCGCCGAGGGTGAGCTCGAACGGCTCGTTGCGATCGAAGGAGCTGTCCAGCTTCTTGCCGTCCGACCAGGTGACCAGGGTGTAGTTCATGGTGAGGGGCTGGCCGGGCGCCGCCGCCGGTCCGGTGCCCGTGACGAGATCCTCGACGATCAGCTGCTGCGGCGGATCGCAGTCGGCAGGGATGGTGATGGTCGGCGCCTCGCCGAATCCGCCCGTGGTCTTCACGTCGTCGGCGGTGCACTCGCGACCGTGCTTCGCCTGGGGCGCGGCCTGCGCCTGCGAGCCCGCCGCCGCGGACGTGGTCGTCGTGGTGCCGGTCTCGGACTTGTCGTCCCCGCCGCACGCGGCCAGCACCAGCACCGCGGCCGCGACCATTCCGGTCGACACGATCCTGCCCATCGAGCGCATGCCGCTCCTCCCTCGCTGTGGTCCGGCCGCCACACGGCCGACGGCCGAGCGCCGCCGCGCCGAACCTACACGCACACCGGCCGATCCGGCCGCAGGCCACCCGCGGCCGCCGATTCAGCCGGGTGGGGTGAGGCCCAGGGCGCGGATCAGGTGGGTGATCTCGGTGCGGTAGAGCTTGTCGGGGTTGGTGGTCTGGGCGCGCAGGTGGCCGAGGATCTCCAGGGAGACCAGGCCGTGCAGGTGGCCCCAGATGCGCAGGGCGATGGCGACGGCGGCCGGGGGGAGGTCGGGGAATTCGGCCCGCACGAGCTCGACGAGGTGGGCGTCGAAGTCCGACCATTCGAACCCGTTGTCGGCGTATGCGCTCGCGGCGTGCGGCCAGGCACCGGCGGCCAGGCCGGTGAGACCGGCGCACACGCGGTGCGCGGCCTCGGGCGCGGCGCCGCCCTCCGGCGGGCGGTACCCAGGCACGGGGTCGCCGTAGATCAGCCGGAAGCCCTCGGTATTGGCCAGGGACCATTCGCGAAAAGCACACGCCCACGCCATGATTCGGCCCGCCGCGTCCTCGCCGGGGCGGTCGTCGCGGGCCGTGATCACCGCCCGGGCCAGGTCGTCGTACACGTCGCGGATCAGGGCGGTGACCAGATCGTCGCGGGTGGCGAAGTAGCTGTAGACCGCGTTCGGGGTCATGCCCATCTCCCGCGCGATGGCACGCAGTGCGATCGCGCCCGGACCGCCCGCGGCCATCAGCCGCAGCGCGGTCTCCTTGATCTCCGTCGTCGTTTCCGACCGGCGGCGCTCCCGCCGGGTCGGCGCCGCGCCGCTCACGACCGCATCCCGCCCAGCTCCGTCCTGCGCGCCGTTCGCCGTGTCCCCGGTCCACTCGCAAGCTCGCTCACGCCGCAACCCTACAAGGGTGTGAGATTACTCCACATCGCGCGAAAACTTCACGGCGTATAGTTTTCGCACGGCGTATCACCATCAACGAGGAGAACCATGTTCATCGGCATCATCGGCGCCACCGGCAATATCGGCCGGAAGGTCGTCGCCGAGGCGCTCACGCGCGGTCACCACGTCAAGGGGTTCACCCGCGATCTCGCCCGCGCCACCGACACCCATCCCAATCTCACCTGGGCCGAACTCGACGTCTTCGACAGCGCGGCGGTCGCCGGGCAGCTCCCCGGGCTGGACGTGCTGATCAGCGGTTACCAACCCGGCAATGCGGCAAGGGATTTCGACGATACGGTCGCGAGATCGATTGCCGACCCCGGTGTGTATGCGACCGTCGCACACTCGTTGCTGCACGCACTCCACACGCATCCGCGCACCCGGCTCATCGTGATCGGCGGCGCGGGCAGCCTGGAATCCGAGCCGGGCCGGGTCACCGCCGACGACGAGCGGCTGCCCGAACTACTCGAAAGTATCGGGCTGCCAAGGGAATACGCTGCCGCGGTGCGCGGTCACCGCGATGCGCTGAATGTGCTGCGGACCTCCAACCGGAACTGGACCTACCTCAGCCCGGCCGAGCAGATCGGCCCCGGCGAACGCACCACCCGCTATCGGATCGGCACCGACCAGCCGGTGACCGATGCCGAGGGGACGAGCCGCATTTCCTTCGATGACGCGGCCGTGGCCCTGCTGGACGAGATCGAGGTGCCGCGATTCATCCAGCGCCGCTTCACGATCGGCTACTGACCCGTGCGGTCAGCGTGATCCGTCGAACCGCAGTTGCGCGGCGACGATCTCGGGCGCGCTGTCGCCGATCCACGCGATCAGCGCGCACAGGTGTGCGGCACCCGCGGCGCCCAGTTCGGTGAGTTCGTAGGTAACCCGGGGTGGTTTGGTCGGCTCGACGGTGCGCTCGACCAGGCCGTCGCGGTCCAGTGTGCGCAGCGTCTGCGACAGCATCTTCTCGCTGATGCCGTCGATGCGATCGCGTAGCTCGTAGAAGCGCCGGGGGCCGGGGCGCAGGGCCGCCAGCACCAGCAGCCCCCAGCGGCCGGTCAGATGGTCCAGGATCTCCCGGGTCGGGCAGTCGCGGCGGAAAACCGTATCGAAATCTCGGACCGCACCATCCGCACGCTGGGAACCAACCGTCATGCCATGAGCTTACCTCGAGGTATGCCCTTACATTTCGAAAGCTCCTGGCCTACCGTCGGTGCCATGGTTACCCCACGCGTCGACATCTGGTCCGACATCCTGTGCCCCTGGTGCTACATCGGAAAGCGCAACTTCGAGACCGCGCTCGCCGACCTCCCGGGCCGCGACGATGTCGAGATCCACTGGCACAGCTTCGAACTCGATCCCGGCATGGGCCGGGAGCCACGGCAGACCCTGCTCGAGCGCCACCATCGCGACCTGGGCGGGACGATCGACGACGCCCGCGCCCGCCTGGCCATGGTGAGCGACCTCGCCGCGCAGGCCGGGCTCACCTACGATCTCCCGAATGCCGTCCCCGTCAACAGCTTCGACGCCCACCGGCTGACCAAGCTGGGCGAGGCCATCGGCCGCGGCGACGCGGTCCGGGAGCGGGTGATGCGGGCCTACACCGGCGAACGAGCCGTCCTCACCGACCCGGAGACGCTCGTGCGGCTCGGCACCGACGCGGGTATCGACGCCGACGACATCCGGAAGATGCTGAGCGGCACCGACTTCGCCGAGGAAGTCCGCGACGACGAGCGGCTGGCGGCCCGCTTCGGCGTCTCCGGCGTGCCCACCTTCGTCTTCGGCGAGCGCTACGCCGTCTCCGGCGGGCGCCCGCCCGCCGACTTCCGCCGGGCACTCGAGCAGCTCGTATCGTCCGGCTCCGGCGCGGCGGCGTCACAGAATTCGTGAGTTCCCCAGCCGCGCTAGGATTTCGGCACCTCGCCGGTGCCGACACGGGTTCAGGGCGCGGGCGGCACTCGCGGCAGCACGACGGTGAACGTCGCGCCCGCGCCCGGCTCGCTGTCCACGCTCACCCGGCCGCCGTGCGCGGTCACCAGGGCCTGCACGATCGAAAGTCCCAGTCCGGTACCGCCGCTCGCGCGGGTGCGCGAGGAATCGGTGCGGTAGAAGCGCTCGAAGACCCGGGCGGCGGCTTCCTCGGATAGCCCGGGGCCCTGATCGATCACATCGATGCGGACCTCGTCGGCGCTCGGCGTGAGCCGCACGGTGATCGGAGTCTCCGGCGGGGTGTGGGCGAGGGCGTTGCCGAGCAGGTTCCCCAGCACCTGCCGCAGCCGGTCGGCATCGCCCTGGACCTCCAATGTGCCCGTGCCCGAGGCGATATCGAGGGTGATGGCCCGCGTCGCGGTGCCGGGCTCGCGGGTGGCGATGGCCTGGGCGCTGTGCACGGCCTCCCCGGCCACGGACAGCAGATCCACCGGCGCCCGCTGTAGCGGACGCTGGGCGTCGAGCCGGGCCAGCATCAGCAGATCCTCCACCAGCAACCCCATCCGCTCCGCCTCGGCCTCGATGCGCTCGAGCAGCGGACGCGGATCCTGGCTCGCCCCTTGGCGATACAGCTCGGCGAAGCCGCGAATGGTGGTCAGCGGGGTGCGCAGCTCGTGGCTGGCATCGGCGACGAACTGCCGCATCCTCGCCTCCGATCGCCGCGCCGCCTCCTCGGAGGCCGCGGCCGCCGAGACCCCGTGCTGAATCTGGGTGAGCATCGAATTCAGCGACCGCGCAAGGTGATCGACCTCGGTGTCGACACCGCGCACCGGTACCCGGCGGCTCAGATCACCGCCCGCGATGGCCGCCGCGGTCTCCTCCACCTGCCGCAGCGGACGCAGGCTGCGGCGCACCACGAAGTACCCGCCCGCCGCGAGCACCAGCAGTGCCGCCGCACCGGTTCCGATCTCGAATATCACCAGCCGCGACACCGTGTCCCGGTTGTCGGTCAGCGGCAGCGCGACCGTCGAGGAACCGCTGTCGTCGGCCACCGACAACACCCGCCACTTCGTCGACGACCCGTCCGCCGAACCGACCGTCACCGGCGCGCCGACCGGCACCTGCGACAGATCGGGCCCGTCGGCCGGTTGCCGCAGTCCGGTGTTGTAGGTCTGGCCGTCGGGGGATTTGCGCACCTCGTAGAACCGTCGCGGCTGATCGGTGTTCAGCTGTTCGCGCGGCGGCGGGCCCGGCAGGTCCGCGGGAACCCAGATGGTGGCGCCGCTGGGAACAGTGATCTGTTTCATCGGGTGCGGCCGCGCCCAGCTGTTCGCCGCATCGCGCAATTGCTCGTCGGTGCGCTCGGTCAGCGACCGCGACAGCGCCGAGGTGACCGCGATGCCCGAGGCCACCAGCACCGTCGCCGCCAGCAGCACCATCGCGACGACCAGGCCGATGCGCAGCGGGACCGCCGACAGGCGCCGGACCAGCGCCGCCCGCACGGTCAACGCCGCCTCCGCGCTCGCCCGGCCCCCCGGCACATTCCGCTGTTCACGCACCCCATCTCTACCGGGCGGAGCTGGGAGTTCGCTGGAAGCGCACTGGGTGTTTTCTCCGCGCCGGGTCAGGCGCCGCGCAGCCGGTCGGCGAGGCGCTGCAGGAACGGCCGCTGACCGGTGCCGAGTTTCTCGCGCGCGGTGGCCAGGTCGAACCATTCCGCCCGATCGATCTCCGGGAACCGCTGGGTCCGTCCCGAACGCGGCGGCCACTCCATCTCGAACGTTCCGGGAGTCACCCGAGCCGGATCCAGGTCCCCCTCGACCGCCCACACCCGGACCTGCTTCTTCCCCTTGCCGCTGCCGTAGTGCACCTCCCCCAGCGCGATCCACTCGCCGTCGGGCACCGGCAGCCCGAGCTCCTCGGTGAATTCGCGTCCGGCGGCGGCCCGGTCCTCCTCGGTGTCGGGGTCGAACTCGCCCTTCGGGATGGACCAGGCCCCGAGATCCTTGCGCGACCACAGCGGCCCGCCCATATGTCCGAGCAGCACGGTGACCTCGGGAGCACGGCGGAACAGCAGCACCCCGGCACTGAATTTCATGGCCACAGTCTGCCGCACCGCGTTGCGGCATCGGTTCTGCCGCACCGTGATTGCGGCATGCCTCCTCCCGCCAGTGGCGACAGGCCGGAGCGCCGAACTACCTACGCTTGACCTATGACCGCCTCGTCCACACCGTGGTCCGGCCGACCCGAGGCACGATCCGCCGAACAACTCGAAGCCGAGCCGACCCCCACCACACCCGATGCGGAGCAGCCGGATTTCCCGCAGCCGTGGGGGTTCCTCCACGTCGGGCTGCTCATCGGAATCGCGGTCGTGACAATACTTCTCGTGGTCATGTTCCAGAGCATGTTCTCGACCAGACCGACCGGGCCGAAATCGCCCGCGGCCCCCGCCACGACCAGCAGCGCGCCCGCCGTCGAGGCTCCGAAGGCGCAGGCGGGCCCCGCCGCGTCGGGGCCCCGCTCCGGCAACGGGGTCACCTTCGGCAAGGTGGTCACGACCGATGGGTCGACACTGCAGATCAACGGCATCTCGGGGGTCAACACGATCGTGCACACCGATGAGCGCACGCGGGTCCACGTGCTGCTGGGATCGCGGGTGGCCGATGTGCGGCAGGGGGCCGTGGTCATGGCCTACGGCCAGCGGGAGCGCGACGGTTCGATCACCGCGAATCGCATCATCGGCATCTCGATCAGATAGCCGTCCGACGGCCGCCGATGTTCCCACAGGCGGGACTGATCGACCGGCCGCACGGCGCTGACCGGCACTTACACTCGGCACATGCAGCCGACTCCCTGGCGCGGGAGCAAGACCGCGAGCGACCCGCCCGTCACCCCCGAGCCTCGGCCCGAGGCGGTGAGCCGCCATCCCGACCTGAGGCCGTATCTGCAGGTCGTCCGCGAGAACTGGGGGTACAGCGTCGCCGCGGTCGGCGGCATCGTCACGCTCGTTCTGTTGTTCCAGCCCTGGCTCACCGCGCGCGGCCCCGCCGGGACCGCCTACACCAACGCCTTCGGCCGCATCACCGCGACCAACAACCTCATGAACGCGTGGTCCACGCACGGCCCGGCCCCGGCGCGCATCCTCGGGCTCTGGGCGCTGCTGGCCAGCGGCAGCATCGTCGTCATGTGTGTCACGGCCCTCGCCAATCTGCGCCGACGCTCCGACGCGATCGCCCGGATCACGGTGATCTCCTCGATGGCCGTCGCGGTCTTCGTCCTGATCGCCCTGGTCTACATCAACACCAAGGCCCCGGATCTGAAGGGTATGACCGCACGCCGCTACGACCTCGGCGGCCAGATCGGATCGATGATGACCTGGGCTTTCGGCAACGGCCGCTTGGTGATTCCCGGCATGGGCAAATCCGCGGAGTTCTCCAGCGCCAGTCTCAGCGCCTGGTCCCTGATGGCCGGGGCCACGGCGATCCTCTGCGCGGCGGTCACCACCATCCAGTGGCTCCGCGATCATCCGGGCAAGGCCGTCCGGTGGCGGTCCCCGTTCATCGTGGAGCGCGCCGGAGGCCCGGACCGGACCGAGCAGGATCCCGACGACGGCGAGGCGAGTTCCGCCGGGAGGGACGATCGCGACCGCGGCGAGAAGGAATCCGCGGACGGCGAGAGGAAACGCGATACGAGCGAGAAGGATTCGGACCGGGCCGACTGACGGCTTCGCATGTCTATCGAATCGGCCGGGGCCGCAAGGACATCCGAGACCGCTGTCGGGGTGACAGGATTTGAACCTGCGACCACCCGCTCCCAAAGCGGGTGCGCTACCAAGCTGCGCTACACCCCGTGCTGGCGGGCGGCGCAGGCTCCCCCGACGAAGGAACCGGCAGCGGCCCCTGCCAGAGCGGGCGACGGGAATCGAACCCGCACCATCAGCTTGGAAGGCTGAGGTTCTACCATTGAACTACGCCCGCACGCATACGACACCGATGGGATCGCCACGATGTCGTCTGCGCCTAGGACTGTACCGAACCTCACTTCGGAAACGCCAATCGCCCACCCGCGCCGACCCCGGTCGGCCGCCGGACCGGACACCCCTACGACGCGCCAGGCGCCCGGCGGGAGTCCGGACACTCGCGCTCGACCGCGACGGTCGGCTCCGATCTCCCCTCACACGGCGTGGCGTCGAGAACACGCTGAACACGCCGCCCGCGACACGCGGACAAAGGTGTAACACCTGCCGCTCACCACCGATCACACCAGCGATCGCCATTCGCGAGATATCGGAACAGGTTGTAAAACACCATTTTTCGGTGTCGAGTGGCTTGCTAGGATCCTTTTTGCCGGACGGGGGTATCTGGAAAGGGGGCGGTGAGCGTGCATCGAGCAAGGTGTAGCGGACCGCATGGCAGTGAGCACGATCCGGAGGGCGTGACCGGCTGGGGAGCCGGCACAGACGGCGTCCGCGTGAGGTGAGCACCGATGCCCGCCGAACTCGAGACGCAGGCCATCGCGGCCACCACCCGGGACTGGGCCCGTGCCGTCTACAGCGGCAGCGGCCTGACCGTTTCGCCCGATCATCTGGAACGGGTTTTCGCCGGGATCATCGACGAACTGCTGGATCTGGCCGGCTCGGAACCGTTCCCGGTCCCGGCCGCCCGCGCCATCGGCCGCCGGCTGGCCGAGGCGCCGTTCGACCGCACCCGCATGCTGGCGCCGGCGACCCGCGCACTGCTGGGCTTCGCCCCCGGTGAGCCGGGTGCCCTGGTGGCGACCAGGTGGCCGTTCGTGGCCAGCCACGCCATCGACGCCTACGCCGAGGCGCTGCAGCAGCGGGCCCTGGCCCAGCAGGAGAAGAACCTGACCGCCGCGGTCTCGGTGCGGGTGCAGGAGATCGCCGCGCTGCAGCATCGGCTGCGCCACGAGGCGACCCACGACGCCCTCACCGACCTGGCCAACCGGTCGCTGCTGCAGGAGCGGGTCCGGCTGATGGCGACCGACCGCGCCCGCGGTGTCGGGCTGCTGCTGATCGACCTCGACGACTTCAAGCAGATCAACGACGGCCACGGTCACGCGGTCGGCGACGAGGTGCTGGTCGAGATCTCCCGCCGCCTGCGCGCGACCTGCCCGCAGGACACGGTGGTCTGCCGATACGGCGGCGACGAGTTCGTCCTCGCGCTGCCCGCGCGCCGAAATACGCTGGGCGAGTTGGCGATGCGGGTCCTGGGGACCCTGCAGCATCCCGTGCCCACCAGCTCCGGGCCGGTGCCGGTGTCGGCCAGCGTCGGCACCGCGTACTGCCCGCCCGGCCGCTCCTGCGACTTCTCCGACCTGCTGCGCAGCGCCGACCGGGCGATGTATTCGGCGAAGACGGCGGGCAAGCGCCGGTTCGCGCTGTCCGAGCTCGACGAGGAGGAGCCGGAGCCCGGCGGGTATGCCCCCGCCAGGCTCGCCGACCTCGACGACTACGACACCACCCTGGCGGGCTGAGCGGCGCCCGCCGCGAGGCCCGATCGGCACGCCCGCGTCCGCGTACGCTGGTCTTTGTGACAACGCTTCTGGTCCTCGTGGTTCTCGTACTGGTGGTGTTTCTCGCCGTGACGTATTTCGGTCGTTCCGCGCAGCGCAACCGGCAGGCCACGCAGCTGGCCGACGCCAAGGCCGAGGCCCGCCGCCTCACCGAGCGCCTCGGCGGGCAGGTCTACAACCTGGTCGGCAGCAACGACGCGGCCAAACAGGCCCTGGCCGACGCGGGCGAACGGCTGAACGCGGCCGGTTCGCAGATCGATCAGGCCACCACGGTCGCGCAGGCCCGCCTGGCCAAGGAGACCGCGGTGGAGGGCCTGTACTACGTGCGGGCGGCCCGCACCGCGATGAACCTGGACCCGGGCCCGCCGGTGCCCGAGCTCGACGGGCAGCGCTCGGCCGGGCAGGTCACCGAGGACCGCACCGTGGACTTCGAGGGCCGCCGGATCGAGGCGTCGCCGACGCCCTCGCCGCAGACGCCCAACTACTACCCCGGCGGCCGGGTCGCCGGGCGACCGGTACCCGCCGGTTGGTACTCCGAGCCGTGGTGGAAGACGGCCCTGGTCGCCGGTGCCTGGGGTATCGGCTCGGTGCTGCTGTTCGACGCGCTGTTCAGCGGCATGTCCGGGGTGGCCTACGGGGCCGCCGGATTCGAAAACGGTTACGGCGAAGGCTATGACGCGGGACTGGCGGCCGGACAGGACGGCGGCGGCGCCGACCAGGGCGGCGCAGATCCGGGTGGCGACCAGGGCGGCTTCGACGGCGGCGGAGCCGATCAGGGCGGCTGGGACGGCGGCGGCTTCGATATGGGCGGCGGCTTCGACGGCGGCGGCTTCTGAACACCCGATTCGGCCCGATGCACCGGAGCGCATCGATACCGCCCGGCGATTGCGGCTTCTGAACCCGCTCGGCGACTACTGAACCCGCGTCGCGGCGGTCAGAGGTTGCCCGTGAACGGGTTGGTGGTGAGGCTGTACAGGCCCTGGGCGATCCAGTGGGCGTGGTCGGCGTCCGGGGACGGGCGCGGGCCGGAGGTGATCGATGCGGCCAAGGCGTGCAGCTCGGGCGCCGGGAGCAGCGTCCCATTCGACTGTCGCAGCGGCAGTTTCACCGTGACGCCGGTGCGGGCGTCCTGCGCGACCAACCGCGGGATCCGCCGACCGGTCGGCACCACTGCCGTTCCGGAGCCCGTCGGCACCGCCGTATTCTCGGCCACCGAGTCGACCCACACGCGCGCGGTGGCCAGCTCCGCCCGCCGCGTGGTGTAGGCGCCGCGCACGGCGAGCGTGGTGCCCTCCAGCCAGGCGGCCCGGCGGGACACGTACAGCAGCGCGTGCCCGACCAGGGCCACGACCGGCACGACCACCACGACGCCGATCAGGATCGCCGCGCTCGAGCCCAGCACCGTCACGACCGCGAGGATCAGTATCAGCAGCGCCGGAACCAGCAGGAGCCCGAGGCATCCGACGGTGACCGTCCGCGCCGCACCCATCGCAATGCTCAGGCGCAGCGTCCGTGAGCCGATCGGCCCTCCCATGGCACCCTTCCGTCGGAAACCCGGCGGCCCCATGCTAATCGACGGACCGGAACCTCATCCGGGTTGACAACCGGGGCACCAGAACAGGTTTCGGCCCTCGAGCACCGTGTGCAGGATCGTCGAACCGCAGATCCGGCAGGGCTCACCGGCCCGCCGGTAGACGTAGGTGCGGGGTTTGCCCTCGGCGTATGACGGTGCGCCACGGTCGTGTTCGCGGCGCACGACCACGATCTTGCCGCGCCGCACCCCGACCCGCATGAGTTCGACCAGGTCGGCCCACAGCTCGTCCCATTCGCCCGCGGTGACGTCACGACCACGCCGCCGCGGCGAGATACCGTGCCGGAACAGCAGTTCCGCGCGATAGACATTGCCGACGCCCGCGACCACGGCCTGATCCATCAGCAGCGCGCCGAGCGGGCGCGAGGAGCGGCGGATGCGCTCCCAGGCCCGGCCCGGATCGGCGTTGCGACGCAACGGGTCCGGGCCCAGCCGCGCGGTCAGGGCCGACACCTCCGGCTCGTGCAGCACCTCGCAGGCCGTCGGGCCGCGCAGATCGGTGCCGTAGGCCGACGCGGTGCGGCCGCCGCCGATCATCCGCATCCGCACCTGACCCACCGGCTCACCCGGCGGCCCCGCCGATTCGGTGAATGTGCCGTACAACCCCAGGTGCACATGCACGACCAGTCCCGAATCGTAGTGGTGCAGCAGGTGTTTGCCCCATGCCTCGGCCCGCACCAGGACGCGGCCGTCCACCAGCGCGGCGCCGTCGGCGAAACGTCCCTGCGGACTGGATACCCGTACCACTCCCCCGGCGAAGCGCTTGTGATGCAGCTTCGCCAGCCGATGCAGCGTATGCCCCTCAGGCATCTACCCGCGCTCAGCTCGGGACGGCGGGCGCCTCGCCGGACTTCTCGTACTCGGCCAGGATGTCGATGCGGCGCTGATGGCGGGCCTCGCCCGACCAGGGGGTGGCCAGGAAGGCATCGACGATGGCCAGCGCGTCCTCGGTGCTGTGCATGCGGCCGCCGATGCCCATGAGCTGGGCGTTGTTGTGCTCGCGGGCCAGCCGGGCGGTCTCGACGCTCCAGGCCAGCGCGCAGCGGGCGCCGGGCACCTTGTTGGCGGCGATCTGCTCGCCGTTGCCGCTGCCGCCGAGCACGATGCCGAGGCTGCCCGGATCGGCGACGACGCGGCGCGCGGCGTCGATGCAGAACGCCGGATAGTCGTCGGCGGCGTCGTACTCGTGGGCACCGCAGTCGACGACCTCGTGACCGGCCCGCTGCAGGTGATCCTTGACGTGGTTCTTCAGTTCGAAGCCGGCATGGTCGGCACCCAGGTATACGCGCATGGCACGCATTGTGTCAGGCGCTCGAGCGCCGGTTCGACCGGGGCGTCGGGCCACGGTTGCGGTGCGCCGACAGCACTCCGGCCCCACACTGCCTAAGGTTCAGGGCATGCAGCCCGAGGACAGAACGTCGCCTCCGACAGCACATTCGGTGCCCGCCACGAGCCCGCCCGGTGCGTCGCGCGCCGCCGCGCTCGCCGGGTGGGATCCGCAGCTCGGCCCGCCCGGCTGGGCGCCGCAGACGCCGTATTCGCCCCCGCATCCGCCGGTCGTCCAGCAGACCCGCGGGCTGTCGCCGTTCGGCATGCCCGCCCGGCACAGCTGGGAGATTCCGCTGCTGGTGATCGTCATCGTCGTCACCGCCCTCGGCTATCTGCTCAGCCTGCTGCTGTTGTTCGTCGGCGAGATCAACGACTACATGCTGCTGTTGCTGGCGGCGCCGCTGCTGCTGTATCTGGGCCGCGGTCTGAACTACGCGATGCAGCGGGTCAACGCGGTGAAGATGTCGCCCACCCAGTTCCCCGAGGGGTACCGGATGGTGGTGGAGGCGGCGCAGCGATTCGGGATGGCCACCGTGCCCGATGCCTTCGTCCTGATGGGCAGCGGGCAGATCAACGCCTTCGCCTCCGGGCACGGGTTCCGCCGCTACGTCGTCGTCTACAGCGACATGTTCGAGGTGGGCGGCCGGGCCCGCGATCCGGACGCGCTGGCGTTCATCATCGGTCACGAGGTCGGGCACATCGCGGCCGGGCACGTGTCCTACTGGCGGCAGCTGGGCATGTTCCTGGTGCCGTTCCTGCCGATCCTCGGCAACTCGCTGATCCGCAGCCAGGAGTACACCGCCGACAATCACGGCTACTGCAACCGGCATGTCGGTGCGCCGGGCGCGATGCAGGTCCTGGCGGGCGGCAAGTGGCTGAACCCGCTGGTCCGATTCGACGAGATGGCCGATCGGGCCGCCCAGGAGAAGGGCTTCTTCGTCTGGATCGCCAACGCCATGTCCTCGCATCCGGTGCTGACCTGGCGCATGTGGGCCCTGCGCGACCGCAGCAGGCACGGCAAACTGTTCTGGCGCCCCAGCGCCCCGATCCCCCCGGCCAACCAGCCCCCACCGCAGAGCTACCCACCGATGACCGGTCCGGGATACACGCCGGTCCCGCCGCCGAGCGGCCAGGAGTACAACCCGGGCGCCCAGCCCCGCCACCCCTGGCAACCCCCGAGCGGACAGAGCTATCAGCCGACTCCACCCTGGCAAGCGATGCGGGGGCCGTCGCCTACGGCGCCCGGTCCGTCCTCGCCGGGGCCGGAGAATTCGCCGGTCGATAGCGCCGGAGCGGACGAGGACCCGGGCTCGTCCTCGAATTCGCCCCGGTAGCAAGGGGTTTCAGCGACAGCGGGGCCGGTGTCGTCAGTCGAACTCCGGGTCCTCGGTGCGGGTGCGCTTGAGTTCGAAGAAGTGGGGGTAGGAGGCGAGGGCCACGGCGCCGTCCCAGAGCTTGCCGGCGTCCTCGCCGCGCGGGATGCGGGACAGGACGGGGCCGAAGAAGGCGACATCGTTGATGTGGATGGTGGGCGTGCCGACATCCTTGCCGACCTTGTCCATGCCGGCGTGGTGGCTCTCGCGCAGCGCCTCGTCGTATTCGGTGCTGTCGGCGGCCGTGGCCAGCTCGGCGGGCAGGCCGACTTCGGCCAGGGATTCGGCGATGACGACGGCGAGCCGCTCGCCCCGATCCTCCTGCGGATACTCGTCGCGGCGGTTGTGGATCCGGGTGCCCATCGCGGTGTAGAGCGGGGCCAGCACCTTCTCGCCGTGCTGCCGGGCGGCGGCGATCGCCACCCGGACCGGCCCCCACGCGGACTTCATCAGCTCCACGTAGATCTCCGGCAGGTCGTCGCGGCCCTCGTTGAGCACCGCCAGGCTCATCACGTGGAAGCGGGTCTCGATATCGCGGACCTTCTCCACCTCGAGGATCCAGCGGGAGGTGATCCAGCACCACGGGCACAGCGGGTCGAACCAGAAGTCCACGCGGTCCTTGGTGCCGGACGGGGTGGTCGTCGTGTCGCTCACGTCGCAATCCTCTCGGGAAGTCGGGGCGGCACCGCATCGCACAGGTGCCGTCGACAGCATCAACGACGGAAACTTCCGGATATTTCCCGACCCGGCCGCGCGAGCGCAGTAGGGTCGGAAATGACCTGGCGGCCGTTGTACGGAGGTTCGCATGACCACAGATTCCAGGTTCGTCATCGTCGGCGGCGGGCTGGCCGCGGCCAAGCTCGCGGAGGCGTTGCGCGGCAACGATTTCGACGGCACACTCACCCTGATCGGCGAGGAGGAGCACCTCCCCTACGAGCGGCCGCCACTGTCGAAGGAGCACCTGCTGGGCAAGCAGGCGCTGGCGGATTTCACCACCGCCCCGGGCCAGTGGTATCGCGACCATCATGTCGAGGTCATGCTCGGCACCACCGTGACCGCGGTCGACCGGGCCTCGAAAACCGTTGCCCTGCCGGATGGTTCGACCCTGCCCTACGACAAGCTCGCACTGGCGACCGGCTCGCGGCCGCGTCGCCTGCCGATTCCGGGCGCCGACGCGCAGGGCGTGTACGAACTGCGCAGCATCGAGCAGTCCGACGCGCTGATCGACCTGTTCGGCTCGGCGCGCAGGCTGGCGGTGATCGGCGCGGGCTGGATCGGCCTGGAGGTCACGGCCGCCGCCCGGACCGCCGGTGTCGAAGTGACCGTGCTCGAGACCGAGCGGGTGCCGCTGCGGGCCGCGCTCGGCACCGAGATGGGCGAGGTGTTCGCCGACCTGCACCGCGCGCACGGCGTCGATCTGCGCTGCGGGGTTCGCGTCGCCGAGATCACCACGTCCGGCGGCGCGGCGACCGGCGTCCGGCTCGACGACGACACCGTGCTCGAGGCCGACGCGGTGCTGCAGGCCGTGGGCGCGCGGCCGAATATCGAACTGGCCGCCGATGCGGGCCTCGCGGTGGGCAGCGGCGTCCTGGTGGACGAGAGCCTGGCCACCGGCGATCCGGACATCGTCGCGGTCGGCGATATCGCCGAGCAGCAGCATCCGCTGCTGGGTCGGCGCGTCCGCGTGGAGCACTGGGCCAATGCCCTCAATCAACCGGCGGTCGCGGCGCTGACGATGCTGGGCAAGCCCGGCAGCTACGACCGGCTGCCGTACTTCTTCACCGATCAGTACGACCTGGGGATGGAGTACACCGGCTACGTCGCCCCCGGCGAGGAGGCGTCCGTCGTGGTGCGCGGCGATACCGGCACGCGCGAGTTCGTGGCGTTCTGGCTGGATTCCGGCAATCGCGTGCTGGCCGGGATGAACGTCAACATCTGGGATGCCGGTGACCGGATCAAGGAGCTGATCGTCTCCCGCGAGCCGGTCGATCCCCGGCGCCTGGCCGACACCTCGACATCATTGTGACCGCCATCACATTACAGATGCGTCGAGGCCGCGATGCCGGTTCCGACCTGTCGGTGAGTACGTCACGATGGACGCACCGGAGACAGAGGAACACACCATGAAGTACATGCTGCTCAAGACCTACGGCGAGGCCGCCTACTGCACCGCCCCGATCGGCGAGTGGGCGCCGGAGGAGATCGCGGCCCACATCGAATTCCAGCGCGCGCTCGGCGCGGAACTCGAGAAATCCGGTGAACTGGTGGACGCCCAGGGGCTGGCCGCCCCCGAACAGGCGCTGCTCGTCTCCTCCGACGGTCGCTCGGCGCCGGTGGTCACGGACGGGCCGTTCCCGGAGACCAAGGAATTCCTGGCGGGCTACTGGATGGTCGACGTCGACAGCCGTGACCGCGCCATCGAAATCGCCGCGCGCGCCTCCGCGGCCCCGGGACCCGGCGGCAAACCCATCGGCGAGTACCTCGAGGTCCGCGCCGTCATGGAAGCACCATCGGTCGACCACTGACCGAAACCCCCAGCGCCATGCCCGAATCGGATATCCCGCGTACCCGCCCGGAGCCCGATTCGGGCGGGGCGGGCGGTCCGACCGGTGCGGACGAGGTGGCCCGGCTGCTGCGGGAGGTCGCCCCGTCCGCACTCGGGGTGCTGGCGCGTCGCTCCGGGGATTTCGATGCGGCCGAGGACGCCCTGCAGGAGGCGATGCTGGCGGCGGCGACACAGTGGCCGCAGGCGGGGCTGCCGGACAGCCCGCGGGCGTGGCTGATCCAGGTGGCCCAGCGGCGACTGACCGATGCGGTGCGCGCCGACATCGCCCGGCGCCACCGGGAAGTGGCGGTGGCGCGAGATGTCGTGCCGCCCAGCGAGATCGGCACACACGACGACACGCTGACGCTGTTCCTGCTGTGCTGCCATCCCGCCCTGTCTCCGGCGAGCGCGATCGCGCTGACGCTGCGGGCGGTCGGCGGGCTCACCACCGAGGAGATCGCGCGGGCCTTCCTGCTGCCGGAGGCGACCATGGCGCAGCGGATCTCGCGCGCGAAGAAGCGGCTGTCCGGACTCGAGCGGCCGTTCACCGCGCCGCTGGACCTCGCGGCGGGCGACCGCCTCGCCGCGGTCCTGCACGTGCTGTACGTGCTGTTCACCGAGGGACACACGGCCTCCGGCGGGACACAGCTGTGCCGCGTCGACCTGGCCGCCGAGGCGATCCGGCTGGCCCGCATCCTGCACCGGCTGCTGCCCGACGATCCCGAGGTGACGGCGCTGCTCGCGCTGATGCTGCTGACCGATGCCCGCCGCGCCGCCCGCACCGGGCCGAGCGGGGAACTCATTCCCCTGCTCGAACAGGACCGATCCCGGTGGGACCGGATCCGTCTCGCCGAGGGCATGCGGCTGGCGGCGGCCGCGATCGGGCACGGCCTCCACGGGATGTACCGCTTCCAGGCCGCCATCGCGGCCCTGCACGCCCAGGCTCGCTGCACCGCGGACACCGACTGGGGGCGAATTCTGGTGTTGTACACCATGTTCGATCGCCTGGCCCGCAATCCGATGGTGACGCTGAACCGCGCGGTCGCCACCGCCATGGTGCACGGGCCCGCGGCCGGTCTGGACCTGGCCGCGACCGTCGAGGACAGTCTCGCGGGGAACCACCGCCTCGATGCCGTCCGCGGCCACCTGTACGAGATGGCGGGCGATCGCCCCGCGGCCATCGCCGCCTACGCCGCGGCGGCCCGGCGCACCACCAGCGTCCCGGAACGGGACTACCTCACCATTCGCGGCGCCCAGCTGCGAGAAGGGAAAGCCATGGCGTACGAGAAGGACCCCCGCGTCGACGCCTATATCGACCCGCTTCCGGAGTGGCAGCGGCGGATCTGCCTGCAGGTCCGCGATCTGGTGCATGCCGCCGACCCGGAGGTCACCGAGACGATCAAGCGGACCGTGCAGCCCTACTTCGTGCTGCAGGGCAATATCTGCGCGCTGCTGGCCACCAGGGACCACGTGAACGTCTTCCTCTACGACGGCGGCATCGTTCCCGATCCGGAGGGCATCATCACCGGCGGCCACGACAACAAGACCGGCCGCACCGTCGCGGTCTACGAGGGCGAGAAGATCAACGAGGCCGCGCTGCTGGCGATGTTCCGGCAGATCGCCGCGAACAACCGCGCGGGCGGATGGCGGAAGATCAAGGCACAGAACTGATTACGCCGACCAAACGTTGCCCGTGATGAGTTCGTAGGCCTCCGTGTATTTCCGCCGCGTGGCGGCGACGATGTCGGCGGGGATCTCCGGGCCCGGGGGCTCCTTGTCCCAGCCGGTCGAGGCGGCCCAGTCGCGGACGAACTGCTTGTCGAAGGAGCGCTGCGGGCGGCCGGGCTCCCATTCGGCGGCGGGCCAGTAACGCGAGGAGTCGGAGGTCAGCACCTCGTCACCGAGGGTGAGAACCTCGCCGTCCCAGCCGAATTCGACCTTCGTATCGGCGATGATCACGCCGCGTTCGGCGGCGTAGGCGGCCCCGCGGGAGTAGACGTCCAGGGTGAGTTCCCGCAGGCGCTCGGCTACCTCGCGGCCCTCCTGGCGCACCACGTCGTCGAAGGTGATCGGCTCGTCGTGCCCCTCGGCCGCCTTGGTGGTGGGCGTGAAGATCGGCTCGGGCAGCCTGTCGCCCTCGCGCAGGCCCGCGGGCAGCGCGATGCCCGAGACCGAGCCGGTACGCTCGTACTCCTTCAGCCCCGAACCCGACAGGTACCCGCGGGCGATGCACTCCACCTGCACCATCTTCAGCGGCTTGACCCGCACCGCGCGCCCGGCGAACTCGTCGGGGACATCGGTGGCCGACAGCACGTGATTGGGCACGTCGGAGAGGTACTCGAACCACCAGTTCGACAGCTGGGTCAGCAGCGCACCCTTGTCCGGGATCGGTGTCGGCAGCACCACGTCGTAGACCGACACCCGATCGGAGGCGACCAGGAGCAGCGAATCGCCGTCCTCGTACAGATCGCGCACCTTGCCGGAGTGGATGTGCTTCAACTGTCCTCCTCGTGAGCGGCTCGAATCAGCCACAGCCTACCGAGGCCGCAGGTCGGCACGCCCGAACACCCGCCGACATGGCATTGTGGGACTGGGCGGCTGCCCGGTACAGCTCTCCGATCGATCAGCGAAGGAGTCTCCTTGTCCGCACCGAACCTCACCCGCGAGCAGGCGGTCGCGCGCGCCGCGACGATCAGCGTGGAGAACTATCGCGTCGAACTCGACCTGACCGGCCAGCCCACGAACGCCGAGGCGGCAGCGGCGGAGACCTTCAACTCGCGATCCACCGTGACGTTCACGGCCACACCCGGTTCGGAGACGTTCGTCGATATCGTGGCGGCCGGGGTCCGGTCGGCGGTGCTGAACGGCGTCGCGCTGGAGATCGGCGACTACGACGAGTCCCAGGGGCTCACCTTGACCGGCCTGGCCGAGCGCAACGAGCTGACGGTGGAGGCCGACTGCGAGTACTCGCACACCGGCGAGGGCCTGCACCGCTTCGTCGACCCGACCGACGACAAGGTCTACCTGTACTCGCAGTTCGAGACCGCCGACGCCAAGCGGATGTTCGCCTGCTTCGACCAGCCCGACCTCAAGGCCACCTACGACATCGCCGTCACCGCCCCGCAGGACTGGGAGGTCATCTCCAACGGCGCCGCGGTCGAAACGCACCAGACCGGCACGGTGACCCGGCACGTGTTCGCCACCACTCCCCGCATGAGCACCTACCTGGTGGCGCTGATCGCGGGCCCGTACGCGAAGTGGACCGACACCTACTCCGACGACCACGGCAGCATCCCGCTGGGCATCTACTGCCGCGCCTCGCTGGCCGAGTTCATGGACGCCGAGCGGCTTTTCACCGAGACCAAGCAGGGCTTCGGCTTCTACCACGCCAATTTCGGTGTGCCGTACGCGTTCGGCAAGTACGACCAGCTGTTCGTGCCCGAATTCAACGCCGGGGCAATGGAGAACGCGGGCGCGGTCACCTTCCTGGAGGACTACGTCTTCCGCTCCAAGGTGACTCGGGCCTCCTACGAGCGCCGCTGCGAGACCGTGCTGCACGAGATGGCGCACATGTGGTTCGGCGACCTGGTCACCATGAAGTGGTGGGACGACCTGTGGCTGAACGAGTCGTTCGCCACCTTCGCCTCGGTGCTGTGCATGACCTCGGCGACCGAATACACCAGCGCCTGGACGACTTTCGCGAATGTGGAGAAGTCGTGGGCGTATCGGCAGGATCAGCTACCGTCCACCCACCCCATCGCCGCCGACATCCCCGACCTGGCCGCCGTCGAGGTCAACTTCGACGGAATCACCTACGCCAAGGGCGCTTCGGTGCTCAAGCAGCTGGTGGCCTACGTCGGCCGGGAGCCGTTCCTGGCGGGCCTGCGCGACTACTTCGCCCGGCACGCCTACGGCAACGCCACCTTCGACGACCTGGTGGGTGCGCTCGAAAAGGCCTCCGGCCGTGACCTTTCCGACTGGGGCGCGCAGTGGCTCAAGACCACGGGCTTGAACACCCTGCGCCCCGATTTCGACGTGGACACCGACGGGAAGTTCACCCGGTTCGCGGTGGTGCAGGAGGGCGCGGCACCCGGCGCCGGGGAGCGTCGCGTGCACCGGCTGGCCGTCGGCGTGTACGACGACCAGGACGGAAAGCTGGTGCGCACCAAGCGAGTCGAGCTCGATCTCGATGCCGCGGACAGCACCGAGGTGCCCGAACTCGTCGGCGTCGGGCGCGGCAAGCTGGTGCTGATCAACGACGACGACCTGACCTACTGCTCGCTGCGGCTCGACCCGGATTCACTGGACACCGTGACCACGCGCATCGCCGATATCGCCGAATCGCTGCCGCGCACGCTGTGCTGGTCCGCGGCGTGGGAGATGACCCGCCAGGCCGAGATGCGGGCCCGCGACTTCGTGGCGCTGGTGCAGCGCGGCATCGGCGAGGAGACCGAAATCGGTGTGGTGCAACGGATTCTGATGCAGGCCCACACCGCGCTGGCCAGCTACGCCGACCCGGAGTGGGCCGCGCGCACGGGCTGGCCCGAGTTCGCCGACCGGCTGCTGGAGCTGGCGCGGGCGGCGGAGCCGGGTTCGGATCATCAGCTCGCGTTCGTCAACGCCCTGACCGGCGCGCGGTTGTCGCCGCAGCACGTCGAGGCGCTCGCCGCGCTGTACGACAGCGGCGACCCGGCCCGGGTGGGCCTGCCGGGGCTGGTGGTGGACACCGATCTGCGCTGGCGGCTGGTGCAGGCGCTCGCCAAGTCGGGTGCGGTCGACGCCGACGGCGAACCCACCCCGGTGATCGACGCCGAACTGGACCGGGATCCGACCGCGGCCGGTCGTCGTCAGGCGGCCGCCGCGGCCACCGCCCGGCCGCAGGCACCGGTCAAGGAGATCGCCTGGAACACGGTGATGAACGACGACTCGGTGCCCAACATCACCGCGCGCGCGATCGTCGGCGGGTTCGCCCCGGTCGGCCAGGCCGACCTGCTGACACCGTTCGTCGAGCGGTACTTC
Organism: Nocardia wallacei; assembly: GCF_029869545.1. GTDB lineage: Bacteria > Actinomycetota > Actinomycetes > Mycobacteriales > Mycobacteriaceae > Nocardia > Nocardia wallacei_A. Next base: position 1,735 of record NZ_JARWQD010000370.1, on the reverse strand, counting down.
GCGGAGATCCCCGACGTGTGGGAGCGCCGCTCCAGCGAGGTGGCCCAGACCGTCGTCGTCGGCCTCTACCCGCACTGGGCCATTTCCGACGAGGCGGTGGCCGTCGCCGACAAGTTCCTCGACGCCGACCACCCACCGGCCCTGCGCCGCCTGGTGTCGGAGGGCAAGGCGGGCATCGAACGTTCCCTGCGCGCAAGGGCCTTCGACGCCCAGTAGCCCCGATCGCCGGGTCCCGCCCCTCGTCGGGACCCGGCGGACGGTCCGTTCGACCCGCCCGGCGAGTCACTCGCCGAAGGGCGGGCGGACGTCGGCGACGGTGTACAGCAGGACGTTGTCGCCGGTGATCGGGATGCCGGTGTCGGGGGCGTCGGCGATCGCGCGCCAGGCGTCGAGGTGTTCCCCGGATTCCCAGCGTTCGAAGTTGTTGACCCGCTGCGGATTCAACGGGTCGGCGGTGATCGCCAGGTCGAGGCACCCCGGCGCCTCGCGCGCCCGGCGCACCAGATCCTGATGGGCGGCGACGAACTCGTCGCGTCGATCGGCATCGACCGTCACGTGCCCGGCGATGATGAGCATCAGGCGGTTCCTTCCATGCGAGCCGTCCCGGCGGGCGGGCGCCCGGTGGCCATCAGTAGCAGGTCGATGACCGGTCCCCGGATCTCCTCGGCGCCCGCGCCGTGGGTCCAGTCGGCATCGGTGGCCCGCAGCCGCATTCCGCCGACGCGTTGCCGCGCGCCGTAGAAGCGGCTGCCCAGCACCTGGTCGAGCGCGGCGATCACCCGCTCGGGCGGCGGCCGCAGGCTGCGGCCGAGCGGCCTGGCGATGTCCTGGCCGTGAACGATGATGTCCACCAACGGATCCACCACTCCCGCTCCCGGCGCCCGGCGGTGCGCGTCCGCAGTATCGCGCAGCTGGGCGATGAGTTCGGCGGGGGTGAACCGCGCCGCGAGCGCACTCGCCTGGTCGGCCGTCATCCGGTTCCAGTCGAATCGCGCCCGCACGATGCCGACGACCGTGGCCCGCAGCGAGTCTCGCGTGGACGTGGTGATGTGGGCCAGCACCTCGTGCACCGTCCACTCGGCACACAGCGACTGCCGCGACCAGTCGGAGTCGGGCAGGTCGTCGAGGAAGTCGGCGAGGGCGCGCCGCTCGGCACATATCCACGCCCGGATCAGCTCCGGATCCGTGGTAGGTCTCCCGGTGGTAGTCACACCGATACCGACGGGCTCGCGCACCGGAATTCATCGCTCGCTGCTGTGGGCAGATCTGCTCACAGCAGCGAGGGGCGCATTCCGGGGGTGCGGTCGGGCACGGTGGGGACATGGCTGACGACAACAAGACCCCGCTTTTCAGCTGGCGCACCCGCGAGCAACTGCTCGGCCGCCGCGTGCTGGTGCTCGACGGCGCGCTCGACGACGACAACGGGACACTGCTGACGACCCAACTGCTGACGCTGGCGGCCGAGGACCCCGAGGCCGGGATCTCGCTGTGGATCCACTCCCCCGGCGGGTCGGTGCCGTCGATGCTCGCGATCCGCGACGTGATGCGGCTGGTGCCGTGCGACGTCTCGACGCTGGCGCTCGGATTGGCCTGCAGCGCGGGGCAATTCCTGCTGTCCGCCGGTGCGCGCGGCAAGCGGTTCGCGCGGGCCCCCCCCCCGGTACGCCAGGCAAAGGGGGGGGGCCGGGTAGGCGGCGGCGCCGGGGGGGGGGGGGGTGGGGGCCCCGGAGAGGGG
>NZ_JARWQD010000369.1 GCF_029869545.1 Nocardia wallacei | reverse complement strand
CGGGAACGACAGGCTCGATTCGGTCACCAGGTGATCGACGGGCGGGCGGCGGCGGCCCACCAGCCGCGTGTCGACCCCCCCCCGCCCCCCCCCCCCCCCCCCCCCCCCCCCCCGCCCCCCCCCCCCCCCCCCGGGGCGCGGGGGGCCGGGGAATGCTGGGCGCGCGCCCGGCGGGCGGGGAATGCTCGGCGGCAGCACCCAGCGGCCGAGGAATACTGCGGTCCCATGCCGATTCCGGTATGGTCCCATGCCGATTCCGGGCGTAGTCCCATGCCGATTCCCGGCGTGGTCCTATCCCTGCTCCCGGCGTGCTTTTGGCCGGGAGGGCAGTATCGGTCAGCTTTCCTGGAGGGGGCGGCCGTATTGGTCGCGGACCTTGCCGGTCAGGATCATGATGCCGTCTATGAGGGGCCAGATGCCGCCGAGGCCGCAGGTGAGCCAGGTGACGGCGATCTGGCCTACGGCCAGGCCGGGGTAGCCGAGGTAGAAGCGGCCGACGCCGAAGCTGCCGAGGAAGATCTGCAGCAGGCCCGCCACCATCTTCGACTTGTCCGAATACGGCTCGCCGTACATGTTGCGGCCGAACGGCGCCTCGGGGTCCATGCCCGGCGCGCCGTACGGTGCGGGCGGGTAGCCGCCGGGCGCACCGTAGGGCTGGCCGTACTGCGGCTGCCCGTAGGGATTCGGCTGGCCGTACGCGTCCATCGGCGGCTGCGGCTGGCCGTACGCATCCATGGGCTGCCCGGCGGGTTGCCCCATCGGCTGCCCGGGTTGCCCCATGCCCGGGCCGGTACCGGGCGCACCGTACTGCGGCCCGTATCCCGGCTGCTGCTGGTAGGGGTCGGTCACTCAGGTCCTCCTAGTTTGCCCGGGCCCGCCTCGACGGCCCGGTCTCCCGTCCCGCCGCACGACCGCGGCGGTCGGCTCAAAGCTTGCCCGACTCGGGCGGTTTCGTCGCGCCGGACGCCCCACCGCTGGCGGCATTCGCTGAGTTATCGCCGACATCGCCGGATTCGTTGCGCTCACCCGCCGCGGAATCGGCCGGGGATTCGCTCGCTGCGCTGTCGGAGTCACCCGGCTCGCCCGCCGACCCGGTAGCTTCGCCGAGGTCGCTCGTCGGCGACTTCGCTCGAGCCTCGGTGGATTTCCCCGCCGCGGCCGAGTCCGCTTCCGCGGCAGCGGCTTCCGACTCGGCTGCCTCGGCCTCGGCGCCGGCGCGGCGCAGGGCGCCGAACTGCCAGGGCCACGGGCGGTCGCCGCCGGGCTCCAGTTGTGCGGCGGTCTCGCGGCCTTTGGTGGCGAGCGCGAAATAGGCGAGGGCGCACAGGAATACCACGGCCGAGGTGAAGGAGTTGATGCGAATGCCCGCGATGTGCGTGGCCTCGTCGTCGCGCAGCAATTCGACCCAGAACCGCCCGAAGCAGTAGATGGCCACGTACAGCGCGAACAACCGGCCGTGGCCGATGCGGTAGCGCTTGTCCACCCAGACCAGCACCAGCACGCCGAGCACGTTCCACACCAGCTCGTAGAGGAATGTCGGCTGCACCGTCTTCTCCACGACACCGGTGGAGACGCCGTTCATCATGTCGAGCTGACCGTTGTCGTCGAAGCGCAGGAAGATCTGCAAGCCCCACGGCACATCGGTCGCGCGCCCGTAGAGCTCCTGGTTGAAGTAGTTGCCCAGGCGGCCGATCGCCTGCGCCAGCAGGATCGCGGGGGCGATCGCATCACCCAAGGCGGGCAACGGGATTCGATACACCCGGCACCCGATCCAGGCGCCGACGCCGCCGAGGAACACCGCGCCCCAGATGCCGAGGCCGCCCTCCCAGATCTTCAGCGCGTTCATCGGATGGCCGTCGTCGCCGAAGTACTTCTGCCAGTCGGTGGCCACGTGGTAGAGCCGCCCGCCGACCAGCCCGAAGGGCACCGCGAACATCGCGACGTCCAGCACCGCACCCGGCTGCCCGCCGCGTTCGCGCCACCGCCGCTCACCCCACCAGATCGCGACGATGATGCCGACGATGATGCACAGCGCATACGCCCGCAGCGGGAATCCCCCGACGTACCACACCCCGCGCGGCGGGCTGGGTATATAGGCCAGCACCGCGGCCTGCACTCCACCGTGCGCAACAACACTGTCTGCCAGGACTGGAAAAGTCACGGCCCCACCGTAACGGAACGACCGCCGAAGGCACGTGCTGCCCTGCGCGCCACGCCTTCGCGACAGCCTCAGGAGGCGACGGCGGCCGACCGCACGCCCTGGGCGAGTTCGGCGGTGAGGGCGCGGACCTGGTCCATGCTCTCACCCGCCGCGGAGACCAGGGCCGAGCCGACGATGACTCCGTCGGCGTAGGAGGCGATTTCGGCGGCTTGCGCGCCGTTGCGCACGCCGAGGCCGACACCGATCGGGATGTCGGAGTGGGCCCGGACGCGGGCGCACAGCGCGGGAGCGGCCGAGGACACCGCGTCGCGGGCTCCGGTCACGCCCATCGTGGAGGCGGCGTAGACGAACCCGCGGGTGGCCTCGAGGGTGGTGGCGAGCCGCTCCTCGGTCGAGGAGGGCGCCACCAGGAAGATGCGATCGAGATCGTGCGCGTCGGAGGCGGCCAGCCATTCGTCGGCCTCCTCCGGGATCAGGTTCGGCGTGATCAGCCCGAGCCCGCCCGCGGCCGCGAGATCACGGGAGAACGCGTCGACGCCGTACTTCAGCACCGGATTCCAGTAGGTCATCACCACGGCCTTGCCACCGGCGTTGCTGATCGCCTCGACCACCGCGAAGACGTCGCGCACCCGCACACCCCCGCGCAGCGCCTGTTCGGTGGCGGCCTGGATGGTGGGCCCGTCCATCACCGGATCGGAGTAGGCGATGCCGACTTCGATGATGTCGCAACCGGATTCGACCATCGCCGTGCAGGCCGCGATGGAGCCGACCAGATCCGGGTACCCGGCGGGCAGGTAGCCGATGAGGGCGGCGCGGCCCTCGGCGCGACAATCGGCAAAGGTGCCGCCCAGACGACTCACCGATGGTTCGCTCGCAAGCTCGCTCACTCGGCATCCTCTCCGTACAGCCCGAACCACTTGGCCGCGGTGTCCATATCCTTGTCGCCGCGGCCCGAGAGGCTCACGAGAATGATTGCGCCGTCGCCCAATTCGCGGCCCAGCTGCAGCGCGCCCGCCACCGCGTGCGCGGACTCGATGGCCGGGATGATGCCCTCGCTGCGCGAGAGCAACAGCAGCGCGTCCATCGCCTCGGCATCGGTGATCGGCCGGTACTCGGCGCGGCCGGTGTCCTTGAGGTACGCGTGCTCGGGCCCCACGCCCGGATAGTCCAGCCCCGCGGAGATGGAATGCGATTCGATGGTCTGGCCGTCGTCGTCCTGCAGCAGATACGAGTACGCGCCCTGGAAGGCGCCCGGCGTCCCGCCGGTGAAAGTGGCCGCGTGCCTACCGGTTTCGACGCCGTCGCCCGCCGCCTCGTAGCCGATCAGCCGCACGCCGGGATCGTCGATGAAGGCGTGGAAGATGCCGATCGCATTGGATCCACCACCGACACAGGCGGTGACGGCATCGGGCAACCGGCCCGTCCGGTCCAGCACCTGCGCCCGCGCCTCCAGCCCGATGACGCGCTGGAAATCGCGCACCAGCAACGGGAACGGGTGCGGGCCCGCGGCGGTACCGAAGCAGTAGTAGGTGTCCTCGGCATTGGTGACCCAGTCGCGCAGCGCCTCGTTGATGGCGTCCTTGAGCGTCTGCGAGCCGGTGGTCACGCTGACCACCTCGGCGCCCAGCAGCCGCATCCGGGCCACGTTCAGCGCCTGCCGCGCGGTGTCGACCGCACCCATGTACACGATGCAGTTCAGCCCGAGCAGCGCGCACGCGGTGGCGGTGGCGACGCCGTGCTGGCCCGCGCCGGTCTCGGCGATGACCCGGGTCTTGCCCATCCGCTTGGCCAGCAGCGCCTGCCCGAGCACGTTGTTGATCTTGTGCGAGCCGGTGTGGTTCAGGTCCTCCCGCTTGAGCAGGATCCGGGCGCCGCCGGCGTGCTCGGCCAGCCGGGTGCACTCGAACACCGGCGACGGGCGGCCCGCGTAGTCGCGCTGCAGGCGGTCCAGCTCGGCGAGGAACCCGGGATCCACGCGGCACTTGTCGTACTCCGCGGTGACCTCCTCGATCACCGCCATCAGCGCCTCGGGGACGTGGCGGCCGCCGTAGACGCCGAAGTGGCCGCCCAGGTCGGGCTCGTGGCTGCGCTGGGTGACACCCGCGCTGGCGGGCGGCAGATCCCCGGTGTTGCGTTCCGGCTCCTGCGTCCGGGTCATCGCGCCGCTCCCCGGCGCAGCGGCCGCGGGCAGGACGGGTGGGTTCCGGCGGTCACCAGTTCCGAGACCGCGGCGCGCGGGTCGCCGCTGGTCACCAGGCTCTCGCCGACCAGCACCGCATCCGCGCCCGCACCGGCGTAGGCGAGCAGGTCGGCGGTGCCGCTGATACCGGATTCGGCGATGCGGATGACCTCGGTCGGCAGGCCGGGCGCGATGCGCGCGAACACGTCGGTGTCCACCTCGAGGGTCTTGAGATTGCGGGCGTTGACGCCGATCACCGAGGCTCCCGCCTCCAGCGCGCGGTCGGCCTCCTCCTCGGTGTGCACCTCGACCAGCGCGGTCATGCCCAGCGATTCGGTGCGATCGATCAGCGAGGACAGCACGTCCTGTTCCAGCGCCGCCACGATCAGCAGGATCACGTCGGCGCCGTGCGCGCGGGCCTCGTGGATCTGATACGGGCCGACGACGAAATCCTTGCGCAGGATCGGCACGTCGACCACGGCGCGCACCGCGTCCAGGTCGTCCAGCGAGCCGTTGAAGCGGCGTCCCTCGGTGAGCACGCTGATGATGCGCGCGCCCCCGTCCTCGTAGGCCTTGGCGAGGCTGGCCGGATCCGGGATGTCGGCCAGCTCGCCCTTGGAGGGGCTGGCGCGCTTGACCTCGGCGATGACACCGACACCGTCCTGATGCAACGCGGCGTACCCGGGACGCGGCGAAGGTGCCGCCGCGGCGGCCTTCTTGACTGCCTGGAAATCCAGGACGGCTTCCCGAGCGGCCACATCCGCGCGGACCCCGTCGAGAATCGAGTCGAGTACCGTCATCTGGCTCGAATCCTTTCTGGGGAGACCGACTTGCTGCCTGAGAATCCCCCAAGGCGCTGTCTCACCGATGCAGGTAAAGAGTAAATGGCCATGTTCCCGACTCCGACGGCGGGGTGTTCCGCATCGCATCGATCCCGACTGGGATAATGCTCACCTTCCGGGCTGGTCGTCGGTGGGGTCGGTGCCCGCGTCGAGGGCGTCCCACAGCACGCGTTCGGACAGTTGCTCCGGCGCCGCCGAGTCCGGCTGGGCCGCCGCGGGTTTCGCGGTGTCCCCCGGTTGCCGCTCCGCCGATTTCGCCTGTTGCGCGGCCACCTGGTCCGCCGCCGCGGCGCGCCGGAAGACGGGGTTGTCGTACTTGCCGGACAGCCGCGCCGTCTCCTGGGGCATGCGGGCCAGCAGCACGCCCGCCGCGAACGCCGCCAGCGCGCCGACGAGGCTCAGCACCGCGGGCAGCGACGCCGAGGTCACCTGATCCACCTGCGCGCGGGCGGGCAGCTCGGCCAGCGCGGCGGCCCGCTCGGCGATCTTCCCGCGCCCGGTCACCAACGCGAAACCCGGTACCGCCGCGACCGCGGCGATCAGCGCCACCACCACGCCGACCAGCCGCCGCAGCCATCCGCGGGTGGCGAATACCGCCGCGATCGCGGCCACCAGCACCAGGGCCAGCGGCGTCAGCGCACCGAACCACTCGCCCCCGTTGAGCCGGTGGGTGCGTGGCTCGGTGAGCCCGTCGGAGGACACCAGCGTCACCCACGTCATCCGCGACGAGCCCCACAGCGCGACGGCGGCCACGGCCAGCAGCAGCGCGGGGCCGACGGGGTACTTGCGCGGAGCCTCGCCGGAGGAGTCCGGTTGCGCCGGTTCGGGTTCCGGGGAGTTCATGGATCCTCACCATCGGGCTGGTCGGGGGTGAAGGCGCGCACCGTTTTCGCGGCGGCGATGGCCTTGAGGACCGCCATGGCCTTGTTGCGGGATTCGGTGTCCTCGTACTCGGGCTCGGAGTCGGCGACGATGCCCGCCCCGGCCTGAACGTAGGCGGTGCCGTCCTTGAGCAGCGCGGTGCGGATCGCGATCGCGGTATCGGCGTCACCGGCGAAATCGAGGTAGCCGACCACCCCGGCGTAGGTGCCGCGGCGGGTCGGCTCCAGCTCCTCGATCAGCTCCATCGCGCGCACCTTCGGGGCGCCGGACAGCGTGCCCGCCGGGAAGCATGCCTGCACGGCGTCGAGGGCGATCTTGCCGGGCGCCAGCCGCGCCGACACCGTCGACACCAGGTGCATGACGTGGCTGTAGCGCTCCACGTGCCGGTACTCGGTGACGCGCACCGACCCCGGCGTGCACACCCGGCCCAGATCGTTGCGGCCCAGGTCGACGAGCATGAGGTGCTCGGCGTTCTCCTTCTCGTCGGCCAGCAGATCCTTCTCCAGCAGCAGGTCGTCCTCCTCGGTGGCGCCGCGCCACCGGGTGCCCGCGATCGGATGCGTGGTGGCCACGCCGTCCTGCACCGTCACCAGCGCCTCCGGGCTGGAACCGACGATCGAGAACGCCGTCCCGCCCGCACCGTCCGGGATGTGCATCAGATACATGTACGGGCTCGGATTCGACGCCCGCAGCATCCGGTACAGATCCAGCGGGCTGCCGTCGTAGTCCATCTCGAACCGCTGCGACAGCACCACCTGGAACGCCTCGCCGGCCTCGATCTCCTTCACCAGGCGGCGCACCCCGGCGCCGAATTCCGCGGTGGTGCGCTGCCGCCGATACTCGGGCTCGGGCCGAGCGAACACCGACACCGTGGAGGCGGCGGGGGCGGCCAGCGCGGCGGTCATCCGGTCCAGCCGGGCCACCGCGTCGTCGTAGGCCTCGTCGACCCGTTCGTCGGTGCCGTTCCAGTTGACCGCGTTGGCGATCAGCGTGATCGCGCCCTCGTGGTGATCGAAGGCGGCCAGGTCGGTGGCCAGCAGCAGCACCATCTCCGGGAGCCGCAGGTCGTCGGCGGTCAGCTCGGGCAGCCGTTCCATCCGGCGCACGATGTCGTAGCCGAGGTACCCGACCAGGCCGCCGGTCAGCGGCGGCAGGCCCGGCAGGCGCTCGGTGCGCAGCAGTTCCAGGGTCTCGCGCAGCGCGAGCAGCGGATCGCCGCCCGACGGCGCGTCGGCGGGGGTGGTGCCCAGCCAGGCGGCCTCCCCGTCCACGACGCTCAGCGCGGCCCGGCTACCGGCGCCGATGAACGACCAGCGCGACCACGAGCGGCCGTTCTCCGCCGACTCGAGCAGGAACGTCCCGGCCCGGTCGGCCCCGAGCTTGCGGTAGGCCGACAGCGGAGTCTCCGAGTCCGCCAGCACCTTTCGGATGACCGGCACCACCCGGTGCTCGGCCGCGAGCGCGCGGAACTGCTCACGAGTCGTGGTGGTCCCCGGGCCGTCGGTTGCTGCGCCGTGCATCCCTCCATCCTTTCAGCAAGTACCCGATGGCGAGATGTGCGGGGGTGGGGAGTTCCGCTTCGCTGTCGCCCGTGTGAGTCGGCAGGCTACGAATTGGCCACGTCGGCCAGCCGAGGCGTGCGCAGCCCCGAATGACTGGGGCGAACCCGCCGTGCCCAGGCGCGGCAATTCGGCACCGCCGCGCTCACTAGACTCGCGACGTTCGAAGTCGCACGCGGTATCCCTGAACGAGAGGAGATCAACACAGATGTACCCCTCGCGAGGTTCCCTGCCCGGGCAGCCGCCCCGGTTGGTGAATATGAACCAATCCTCGAGCGGGCAGAACCCGGGCAAGCACAACGCGCTCGCGTCGTTCGTCACCTACGTCAAGGCCATCGAGAACCTCGATCGCACCCGCTTCCCCGATGAGTACGCCGAGCACACCGACCGCATCCGCGAGCTCAAGCCGTTCCTGAAGGCCCACGGCATCCTCGATGTCATGCAGATCAAGAATCCGGAAGTCGCGGGCATCCTGGGCGTCTGATCCCCCGCCAGGCGCTCCCCCCGCCGACGGTACCGGGCGCCGTGCGCGCCCGGTACTGTCGCTTCCTATGAAGGCTGGCCAGCGCGCTCCCCAGTTCGATCTCCCCGACCAGGCCGGGATCGCCCGCTCCCTCGACACCCTGCTCGCGAGCGGTCCGCTGGTGCTGTTCTTCTACCCGGCCGCCAACACCCCCGTCTGCACCGCCGAGGCGTGCCACTTCCGGGATCTGGCCGGCGAATTCGCGGCCGTGGGCGCCTCGTGCGCCGGTATCAGCGCCGATTCGGTCGACACCCAGGCGGGCTTCTCCGACAAGCAGCGGCTGGGCTATCCGCTGCTGTCCGACCGCGACGGCGCGGTGGCCGAGCGGTTCGGGGTCAAGCGCGGGCTGCTCGGAAAGCTCGCGCCGGTAAAGCGGCAGACCTTCGTCATCGATACCGACCGCACGGTCCTGAAGGTGATCACCGGTGAACTGCGAGCGAATGTCCATGCCGACACCGCCCTGAAATTCCTCCGCGAACGAAACCGCTGATCCGAAACGCCGAGCCGAGACGCTCCCCCGCGCCGGGCGATTGCACATACCCTGGTGCTATGACTTCGCGGAGCGTGGAGCAAACGTCCGGTAAGCCCGCGGTGACCACGTGGCGCAACCGGATCCTCGCGGCGCTGGCCGTCGCCGCCGTGCTCGTCGCCACCTACTTCATCCTCGCGGCATTCATCCCGCGCTGGTGGGCGCAGCGCATCGCGAACATGTCGGGCCACGGCAGCTTCGCCAAGGGCATCTGGTCCGGGCTGGCGCTGGGCTTCGTGTGCACCCTGGTACCCCTGCTGCTTCTGCTGTTCGCCGTCACCGTGTGGCGGCGGCGCGGCGGCCGGTTCCTTGCCGGGGTCGCGGCGGTGCTCGCGGTGGCCGCGGCGCTGCCCAACCTGATGACCCTGACCATCGTGTGGGGCGGCAGCAACGCGGCCCACGCGGGCGAGCGGATCCTCGACGTGGACGCCCCGGGTTTCCGCGGTGCGTCCCTGATCGCCGCGATCGTGGCGGCGGCGCTGTTCCTGCTGCTGGTGTTCGTGGTGCTGCGGCGCCGTTACCGCAAACGCCGGGCTGCCAAGCAGGTTCAGCAGCAGCAACCCGCCGAACCGGCGCCGCCCGCCGGCGAATTCCACCCCCGGGAAGAACCGCCGCTACACTGAGCCATCGCGTGATAGGTGTCACGTCATTGACTACACTCGTGACCAGCGAGCGAAATCATGGCAAACTTGATATCTGCCGGTGACTGATTTGAAGTTTCAATGATCGCTAGCTCTGCTAACGAACAAGCGTCACGCGGCTGCATTGAGAGGGCGCGATGTGACGAAGTGGCTGAATCCCATCGAACAGCGAGCTTGGCGGACTCTTGTCGCGCTGACGACTCGGCTACCAGCAGCGATGGATACGCAGCTGCAGCGCGAGTCCGGCGTGACGCATTTCGAGTACTTCGTGATGGCACTGCTGTCAGAAGAGGCCGGCCATCGCTTACAGCTGAGCGAACTTGCCTACAAAGCAAATGCTTCGCTATCCCGACTTTCCCACGTGGTAACAAAATTGGAGCGTCTCGGCTGGGCGCGCCGGGAAACGCTGCGCGGACGACGCGGCGCCTACGCTGTCCTCACCGACGCCGGTTACCGGAAGGTGGAGGACGCCACGCCGGGCTATCTCGAGGCGGTGCGCGGGCTGGTCTTCGACGGGCTCGACGCCGAACAGACCGAGCGGCTGGTGCAACTCGGTGAGGCGCTGGTCGATCAGCTGGACACCGGGATCAACCGCGGGATCGGCCGATCGAACGGCCATCCGAATCCGCCCGACAACGGTCAGGAGTAGCGCTCAGGACCGCGCCGCCAGCAGCACATCGCCGTCCCAGCAGGTGTGGGTGCCGGTGTGGCACGCGGCGCCCTCCTGGTCCACGATCAGCAGCACGGTATCGCCGTCGCAGTCCAGGCGCACCTCGTGCACGTACTGCGTGTGCCCCGACGTCTCGCCCTTGACCCAGTACTGCTGCCGTGACCGGGAGAAGTAGGTCGCCTTGCGGGTCTCGAGCGTGCGGGCCAGCGCCTCGTCGTCCATCCACGCCATCATCAGCACGTCGCCGGTGCCGCGCTCCTGCGCGATCGCGGCGACCAGCCCGGCCTCGTTGCGCTTGAGGCGGGCGGCGACGGCGGGATCCAGACTCATGCAGACCTTTATATCAATGCGTCAGCGGACGGTGATGCCCTCGGCCCGCATCGCGGCCTTGACCTGGGGAATGGTCAGATCGCCGAAGTGGAAGACGCTGGCGGCCAGCACCGCGTCCGCGCCGGTCCGCACCGCCGGGGCGAAGTGTTCGACGCCGCCCGCGCCGCCGCTGGCGATGATCGGCACCGAGACCTCCTTGCGGACCGAGGCGATCATCGGCAGATCGAATCCGGCCTTGGTGCCGTCGGCGTCCATCGAGTTCAGCAGGATCTCCCCGACGCCCAGCTCGGCGCCGCGCAGCGCCCATTCGATCGCGTCGATGCCGGTGCTGCGCTTGCCGCCGTGCGTGGTGACCTCCCACCCGGACGGGGTGGGCGGATTGCCCTCGGGGACCAGGCGCGCGTCGACCGACAGCACGATGCACTGCGAGCCGAACCGCTGCGACATCTCGCGCAGGATCTCCGGATTCGCGATGGCCGCCGTATTGACCGACACCTTGTCGGCACCGGCGCGCAGCAGCCGGTCCACATCGTCGACGGTGCGCACGCCGCCGCCGACGGTGAGCGGGATGAAGATCTGCTCGGCGGTGCGGGTCACCACGTCGATCATGGTGGCGCGATCGCCGGAGGACGCGGTGACGTCGAGGAAGGTCAGTTCGTCGGCGCCCTGGGCGTCGTAGGCGGCGGCGAGTTCGACGGGATCGCCCGCGTCGCGCAGGTTTTCGAAGTTCACGCCCTTCACGACGCGACCGGCGTCGACGTCCAGGCACGGGATCACGCGTACGGCCAGGGTCATGGTTGCGCCTCCGAATCGGTGTCCTCGCGTCCGTGGCGGGTGGCAGCCGCGCTGTCGATCAGTTCCAGCAATTCCCCGTGCACCCCCGGTGCGGCGGCGAGCACCGAACCCGAGGTGATCGTCCACGGTTCGCCGCGCAGGTCGGTCACCACTCCCCCGGCGGCACGCACGAGGGCGACGCCCGCCGCGTTGTCCCAGGGATGGTGGCCGAACACCACGGCCCCGCCGAGCACGCCGGAGGCGGTGAACGCCAGGTCGATTCCGGTGGAGCCGTGCATGCGCACCCGCCCCGAGAGCCGGCTCAGCGCACCCAGCAGGTCGAAGCGGAAGCGGCCGGGGATGCGGCCGTGGCTGTCGATATTGAACGCGCCGAAGCCGATCATCGCATCGGAGAGGCGACCGGACTCCAAGGGCGGCAGCGGTTTTCCGTCCAGCAGCACCGGCCCGCCCGCGGCCGCGGCGTAGCGGTGGCCCAGCAGCGGCAGCCAGGTCAGCCCGAGCACCGGCTCGCCGCCGTCGATCAGCGCCAGCAGCATCCCCGACAGCGGATGTCCCGCAGAGTAATTGAAGGTGCCGTCGATCGGGTCGAGGACCCAGGCGGTGCCCGAGGTCAGCTCCGGTCCGCCGAATTCCTCGCCGTGCACCGGGATTCCGGTCCGCTCCCGCAGCTGCGCCGAGAGCGTGCGCTCGAGCTCGAGATCCAGTTCGGTGGCGAAGTCGCCGCGCCCCTTGGCCACCGCGCTGGGGGCGCCGACGCCCTCGACGAAACGCGGTGTGGCGGCGTCCAGCAACTCGCTCGCGACGGCGAGCAGCCCGGCCGGGTCGATGTCGGAGGCGGCGTCCGCGTTCCTGTCGCTTGGGTCGCTCATGCCCTCAGCTCACCGCGGCCAGCGCCTCGGGCAGCGTGAATCGCCCGGCGTACAGGGCCTTTCCGACGATCGCGCCCTCCACGCCCTCGGGCACCAGCCCGGCGATGGCCCGCAGATCGTCCAGGGTGGAGACGCCGCCGGAGGCGATCACCGGGGCCTCGGTGGCATTGGTCACCTCGCCGAGCAGGTCGAGGTTCGGGCCGGTGAGGGTCCCGTCCTTGGTGACGTCGGTGACGACGTAGCGCGCGCAGCCGTCGCGCTCCAGGCGCTCGAGCACCTCCCACAGGTCGCCGCCGTCGCTGACCCAGCCGCGCCCGCGCAGCCGGTACTCGCCGTCGATGATCCGCACGTCCAGTCCGACGGCGATGCGGTCGCCGTATTCGGCGATGGCGCGGGCGCACCACTGCGGGTCCTCCAGCGCGGCGGTGCCGAGGTTCACCCGGGCGCAGCCGGTGGCCAGGGCCGCCTTCAGCGACTCGTCGTCGCGAATGCCCCCGGACAGCTCGACCTTGACGTCGAGTTCGCCGACCACCTCGGCGAGCAGATCCCTATTGGAACCGCGGCCGAACGCGGCGTCCAGATCGACCAGATGCACCCATTCGGCCCCGGCCTGCTGCCAGGCGAGCGCGGCGTCGCGCGGCGATCCGTAGCTCGTCTCGCTGCCGGCCGCACCCTGAACCAGGCGCACGGCCTCACCATTGGCGACATCGACGGCGGGTAGCAGCACAAGATTCACGCATGCAGCCTACTGGGCAGCGTTCCTGGTCTCGGCGCCGGGATGGCGCAAATAGGACGCCGGTCACGGCCGTGCGCCGGGATCTGCGAGGTTTGCCGGACCTCTCGGCGGGCTATACGAACAACGTTGTGCCGACCCACCGGCTACCATCCGGTCACCCGCTCCGCGTGCGTATCCTGGGTTGCGGCTACCCATAGTGTCGACGAACAAGGATTCAGTCATGCCCCGGATCACGCTGCGCCGCTTCGTGATTGCGCTGCCCTCGGCGGCGGTCGCGGTGGCCGCGCCGGTCGTGATACCGCCGGCGGCGGCGGCCCCCACCGACCCCGCCCAGCTGGCCGCGTGCGATTTCGGCCGCCAGTTCAGCACCTTCGACTTCAACGCCTACGACGACTACGACCAGCGCGTGCTCGACCGCTCGACCAGCCCGTTCCGCGAACAGTTCCAGGGTTCCGCCGCCGAGCGGCGCGCCCGGGCCACCGGCTCGCACACCATCGCCGAGGCGAAGACGGTCGAATGCCGCACCGAGACCTCCGACCCCGAGCACGCGGAGATCATGGTGACCGTCGACCAGTCGACGCGCAGCGACGTCACACTCGGCCTGCCACAGCCGATCCGCTCCAGCATGCGGGTCTACCTGGACAATGTCGACGGCCGCTGGCTGGCCAGCCGAGTCGACCCCGTACAGGCGATGCGCTGATATCGGCCGGGACTCAGGAACCGGAACCCGTCTCGGGGAGACCTGCCGAGAAGTAGCGCAGCCAGGTGGGGATGTCGAACGCGGTCGCGAGCAGTGCCGGAATGTCGCCCATGGCAGTCCCTTTCCACCGTGTCGTGCCTCGTCGAGGCGACGATAGCCGGTCCGGTAGCCGAGAGTTCGCCAGCACGCCGGGGTTGGAGCGTGTCCTGGATCACATCCCCGCTTCCGCTAGAGCGACTTCACCCAATTGCGGAGCAGCTGCGCACCGGCATCCCCGGACTTCTCCGGGTGGAACTGCGTGGCGCTGAGCGGGCCGTTCTCGACGGCGGCCAGGAACGGGCCGCCGTGCTCGGCCCAGGTGAGCTTCGCCGGGGCGAGCGGGCCGCCCTCCGGCAGCTCCCAGGTGCGGGCCGCGTAGGTGTGCACGAAATAGAAGCGGGTCTCGGGATCCATCCCGGCGAACAGCACCGAATCCTCCGGCGCCCGTACGGTATTCCAGCCCATGTGCGGCAGCACCGACGCGGGCAACCGGTCCACCGTGCCCGGCCATTCCGCGCAGCCGTCGGTCTCGACGCCGAATTCGACGCCGCGCTCGAACAGGATCTGCATGCCCACGCAGATCCCGAGCACCGGACGGCCACCCGCGAGGCGCTTGCCGATGAGGCGGTCGCCGCGCACCGACAGCAGGCCCGCCATGCAGGCGGCGAAGGCGCCGACGCCCGGCACCACCAAACCGTTTGCGTTCAAGGCGATTTCCGGATCCGCGGTCACCGTCACCTCGGCACCGGCGCGGATCAGGGCGCGGTTGGCCGAGTGCAGGTTGCCGGAGCCGTAGTCCAGCAGCGCGACGGTCGTCACAGCGTCCCCTTCGTCGACGGCACCCCGGTCACCCGCGGGTCGAGTTCCACCGCGGCACGCAAAGCCCGTGCCACGGCCTTGAATTCGGCCTCGGTGACATGGTGCTGGTCGCGTCCGTACAGCACCCGCACGTGCAGCGCGATGCGGGCGTTGAGCGCGATCGACTCGAAGACGTGGCGATTGAGCACGGTCGAATACGGCGCGCCCGGGCCGTTCGTCGGAATCACCGTGTGCAGCAGGTGATCCGGTTCGCCGGTGTGCACGCAGTACGGCCGCCCGGACACATCGACGGCGGCGTGCGCGAGGGTCTCGTCCATCGGGATGTAGGCGTCGCCGAAGCGGCGGATGCCCTGCTTGTCGCCGAGGGCCCGGGCCAGCGCCTGACCGAACACGATCGCGGTGTCCTCGACCGTGTGGTGCGCCTCGATCTCGATATCGCCCTCGGCCCGCACCGACAGATCGAAGCTGGCGTGCGCGCCGAGCGCGGTCAGCATGTGGTCGTAGAACGGGACGCCGGTGGCGATATCGGTGCGGCCGGTGCCGTCGAGGTCCAGCTCGACCACGATGCTGGATTCCTTGGTGGTGCGCTCCACCCGCGCGGTTCGGTTCACAGTCGCCCCTCCAGTGCCGTGGCGGCCAGTTTCGCGCTGACGCGCAGGAATTCGTCGTTCTCCGCGGCCAATCCGATGCTGACCCGCAGGTGCCCGGGAATGCCGACGTCGCGGATCAGCACGCCCTCGTCGAGGAAGCGCTGCCAGGCCGCGGGCGCGTCGGCGAAGTGGCCGAACAGCAGGAAGTTGGCGTCGCTGGGCGAGACCACGTAGCCCATCTCGCGCAGCGCCGGGGCCACCCGGTCCCGCTCGGCCGCCAATTCCGCGACGCTGCCCAGGGTTTCGTCGGCGTGGCGCAGGGCCGCCCGCGCCGCCGCCTGCGTGACCACCGACAGGTGATACGGCAGCCGCACCAGCAGCATCGCGTCGATCACGGCCGGGGCGGCGGCCAGATAGCCGAGGCGGCCCCCGGCGAAGGCGAAGGCCTTCGACATCGTCCGGGTGACAACCAGTTTCGCGGGGAACCGGTCGATCAGCTCGATCGCGCTGGGCGCGCCGGAGAACTCGCCGTACGCCTCGTCGACCACCACGAGACCCGGTGCGGCATCGAGGATCCGGACCAGATCGGGCAGCGCGATGCTGTGCCCGGTCGGGTTGTTCGGGCTGGTCACGAAGACCACATCGGGACGGCGCTCGGCGATCGTCAGCACCGCGTAATCGATGTCGAGGGAGAAGTCAGCGTTGCGCTTGGCCTCCACCCACTCGGTATCGATGCCCTCGGAGATGATCGGATGCATCGAGTACGACGGCACGAACCCCAGCGCGGTGCGCCCGGGCCCGCCGAACGCCTGCAGCAGCTGCTGCAGAATCTCGTTGGAGCCGTTGGCCGCCCACACGTTCGCCACGTCCAGCGCCACCCCGGTCTGCCGGGTCAGGTACGCGGCCAGCTCGGTGCGCAGGGCGGTCGCGTCGCGGTCCGGGTAGCGGTGCAGGTCGGCGGCCGCGGCGCGGATCGACTCCGCGACATCGTCGACCAGGGCACGGGTCGGCGGGTGCGGGTTCTCGTTGGTGTTCAGCTGTACCGGCACCGTCAGTTGCGGTGCGCCGTAAGGCTTCTTGCCGCGCAGGTTGTCCCGCAGCGGCAGGTCCTCGAGCGTGAGCGCGGAGCCCGGGACCCGCTGCCCGGTCACGACAGCGCCTCGAACCGCGCCCGCACGGCCTGACCGTGCGCGGGAAGATCCTCGGCGTTCGCGAGCGAGACCACGTGTCCGGCAACGTCTTTCAGCGCGGTCTCGCTGTACTCCACGACGTGGATGCCGCGCAGGAAGGTCTGCACGCTCAAACCCGAGGAGTGCCGGGCACATCCGGCGGTGGGTAGCACGTGGTTGGAACCGGCGCAGTAGTCGCCGAGGCTCACCGGGGACCAGGCGCCCACGAAAATCGCTCCGGCACTGCGGACCCGGGCCGCGACGGCGGGCGCGTCGGCGGTCTGGATCTCCAGGTGTTCGGCGGCGTAGGCGTTCACCACCCGCAGGCCCTGATCGATGTCGTCGACGAGGACGGTGCCGGACTGCTTGCCGGACAACGCCTCCGCGACCCGGTCGTGGTGCTTGACGACCGCCAGCTGAGTGGTGATCGCGGCGTCGACGGCGTCGGCCAGCTCGGGGCTGTCGGTGACCAGCACGCTGGCCGCCAGCACGTCGTGCTCGGCCTGGCTGATCAGATCGGCGGCCACGTGCACCGGATCGGCGGTGGCGTCGGCGAGGATCGCGATCTCGGTCGGCCCGGCCTCGGCGTCGATACCGACCAAGCCGCGGCACAGGCGCTTGGCGGCGGTGACGTAGATGTTGCCCGGGCCGGTGATCATGTCGACCGGCGCCAGCGGGGTGCCGTCGGTATCGGTGCCGCCGTAGGACAGCAGCGCGACCGCCTGCGCGCCGCCGACCGCCCAGACCTCGTCGACGCCGAGCAGCTCGGCGGCGGCGAGGATCGTCGGGTGCGGCAGCCCGCCGAACTGCTGCTGCGGCGGCGAGGCCACCACCAGCGAGTCGACACCGGCGGTCTGGGCGGGCACCACGTTCATCACGACGCTGGACGGGTAGACCGCGTTACCGCCGGGCACGTACAGGCCGACGCGCTCGACCGGCACCCAGCGTTCGGTCACGGTGCCGCCGGGGACGACCTCGGTGGTGGTGTCGGTGCGCCGCTGGTCGGCGTGCACCGCGCGGGTGCGTTCGATCGCGACCTCCAGCGCCGCGCGTACCGGCGGATCCAGCTCCTGCAGCGCCCGGTCCAGTTCGGCGGCCGGGACGCGGACCGCCGCGGGGGTCACGCCGTCGAACCTCTCGCTGAATTCCAGTGCCGCCTCGACACCCCGGTCGCGAATCGCCTCCACGACCGGCCGCACGTGATGCAGCACCGAGTCGACGTCGACTCCCCCGCGCGGCAGCGCGGTGCGCAGCTCGGCGGCGGTGGGAGTACGACCGCGCAGATCGACGCGGGCGAGCTCGATGCGGGATGTCATAGCGGTGCGGAATCCTTGTCTGTGCTGGTCTTCGCCCGGAGCCGAGGGGCTCCGGACCCGGTTACCAGCCTAATAGGTCGATCCGGCCATCCCTCCCGCGCCTCCGGCGGCGGTAGTATTCGCGGCGGGACGAGCTAAAACACGGCCCGGTCGGTAGTCCGGGCGGCCGCATGCGGCTCAGTAACCTCCCTCCCAGGGTGTCCGGCGCGTCCTCATCATCACCACAACCATGGGAGGAAACGATGCCGAGCACGTTCAGCGTGTATTTCGACGGCCAGTTCTGGGTCGGTGTCCTGGAGATCACCGACGATTGCGGCGTGCGCGCGGCACGCCATGTCTTCGGCTCCGAGCCCTCGGGCGCCGAGTTGGAGGAGTTCGCGGTCCGGCATTACGGCGGACTGCTCGACCGGGCCCTCGCCGCACCCCCGGTTCCGGCCGGTGCCCGCCCGAAGACGACGGTGAACCCGAAACGCCTTGCCCGCCAGGCCGCGCGGGAACAGGCGTCCCGCCCCCTCACCTCCGCCGCCCAGGACGCCCTGCGCGCGGCCCACGAACAGGCGGGCCACCTCAACCGCGCCGCCGCCAAACGCCGCCGCGCCCAGGCCGCCGAACACCGCCGACACCTCACCGCCCGCAAACGCAAGGCCAAGCACCGCGGCCGCTGACAACGAGAACGGTCGGTGGTCAGGCGAGGCGTTCGCGGAGGAGGGGGACGCCGTCGCCGTCGAGGTCGGCGAGGGCGGCGGGGCGGCCGACCATGGCGAGGGCCAGGGCCTCGGCGGGGCCGCGGACCTCGGGGCCCGCGCCCTGGGTCCAGTCGAGGTCGGTGGCGGTGAAGTGCAGGCCGCGGGTGTAGCGCCGCGGGAACGCGAACGGGTCGGGGTGTGACAGCACCGCGCGCAGGCGCTCGGCGGGGACCTTGCGCTCGCGGCCGAGCGGGCGGCGGATGTCCTGCTGGTGCACGAAGGTGTCGGCGAGGGCGAGACCCGGAAACATGCGCGAGAACCAGCCTTCGGGGCCCGCGAGCCGATCGGTCAGCGTCGCGGGCGGCAGCGGCGCCATCTTGCGGACCAGCAGGTCATTGACCCGGTCGACCGAGAACCGGCCCCGGACCAGGAGACCGGTGTAGGACGAGAGCGAGACGGTATCGGTCTGCAGGTGCGCGACCACATCGCGCACCCGCCAGCCCGTGCACAGCGACGGCGCCTCCCACTCCGCGTCGGACAAGGTGCGCAACAGCGAGACCAGCTCGGCGCGCTCCTCCCTGAGCATCTGCCGTGTATCCATCGCGAAAGGCTAACCGGGGCACCGCCTGCCGCGATACCCCGAGATAGGACGCGATTGCGCCACCGCGGCATGCCGCTACTCGGCGACGAGGCGGCGGATGACCATCGGCTCGGCCAGGATCTCGTCGAATACCTGCGCGACGTGCCGGAAATGCGGCGTGGTGAAGTGGGCTTCCAGGGCGCGGGCGTCGCTCCACTCCTCGACCACGACCAGGTGCGCGGGATCGTACGAAAACCTGCGCCTGCCCGACGACCCCGACCATGCCTACATCGCCCACACCGTCGACCCGGGCACCCCGTCGGAAACCGCCCTCCGCCTACTGGCGAACTGGGCCGCGGGGATCCCGGCCAAAAGCGTGCCGGGACAATGAAAGTAGCCGCATGCCGGGACAATGAAATAGCGGCGTGCCGGGACAATGAAGTAGCGGCGTGCCGGGACAATGAAATAGACGCATGCCGGGAGGTGGTCCCGCGGACGCAAGCGCCAAGGCGTGCCGAGCGGTGGCCTGCGTCGCGGCGAACAATCCAGGAGCGTGAACTAACACGATCAGAACGGTGGTGCGTGCCCACGGGCGCGCACCACCTTTTTGTTTCGAGCCGGGCGGTCAGGCTCGCGTATCGCTGTCGATGAGCAGGTTCCCATTGCTCGCCTTGACGAATCGCAGCACCACCGACTTGTTCCGGCCATCGGCATAGGTCACGCTGGCGACGCCGATGTCTACCGAACCGTCAGAATTCGCGCTGCCATTGCCGTCCACCCGAATGGTGCTGAAGTTCGTTACCTGGTGCTGACTCCAGTACGTCTGAAACGCCTGCTGGCTGCCGTACACCTGCTGCGCGGCCGGAGTCAGTTGGCTCCATGCGCTACTCGGATCGGATTCGGTCAGAGTATCGAAGAACTCTTTCGTCTCATTGATGGCCTGCTGCGGGTCTGCCTGGCCGACGCTCTTGGTCTGGCCGAGGGCGCCGGAGCTGGGGGTGCTGCTGCGGGCCGGGGCGCTGGTGGCCGCCGAACCGCCTTGCGACGGAGGGGGATTCGTGTTCGGCGGGGCGAACAGGAAGTACAGTGCGGCGGCGACGATTCCGAGGCCCACCACGAATCCGCCGACCAGCGCCCACCGGCGGGTGGGGGGCGCGGCGGGGGGTTCGGGCGCCGACGGTACCGGATTGGAGCGGGTGGCCGGGTGGGCACCGGAGCGGACGGGCCGCACCGGCGGCAGGTCCGGCTCGGAAACCGGTGCGGCCGTGGCCATCATCTCCGCGGTGGAGATATCGGCCTGTGCCGCACGGCGATCCAGGGTCGGGGTGGCGTGGCGGCGCGCGGCGGGCCGGTGGGTGGCCAGCATCCGCGTGGTCTCCTCGCCGGAACCGAATTCGGCGAAATCGGCCAGTTCGTCGCGCACCTCGGTCATGCTGGGCCGGTCCTCGGGCTCGAAGCTCAGCAGCGACAGCAGCAGATCGGTGAGCGGACCGGCATTGCGCGGCTCGCTGAGCTGCCCGTTGGCCGCGGCGTACAGCAGCGCCAGGGGATTCGGGTTGGTGCCGTAGGGCGGCTCGCCCTCCAGCGCATGGAAAAGCGTTGCGCCCAGGGCGAATACGTCGGCCGCCGGAGTCGGCTCGGCCCCGCGCGCCACCTCGGGCGCCAGGTACGCGGCGGTGCCGGAGATCAGGCCCGTGGCCGTGAGGGTGACATCGCCCTTCGCCTTGGAGATGCCGAAATCGGTGATCTTCACCGTGCCGTTCTCGCCGAGCAGCACGTTGCCGGGCTTGACATCGCGATGCACGATGCCCGCCCGATGCGCGGCCACCAGCGCCGACGCCACCTGCTCGCCGATCCGGGCGACCTGCGGCAGCGGCAGCGTGCCCTGCGAGGACAGCACCACGGCCAGGCTCTGCGACGGCAGATACTCCATGATCAGGCAGGGGTCGCCGCCGTGATCGGTGATGTCGAAGACGACGATGGCGTTCGGGTGCTGGAAGCGGGCGGCGTTGCGGGCCTCGCGAGAGGCGCGCTGCCGCACGATTTCCTTCTCCCCCGCCGGCAGGCTGGGCTGGGTGAGGATCTGCTTGATGGCGACGGACCGTTCCAGCCGTTCGTCGACGGCACGCCAGACGACGCCTGTGCCGCCGCTGCCAATCCGCTCGACCAGGCGGTAATGCCCTGCGATCACTTGGCCGGTTTCGATGGCACTACTCCGAGTTCTCCGCGATCCGTGACTTACCGCGCGCGGGTTGCCCGCGCGTTCCTCGGACGAGTGTAGCGGGCCGGACGGGCGGGTCTGCCGCCGGAGCGACATCCGTGTGAAATATGTACGAATGCCCTGAGATGCGGGTGAGATCACGGCGCGATCCGGCCGAGATCTCCTGTGTCCTACATCACTTTCCGGTCACTGTTGCTCTGGTGTCACACGATCAGCGCTGCGCCCGCAGGAACCGGCCCGCGGCCTCCACCGCGGGGCCCGAACTGCCCGCGTCGCTGACGAACACGGCCACCGCCAGATCGCCGTCGATGCCGACGAACCAGCCGTGCGCGTGCTTGTCGTCGATGTACTCCGCGGTACCGGTCTTGCCGAGCATGCCCGGGATATCGCGCAGCTGCGTGGCGGTGCCGTCGGTGATCGTCTCGCGCATCATCGCCTTCACCTGATCGGCGACGGTCTGCGGGAGCGGCTCCGGCCTCCGGTCCGGCACGCCTGGCCTGCCCGCGACAATGGCGGGATCGGGCACCGCACCGTGCGCCAGCGCCGCGGCCACCAGCGCCATCCCGAACGGTGAGGCGGTCACCTTGCCCTGACCGATTCCCTCCTCGACGCGCAGGGCGGGCGTGTCGGCGACCGGCACCTTGCCCGTGACGGTGGTCATGCCGGGCGCGGTGTAGTCGATGCCGAGCCCGAGCTGGGCGGCGGCGCGGGTGAGGCCGTCCGGCGGCAGGTTCACCGCCAGCCGTCCCATCGTGGTGTTGCAGGACCTGGCGAACGCCGTGTGCAGCGGCACGGTGCCGAGGTCGAAGTTGTTGTCGTTGGGGATCTGCCTGCCCTCGATGTTCTCGGTGCCGGGGCACGCCACCATGGTGTCGGGGGTGACGCGGCCCGTCTGCAGCGCCGCCGAGACGGTCACGGTCTTGAAGGTAGATCCCGGCGGGTACAGGCCGGTCAGCGCGATCGGGCCCTGCGCGTCGGCGGGCGGATTCTGGCCGAGCGCGAGCAGATTTCCGGTCGAGGGCTGGATGACCACCATGGCCGCCGGGGTCGCGATCGACGCCAGCGCGGCGTCGGCGGCGCGCAGCATGCCGGTGTCGAGGGTGCTGGGAATGTCGGCGACCGGCTTCGGGTCCTGCCCGCCGACGCGCTGCGTGCCCGCGGGGGTCGTGGCGCGCACCGCCCATCCCGAGGCCGCGTCGGTCTGCTGCTGCCACAGCTCCGAAAGTCCGGACAGCGTCGGCGAATTCAGCTCCCTGTCGGTGGCCAGCAGCCGGGTCTGCGGGGCCAGGGTGACGTTCGGCAGCGCGGCCAGCCGGTCCTGGATCGGATCCAGGTCCGTCTGGCGCAGCGCGACCGCGGTCACCGGTTTACCTTGCGCCCCGGCCAGTTCCGATTGCAGCGAGGCGGCGGTGATGCTGGGCTCGAGCGGATTCAACAGTGCCGCAACGGCATTCACGTCCGCGCCGGGGGCGAGGTTGACCAGCGTGACGACCTGCTCGGTCAGCAGGTCCGCGCCGGCGCGATCGAGCACGCGCGCGGCCGGATTCGGGGCGACGGTCCCGTAGCTCAGCGGCCCGGCGTCCAGGCCCGGCGCGACGGTCGCCGGATTCCAGCGGATCTTCCAGCTGTCCCCGGACTCCTCGGCCGCGCCGGTGGTCTGGTAGGTCCACTGGTTCTTGCCGCCCGGGCCCAGCTTCCAGGTGGCGGCGAGGGTGAAGGTGGCGCCGTTGTCGGTCTTGTCGATCTTGTCGACCTGGAACTGCGCCTCCTTGCCGAGGCTGTCGTACAGCTTGGTGAGGGTGTCCGACGCCTGCGCCGGATCGGTGGTGACGGCGGCCGCGGCGGCGGCATCGTCGCGGTTGAGCGCGTCCGCGAAGTCGTTGACGGTGCTGTCGAGACGGTCGGCCGACGTGTCCGAGCAGGCGGCCAGGGCCAGGACCGGGGTGGCGAACAGGGCGAACAGTTTCATACCGGTGCGCACCCGCCCGACCCTACCGGCCGACAGCGCCCCCACGCGGGAGCGCTCGCCCGCGATCCGGGATCAGTGGTACAGCCCCGGCGACGCGGCCAGCGTGGCGATGTCGGCCTCGTCGAGTTCGATGTCGAACACGTCGGCGAGCGTCTTCGGCAGTTCGGACGGCTCCAGTTCACGGGACTGCGAGCTGCCGTCCGGGTACTCCGATATCCAGGTGGTGCCGTCGATGACGTGATGCACCTCGGGCAGGAAGCGCTGCACGTACGGGCGGGTCACGAACGGCGAACGCGGGGAGGTGGAGACGAAGTGGTTGCCGACCGCGTAGTCGATGCGGTACTGCGGGGTCGTGGCGAAGGTGTAGCGCGCCAGCCAGCCCTCGCGGGCGAAGTGGTGCACCACCCACAGCTCGCTGTCGAGCTCACCGCGGGTGCGCTCCACGCGGAACCGCCACTCACCGGCCTTCACCTCGCCGCGGTCGGGGTGCATTTCCAGGGGCGCGAGCGGACCGGCGCCGAATCCCACGTCGCACAGCCACACTCGGTCGTCGTCGGCCGTGGTGACCCGCGCGATCGCGTGGGTCGCGGGCCGCAGCCCGCTGGGCGCGCCCATCTCGACGCGCGCGCTCAGGCCGGTGACACCGAAGCCGAGACGTTCCAGGGCGGCGGCGAACAGACCGACGTTCTCGTAACAGTATCCGCCGCGCCGGCGCCGGATCATCTTGTCCTGCAACGATTCCAGATCCAGGGGGATCGAGCGGCCGAGGATGATCTCCAGGTTCTCGAACGGCAGGGACGTGGTGTGGGCGTACTGCAGCTGCCGCAGCGTCTCGAGCGTCGGCGTGCGCTCGCCGGTGAACCCGATGCGGGCGAGGTACGCGTCGAGGTCGAGCTTGTCACCTTCCCAGTGATATGCCGGGTCCGCGGGCTTGTTCATCGCGCCTCCACTTCGAGTTCGTCCGATTCCGTTCCGGAACAACCGCGCTCCGCCCGAACCTGTTCCGCGTCGCGGGCGACATATGTCACCGCGAGCGCGCCAGCGTGGCGAGGCCGTCACGGAGGCTCGGCAGGGCGGGATGCCACCCCAGTTCCACCGCGGCCTCGGCGTTCGACACCCGGATCGACATGTCGAGCATCTGGCGGGCCACCAGCGGCGCGCCGAGCCGCACGAGCCGGTCCGGGAGCCGCGGTGGGGTGGGCGCGCCGATGGTCCGGGCCAGCTCGGTGAACATCGCGCCCCAGCTCGCGGGCTCGTCGTCGACGATGTTGTAGGCCGTGTCCGCGCGGCCTCGCTCCAGCGCCGCCACGGTCGCCGCCGCGGCGTCGTCGACGTGTATCCAGCCGGTCGTTCCGGTTGCCCGCCGCGGCAGCGGCAGCAACATCAGGCGCAGCATCCGCGCGAACAGGTCGGAGGCGCCCGGGCCGTAGAAGAATCCGTACCGGAGCGCGACGGACTCGATGCCGGGCGCCCGGGCGGGCAGGTCCTCGGCGGCGCGCAGGGCCGTCAGGGAGGCGTCGGCGCGGGTGCCGTCGGGCCTGCCGAATTCGGCGGCCTCGGTGACGGCCGCGGTGCCGTGGTCGCGCAGGCCGTAGCCGAGGATCAGCGACTGGGTCACAAACCGTTGCGCCCCTACGACTTTCGCGAGTTCGAGCAGATTGCGGGTGCCGGTCGTGCGCAGCTCGTTCGTCTGCCGCAGGCCCGGGCTGCGGTAGTGCGTGGGCGGGGAACGCCGGTAGGCGGTCAGCTCGTGAATCACCGCCTCGGCCCGCACGCCCTCGACCGCGCGCAGCAGCCCGGCCCGGTCCAGGACGTTCGCGACGATCGGCCGCAGCCCGAGTTCCGTGAGCCGCCGCGCGCCGCCGGGGCTGCGGGTCAGCGCGACCACCTCGTGCCCGGCCTCCCCCAGCCTCCGCACCAGCGGCCTGCCGATCGCCCCGCTCGCACCGGCCACCACCACCCGCATGATGTACCTCCCTCGCGTCGTGGGTGTACTCCCCCGACGATAGCCATCAGACGGTGTGCACGGGAGGCTGTGCGGCGGTCACCCCGGTGTCCTTCCGCCGGATGCCGCTGACGATAGCGCCCGGTCAGGCCGCGCATTTGGCGCCGGGTGGCGCCGCCGGTGCCGTGGCGATGCCGCGGGCGACGTCGACGTGGTAGTCGCGGTCTCCCCCGTCGACCGGTTCCGTGCCGCCGACCAGGCGCTCGACGACGCAGCCGCTCTCGAAGAACGCCGGGCCGATGCCGTGCTCGCCGGGTACCACCGCGCCGTTCAGGTCGCGTCCGGAGGCGATCGTGTAGAGGGAGGTGGGCTTGCCCGCGGCGGTCAGTGCCGCGCGCATCTCCAGGCTGTTGGCGTAGGGCACCAGGCTGTCGGCGGTGCCGTGCACCAGGACGGTGCGGTGCACGCCGATGCGGTCGGCCAGCAGGGCGGGCGAGCGCTCGGCGTATGCCTGCGGGCACGCCACGGGCGGGCAGCCTCCGGCGTCGCGCTCGATCTGCCCGCGGAGGTCGGGGGCCATGCGGTCGGCACCGGCCCAGGCCGTGAAAGCGTCTGCGGGACCGAAGGTGTCGACCCAATAGTCGAAAAGTCCCGGCGGCGCGTACGCCGCCGCCAGGCCGCTGGTGATGCCGCCCTGGCTCCAGCCCCACAGCACGGTGCGCGCGATCGAGGGGTGCTCGTCGCGGTACCGGCGGGTGGCGGCCAGCACGTCGTCGCGGCCCGCCCGCAGGTTCCAGTCGCCGGTGCGCCAGACGCTGTCCGCGCTGCGCATGTCCATCGTCAGCAGCGGGACCTCGGTGCGGCGCACCAGCGCGCCGAGGTAGTCCGCGAAGTCGGCGGAGGTGTTGTCGTGCCCGTGCACCGCGACCACGAGACTCCGGGCCTCCGAATCCCCCTCGGCGCAACGATAGGGCTCGTACACGCGCCCGGTGGCCGCCTCACCGTCCACGGTGAGACCCACCGGCCGCACCGCGACCCGCACCGCACACCCCGACTCGGCCGAAACACCCGGCGCCACAAGGGTTGTCGCCCCCAGCACGACGAACAACACCACCGGCACCACCCACCCACACCGCCGCCTCATCCATGCATCATCGCATCCGGGCCCGGGCGTGCCCGCCACCACGGGGATCCCGGCCGAAAGCACGCCGGGAAAGCGGCTCACGGTGAGCGGGTGGTGGGTCGGTAGTGTGAGTTCGTATGGGCGATGGGGAGATCGAGGTTGGGGTGGGGCTGGTGCGGGAATTGTTGCGGGAGCAGCATCCGGATCTGGCGGGGCTGGACCTGCGGGAGGTGGCGGGTGGGTGGGGTAATCAGACGTGGCGGCTCGGGGAGGAGTTGGCCGTGCGCGTGCAGCGCATGGATCCCGGGCCGGAGCCGCAGCTGAAGGAGCGGCGGTGGCTGCCCGTGCTGGCGCCGCGCCTGCCGCTGCCGGTGCCGATCCCGGTGCGGTTCGGGGAACCGTCCGAGCGCTTCCCCAAGCATTGGACCGTGATGACGTGGGTTCCCGGCGAACCCCTGGACCACGGCTCGATCAGCCGCGGCACCCACGCGGCCGACACACTGGCGGATTTCCTCCGGGCGCTGCACGTGGCGGCACCCGCCGAGGCGCCGACCGCGACGGATCGCGGTGGCCATCCCCGGAACCACACGGACGGCTTCGAGAACTTCCTCCGGGCCGTCGCCCCCGGCGATCTCGCCGCCGACGTCCGGGCCGTCTGGGCCGACGCCGTGGCGGCCCCGGCGTGGGACGGCCCGCCGGTGTGGGTGCACGGCGACCTGCATCCCGCGAACGTCGTCGTCGCGGACGGAACGCTCGCGAGAGTGATCGACTTCGGTGACATGTTCGCCGGCGATCCGGCGTGGGATCTCGCCGCCGCGTGGGTGCTGCTGCCCGCGGGCACCGCCGCACGGTTCTTCGACACCTACGCGCGGGCGGACGCGGCGGCGATCCGGCGCGCCCGCGGGCTGGCCGCCCTGAAAAGCCTGTTCCTGATGCTCATGGGGCACAACGGAGATCGCGGACTGCCCGGCGGCAAACCACACTGGGGACCCGCGGGCCGGGCGGCACTCGATCGTGTCCTGCAGGGCGTTTGACGCCTGCGAGACACGAGCCGCACCGCATGCGCCTAGGATTCGTTCATGCGTTCGATCGATATTGCGCAGCGGCGGGCACGGCTTGGCGTGCGGCACCTGCTGGCGCCCGCGGCCCGGTCCGGCGACGTCACCGCCGTGGCGGAGGCGATGGTGGCCCTGCACGCGACCGATCCGGCGACGGTGTTCCTGTCCGTGGCCGCGCGCGGCCGGGGGCTCGAGCCCGCGCAGGTGGAGAAGGCGCTCTACGAGGATCGGACGCTGCTGCGCATGCTGGCCATGCGCCGCACCATGTTCGTGGTGCCGGTAGATCTGCTGCCCGCGCTGCAGACCGCGGTCGCCGATGGACTGGCCATCAAGCAGCGCCGCACCTACGGCCGCTATCTGGAGCAGGCCGTCGACGGGGATGTGGCGAGCTGGCTGGCGGAGGTCGAACAGGAGACCCATCGCGAGCTGCTGGCCCGCGGCAGCGCGACCGGAGCGCAGCTGTCGGCCGCGGTGCCGCGGCTGCGCACGCAGATCGACACCGCGCCCGGCAAGTCGTACTCCAAGCCCACCAACATCACCACCTGGGTGCTGGTGATGCTCGGCTGCGCGGGACATATCGTGCGGGGCCGCCCCAACGGCAGCTGGGCCAGCAGCCAGTACACCTGGGCACCGATCGAATCCTGGCTGCCCGCAGGGATTCCCGAGATCCCGGTCGATCGGGCGCGCACCGAACTCGTGCGCCGCTGGCTGTCCACCTTCGGCCCGGCGCCCGTCACCGACCTGAAGTGGTGGACCGGATGGTCGCTCGGCGAGGTGCGAAAGTCCCTGGCGCACCTCGACATCGCCGAGGTGGATCTCGGCGGCAGCACCGGCATCACACTGGCCGATGACCTCGAACCCGTGCCCGCGCCCGAGCCGTGGGCGGCACTGCTGCCCGCGCTGGACCCCACGCCGATGGGCTGGCAGTCCCGCGACTGGTTCCTCGGCCCGCACGCCCCGGCCCTGTTCGACCGCAACGGCAATATCGGCCCGACCGTGTGGTGGGACGGCCGCATCGTCGGCGGGTGGGCGCAGCGCAAGGACGGCGAGATCGTGTGGCGGCTGCTGGAGGACGTCGGCGGCGACGCCCGGGCGCTGATCGAGGCGGAGGCCGAGCGCATGGGCGCCTGGTTCGGCGAGGTGCGCGCGATACCCCGATTCCGCACGCCGCTGGAGCGGGAGCTGACCGCCTGAACCGGATCGGTCCGCCGCCGAAAGTGGCTGTGGCCGAGATCACTCCGCGAATTCACCCGTCCGCCGCACACCGGCCGCAATCGATACCCGCCGGATGCTCGGTCGCCCGGGTCGCCCGCACCCGCGGCACGCGCACCCGGCTGTCCGGATCCCGACCCTCGCCCGCCTGGCCGTTGTGTCTCCGAAAACCTCGGTGGCACTGGACATTTCACGGGGAAAGCGAT
Organism: Nocardia wallacei; assembly: GCF_029869545.1. Lineage (GTDB taxonomy): Bacteria > Actinomycetota > Actinomycetes > Mycobacteriales > Mycobacteriaceae > Nocardia > Nocardia wallacei_A. Next base: position 43,459 of record NZ_JARWQD010000369.1, on the reverse strand, counting down.
TGCCTCGACATTGCCGCCCCCGGCATCCACCGCCGCACCCGGCAACCCGCAACCGCCGCCGAACCGAGATCTCCGCGCCCCCACAACTTCCGGGGCTTTTCCTGTCGGTGATCTCTGTTAGCGTCTGCCTGTCGTTGTTCAGACCCGGTAGCGGAGACATGCGAATCACCCGGGACGACTCAGGGGGTTGGCACCATGCAGCTTGCCGGTGATGCGCACATCACACCGGATACGTTACGCCACAGTGTATTTCGCGACGCCGCCGTCGGAGTCTGCACGCTGGTGAGCGCGACCGGCGCCGCCGACCCGGCCGAGCGCAGCCGCGTGGCCGACCGGATCGGCAGCACACCCGCGCTGAACCACTTCCCGTCGCAGGAATTGCGCACCCTGTTCGAGGACAACTGGCGTCGAGTCACCCTCGATCCGGCCTTCGGCCGCGCGTACGTGCTGCAACAGGTCGCCCGTGCCACCGGTCGTCCCGCTCAGGCCCGCGCGGCGGTCCGGGTCGGGCTCGAAATCGCCGAATCGGCGGGCGAATTCGACACTCGCGAGGCGGCCGCGCTGCGCGAATGCTGCCGCGTGCTGCGGCTCGCTCCCGCCGAATTCGGGCTCTGACCGGCTACATGTCCAGTCCGAGGTCGAGCACGCGCACCGAGTGGGTGAGCGCGCCGACGGCGAGGTAGTCCACGCCGGTGCGGGCATAGTCGGCGGCGGCATCGAGCGACAACCCGCCCGAGGACTCGAGTTTCGTCCGCGGCGAGCGGGCGTCGCGGCGCTGCACCGCCGCCTGCGTGGCCCACAGCGGGAAGTTGTCCAGCAGCACCAGTTCCACGTCCTCGGCCAGCACCGCGTCGAGCTGGTCGAGGGTGTCCACCTCGACCTCGCAGGCGATCTCGGGGGCCAGCTCCCGCACCGCCCGCAGCGCCGCGACCACCGAACCGGCGGCGATCACGTGGTTGTCCTTGATGAGCGCCGCATCGCCGAGGCCCATGCGGTGATTGACCCCGCCTCCGGCCCGCACCGCGTACTTCTGCAGGGCGCGCAGGCCCGGCAGCGTCTTGCGGCTGTCGCGGATCCGGCAGTGCGTCCCGGCCACCGCCTCGACCCACGCGGCGGTGGCGGTGGCGATGCCCGAGAGATGACACACCAGGTTCAACATGGTGCGCTCGGCGGTCAGCAGGCCGCGGGTCGGCGCGACCAGGTCCAGCACCGAATCCCCGGGCGACACCCGGGTGCCGTCGGCGACCCGCTCGGTGACCTCGTAGGCGCCCGCGCCGATCACCTCGTCCAGCACGAGCAGCCCCACGTCCAGGCCCGCCACGGTCCCCTGCTGCCGCGACACCATCGATGCCTTCACCACGGCATCCGCGGGAACCGTTGCCGCCGTGGTGATATCGGGTCCGTACCGCAGATCCTCGTCCAGCGCGGTGCGGATCAGCCGCAGCACCTCGTCGCGGTCGATTTCGGCGTCCAGGGCCATTACTGCACTCCTTCGTTCCACTGCGGGGACATCAGACTCGCGACACCGCAAGGTGATCGGGCTCCCCGGCCAGCTGCGGACGGCCGTCCGGTCCGACGCGGACGGGGAGGCTGCGGCGCAACTCGTCGCGGGGCTCGGGATGATCCGAGCGGGTGTGACAGCCCCGGCTTTCGGTGCGGGCGGTCGCGGCGACCAGGAACGCACGGGCGGTCAGGGTGAGGGCCGCATCCTCGAGCGCGGTAACCACCCGCGCCGTCGCCGCGGCCTGACCCGCCTCGACCGGGTGCCGCGAATCTCCGTCCGCCCCTGTGTGTTCCGCTTCTCCCATCGCTGGACCACGGCCTTCCGACCCGTCCGGAGCACCGGCCCTCCGGCCCGGGTCACCGGTACCCACCACCGGGGACCCACCGACCGGCTCCGACAGCAACTGCAGCAGCCGCAGTACCGCCGAACGCATGCCGTCACCGTCACGGACCACCGACGCGTGCTCGGTCATCAACTCCTGCAGGGACTTCCGATCCGCGCGGGGGAAGGTGACCGCGCCCAGCTCGGTGATGCGCCCCGCGTCGCCGAGGCGCTCCGCGGCCGCGGCACCGGCCCGCTCGCCGACCACCAGACCCTCGAGCAGACTGTTGGACGCGAGGCGGTTGCCGCCGTGCAGGCCGGTCCGGGCCACCTCCCCGGCGGCGTACAGCCCGGGAACCGCGGTGCGGCCGTGCGTATCGGTGACCACGCCGCCGCACTGGAAGTGCGCGGCCGGTGCCACGGGGATGAGGTCGGCGCGCGGGTCGAGCCCGGCGTCCGCACACGACGCCGTGATCGTCGGAAACCGTTGCGCGAACCCGTCGATCATCCGCGCATCGAGATACACGTGATCGGTGCCGAGGGCGCGCATGCGCGCGGCGACCGCCCGCGACACCACATCCCGCGGCGCCAGATCGCCGAGCGGGTGCACCCCGGCGGTCACCGATTCGCCCTCCGCGTCGACGAGGACGGCGCCCTCGCCCCGCACCGCCTCGCTGATCAGCGGCCGCCGGCCGAGCCCGCCGGAGGCGAACAGCACCGTCGGATGGAACTGCACGAACTCGAGGTCGGCGACCGTCGCACCGGCCCGCAAGGCCAGCGCGATCCCGTCCGCGGTCGCGCCGGGCGGGTTGGTGCTGCACGCGTACAGCTGCCCGAGCCCGCCGGTCGCCAGCAGCACCGCCGGGGCGTGCACGACACCGAATCCCTTGTCCGACACCGCGATCACGCCGCGCACACCCTCCGGTCCGGTGACGACCTCGACCGCGGCCGCGCCGAACAGCACCGGCAGCCCGGCCGCGTTGAGCGCCCGCTGCACCTCCGCACCGGTGGCATCGCCGCCCGCGTGGATGATGCGGCGGGTGCTGTGCCCGCCCTCGCGGGTGCGCGAGATCTCGCCGTCGCGGCCCAGGTCGAACACCGCGCCGAGATCGGTGAGCGCCGCCACCGCGTCCCGGCCGCCCGCGACGATGGAACGCACCGCCTCCGGGTCGCACAGGCCCGCACCCGCCGACAGTGTGTCCTGCAGGTGCGCGTCCACCGAATCACCGTGCGGCGCAACGACGGCGATGCCGCCCTGGGCGTACTGCGTGGAGGTGTCGGCCGGGCCGCCCTTGCTCAGGGTCAGCACCCGCAGCCCCCGCAGCGAGGCGGTGCGGGCGGCGGTGAGACCGGCGACGCCGCCGCCGATCACCACCAGGTCCGCGTCCGCCTCCCAGCCGATCGACGGGATACTCATCGCGCGGACGCCCTGTTCACTCGCCGCCGCCGGAATTGCCGATGGCGATCATCCGCCGCACCGAAGTGCGGCCCAGCGCGGCGGTTTCCGGATCCACGTGCACCTCGTCGCGGTTCTCCACCAGGCAGCGCAGCAGCGCCGCGGGGGTGATCATCTTCATGTACTTGCAGGAGGCGCGGTCGTTGACGGCCTGGAAGTCGATTCCCGGTGCGGCCCTGCGTAATTGGTGCAGCATACCGACCTCGGTGGCGACCAGCACCTGGTTCGACCTCGCCGCCCGGGCGGCGTCGATCATGCCGCCGGTGGACAGGATGTGCACCCGGTCGGCCGGGAAGGCACCCTCACCGGCCAGGTACAGCGCCGAGGTGGCGCAACCGCATTCGGGGTGCACGAACAGCTCCGCGTCCGGGTGGCTGCGCGCCTGCTCGGTCAGCTCGTCGCCGTTGATGCCCGCGTGCACGTGGCATTCACCGGCCCAGATGTGCATGTTCTCCCGTCCGGTCACGCGCTTGACGTGCGCGCCCAGGAACTGGTCGGGCAGGAACAGCACCTCGCGATCGGGGTCGATGGAGGCGACCACATCGACGGCGTTCGACGAGGTGCAGCAGATGTCGGTCAGCGCCTTCACCGCGGCGGTGGTGTTCACGTACGAGACCACCACGGCCCCGGGATGTTCGGCCTTCCACGCGCGCAGGTCGTCGGCGGTGATGGAGTCGGCCAGCGAGCAGCCCGCCCGCTGGTCCGGGATCAGCACGGTCTTCTCGGGGCTGAGGATCTTGGCCGTCTCCGCCATGAAGTGCACGCCGCAGAACACGATGGTGTCCTCGGGCGCCTCGGCCGCGATGCGCGACAGCGCCAGCGAGTCACCGACGTGGTCGGCGACGTCCTGGATCTCGGGCAGCTGGTAGTTGTGCGCCAGGATGGTCGCGTTGCGCTCGCGCGCGAGGCGCTTGATCTCCTGCACCCACTCCGGGGTGGCCTCCACTCCCGAAAACCCCGACGGCCCGTCCGTAACGCGCCCGGCAAACGTCATAGGCCCGCCCGTCGCCCGGCCACCACCCCTCAACGTATCGCTCCGCGATGCTGCGTACATGGGCATGGCTCCTTCCTCATGCGCTCGGCAGCCTCGCCGATTCGCATCCACCAGGTTTTCGACTTACAATCGAAAACGTGGCCCATAGTAGCACCATTCACGAATCGCTCACCGCGGTGTTCCAGGTTCGTCGCTTCTCCGACACCATCTCCGCAGGTCAGGCGGCCAGCGCACCGGTGGACCCGGAGTCGCCGCGGTGCGCACCGGGCTGGCACACCGAATTGGCGGTGCTGCTGTGGGAGCGGGCCATGGAGCCCCAGACCGGCACCTGGTCGCTACCCGGGGGCCGCCTGCGCGACGACGAGGATCTCGACGTCTCCGCCCGCCGCCAGCTCGCCGAGAAGGTCGACGTGCGCGAGCTGTGGCATATCGAGCAGCTGTCGGTCTTCAGCGATCCGGACCGCGTGCCCGGCCCGCGCCGCATCGCCTCGGCCTATCTCGGCCTGATACCCCTGTCGGCCGATCCACATCTGCCGCCGGACACCCGATGGCATCCGGTCGCGTCGCTGCCGAACATGTCCTTCGACCACGGCACGGTCGTCCATCACGCCCGCACCAGGCTGGCGGCCAAGCTGTCCTACACCAATATCGCCTTCGCCCTGGCACCTTCGCGCTTCACCATGTCGACGCTGCGGGAAATCTATTGCGCCGCTTTGGGATACGAGGTGGACACCACCAACCTGCAGCGAGTCCTCAGCCGCCGCAAGGTGATCACGCCGACCGGCGAAACCAGCTCCCCCGGGAAATCGGGCGGGCGGCCCGCGGCGGTCTATCGCTTCAGCGACGACGAGATCCGCGTGACCGACGAATTCGCCGCCCTGCGGCCGCGCGGTTGAATCTTCTATCTAACCTCCGTTTGATGTACCGTTACTTAACGGCACGTTACATTCAGGAGGTGCAATGCTCGGTCTGGAACGCCGGCTCGGCCGGCGCCATCGGTCAGGTCTGGAACACCGGCTCACCCAGCTCATCGAGGAGGCCAGAAGCTCGGGCGACTCCGCGACCGTCGAACGGGTCAGCGGACTGCGGCGTGCCCTCGGGGCCCTGGACCAGGAACTCGCGACCGCGACCGGCCCCGCCGAGCGGCGCCACGAACTCGGCAGACTGCGCCGCGAGGTCGGGCTACTGCTCGCCGATGCGCACGCCCGCGCCGTACTGGCCCGCGATTTCGGCTGAGCCGGTGCGGCGGGCTCAGGCTGTCATCCGCACCCGCGGCTTGGGCGGGGGCGCCGCGGTGCGGCCCGCCACGCGTCCGACCACCCAGAACACCGCCTCCACCACCCAGAACAGCAGCAGCCACAGTTGGACCACGAGCACCGGGATCGCCAGGAACACCGCGGACGGGATCGCGATGAGCAGGAACAGGGCGATATCGCCGGGGCTCGCGCCGCGCAGCCCGGACCCCAAACGCACTGCGGCCCACATCATCCAGCGCTGCGGGACCGAGACTCCGGTCTCGCGCAGGGCGCGCCGGAACAACCCGTCGGCATCCGCCTGGCTCACCTCGTCACCGCGGGACAGATAATCGTGCAGGATGGCGGCGCGGGTGAAGGCGCCGTAGCGCGGCACCAGCCACACCAGGGCGCGCGGCACCGACGCGAAGTCGGTGCGGAATCCGGCGGGAACCACGAAAGTCTGGTGCTCGCCCCGATATTCGATGGGCTGGCAGATGCGCCAGGACTCGGCGTCGACCGCCTCGACGACCGGTCCGGCCCCTATGAACCCCACGGCCCGCCGCCTTTCCGAAGGTGCTGTGCCCTCAGATTACGGCGCGGCGGGAAACCTTCGGCAACGGTTCGGCCGCGGGCGGGCGTCAACGCGGCGAACCGGTGTCGACGCCCTGCAGCGGGCCGAGCTGCACGCCCTGTGAGACCGGCGTGCCGTACGGCCCGTAGGTGACGTCGGAGGCGTAGGGCCGCGTGCCGTCGGGCGCCGCGTCGGCGCTCCCACCGCCCGAGCCCAGGTCCTCGGAGGTGCTCAGCGCGGCCAGCACCAGCACGACCAGCGAGGCCACCGCCGGCTGCACGAGCAGCTGGGTCCACCCCGTGGCCTCCGACGGCAGGATCGCCGGGGCCAGTTCGACGATGGCCCGGACCGGCGGATTCGACGCGCGCGGATGCAGCAGTCCCGCCACCTGATCGCCGACCCAGGACATCACCCAGGCACCGGCCAGCGACCCGAACAGCAGACCCGTCTGCAGCAGCGGGCCACGCAGCCGGCGCACCCGCCACACGGCCGCGGCGCTCAGCAGCCCGGCGATCGCCCCGGCACAGACGAAGATCGCGACGGCATCGAACCGGTGCGCGCTCTCCCCCGGCAGCGCCGTGCCCCGGCCCGGCTCCACCACGAGCACCTTCTCGACGGGCGCCAGCGCACCCCACACCGCGCCGCCGATCGCGCTCACCAGCAACACCGCCGCCATCACCCACAGCACGGCGCGCAGCTCGCGGCGCCGGGCATCCGTCGGCACGGCGGTGCTCTGATGCGCCATCAACGACGTTCCAGGCTCGTGGAATCCACGACCCCGTGCCGGGAGCACTTCGCCCACCAGCCGTCGGGGCTCACCTGCACCACCATGCGACGCCCGCAATGCTCACAGAACCGCGGCGGCTCCAGACCCAGCAGTGCGGCCGCGGGGACCGCATCGTCCAGATTCGGCACCACCCGCTTACCCGTGAACGGGTTGTAGCGCTCTTCCATGATGTCCACGACCACCTCGAAAAGTGCAGCTCCTGGGCTGCCGACAATACCTGAACGGCACCGGGACGCGGTGCAGGCGGGGCGATTACAGCGTCTCGTTGAGCGCCTTGATCGGCATCTTCAACTCGCCGAGCAGATCCAGATCCTGCTCGGCGGGGCGGCCCAGGGTGGTCAGGTAGTTGCCGACGATGACGGCGTTGATGCCGCCGAGGATGCCCTTCTTGGCGCCGAGATCGCCGAGGGTGATCTCGCGGCCGCCCGCGAAGCGCAACATGGTGCGCGGCAGCGCCAGCCGGAACGCGGCCACGGCGCGCAGCGCGTCGGCGGCGGGCAGCACCTCGAGGTCGCCGAACGGCGTGCCCGGGCGCGGGTTGAGGAAGTTCAGCGGCACCTCGTCGGGCTCCAGCTCGGCCAGGTTGGCCGCGAATTCCGCACGCTGCTCCAGGGTTTCGCCCATGCCGAGGATGCCGCCGCAGCACACCTCCATGCCCGCCTCGCGGACCATGCGCAGGGTGTCCCAGCGCTCCTCCCAGGTGTGCGTGGTGACCACGTTCGGGAAGTGCGAACGCGAGGTCTCGAGGTTGTGGTTGTAGCGGTGCACGCCCATCGCGGCCAGCTGATCGACCTGCTCCTGGGTGAGCATGCCCAGCGAGCAGGCCACCTGGATGTCGACCTCGTTGCGGATCGCCTCCACGCCCGCGGCGACCTGCGCCATCAGCCGCTCGTCCGGACCGCGCACGGCGGCGACGATGCAGAATTCGGTGGCGCCGGTCTTGGCGGTCTGCTTCGCCGCCTCCACCAGGCTCGGAATATCGAGCCACGCGGCGCGCACCGGGGACTGAAAGAGCCCGGACTGCGAACAGAAGTGGCAGTCCTCCGGGCAGCCGCCGGTCTTGAGCGAGATGATGCCCTCGACCTCGACCTCCGGTCCGCACCACCGCATGCGCACCTCGTGCGCCAGCTCGAGCAGCTCCTCGAGCCGTTCGTCGCCGAGGCGCAGCACCTCGAGGGTCTGCTGCTGGTCGAGGCCGACGCCGCGGTCGAGCACCTGCTCGCGGGCGATCGCCAGAATGTCGGTGGCTGTCCTGACGGGTGCCTGGGTCATGCGCACGAATCCCTTCGTCCGGCCGGGTCGGCCGTGCAACTTGAACGGTGTTCAGGCTAGGGTAGCGTGGGACGCGAGTCAAAGCACGAAAGGGTTGTCGCCAAGTGCAACTGCATCGCACGGACGTCGTCGACGGCGCCATCGCCATCCTCGACCAGTACGGCCTGGCCGATCTCACGATGCGGCGGCTGGCGACCGCACTGCACGTGCAGCCCGGCGCGCTGTACTGGCACTTCCCCAACAAGCAGGCCCTGCTGGGCGCGGTCGCCGACCGCATCCTGGCGCCACTGGACGAGGCGGTCGCCGCCGAGGAATGGTCCGCGCAGGTCGGCGAGCTGGCGCACCGGATGCGCTCGTGCCTGCTCGCCTACCGCGACGGCGCCGAACTGGTGTCGGCCACCTACGCCTCCCGCCTCACCACGAGCAAGGGCCGCGAGCGCGTGGCCGGGGCCCTGATCCGCGGCGGCATGACCCGCGAGGAGGCCGACCTGGCCGCCTACACGCTGCTGTACTACGTGCTCGGCGAGACCGTGGACGAGCAGTCGCGGATGCAGATGGATTCGGCGGGCGCGCTGGCGGAGGAGTCGTCGCCGCTGTACGAGAACACCAGCGCCACCGACCGTTTCGACTTCGGCCTGCAGCTGTTCCTCGGCGGCGTGCGCCATCTGCTCGGCAGCCGGGTGCGCTGACCCGATGCCGACGGCATAGAACCGGACTGTAGAGTTCGTTTCCGTCCCTGCCGGCGAGTGCGGGAATCCGGTGCAAATCCGGAACGGTCGCGCCACTGTGACTGCGGGCGGCACCCGGGGGGTGCGCCGCGGAAGTCAGACCTCCCTCGCCCGGCACAGCTCTGTAGAGGTCGCGAGGTGCCCATGGAGTATCGGCGATGATCCGCGCGCGGGTCTCGGTGGTAATCCCCGTCGTCACGGCGGCGTTGGCGGTCGCCATGGTCGCGGCGACCGGGTTCGGCGCCGAAAACCTGCCCATCGCAACGGTATTCGAGGTGTTGCGGGGTCATGTCACGGGTGCCTCCGGAGCCGATCCGGGCGTCGACACCATCGTGTGGGAGCTGCGGGTGCCGCGGACGGTGCTGGCCGCCGTCGTCGGAGCGGGCCTGGCGCTGGCGGGCGCGGCGATGCAGACGCTGGTGCGCAATCCGCTCGCCGATCCGTATCTACTCGGGGTGTCCTCCGGGGCCGGGGTCGGCGCGGCCGCGGTGATCACCTCCGGACTGTTCGCCGGGGCGGGCGTGTGGGCGCTGTCGGGCGGCGCGCTGGCCGGGGCCTTCGTCGCCGCGGCGCTGGTCTTCGCGGTCTCGGTGGCGCAGGGCGGGCTCACCCCGCTGCGGCTGGTGCTGACCGGTACCGTTCTCGGCTCGGCGTTCGCGGCCCTGAGCAGCTATCTCATCTTCCGCAGCGCGGATCCGGCGGCCGCGCAGTCGGTGCTGTTCTGGCTGCTGGGCAGCCTGGCGGGCGCGGACTGGACGCGAATCGCGCTGCCCGCGTGCGTGGTCGGCGCGGCGGCGGTCGCGCTGCTGGCGGCCAGCGGGTGGCTCGATGCCCTGAACCTCGGCGCCGATACCGCGGCGTCGGTGGGAGTTCCGGTGCGCGCCTTGCGGATCGCGCTGTTCGCGGGGCTGGCGATCCTGGTCGGGGTGCTGGTGGCGGTCTCGGGCGGCATCGGATTCGTCGGGCTGGTGGTGCCGCATGCGGCCCGGCTGCTGGTCGGGTCGCCGCATCGGGCGTTGCTGCCGGTCTGCGCGCTGTGCGGGGCGCTGTTCCTGGTGGTGGCCGACGCGGCGACCCGGGTTCTGGTGCGGCCCACCGAGATTCCGGTGGGCGTGCTGACCGGGCTGATCGGTGCGCCGGTATTCCTGCTGCTCATGGGGCGGCGGCGGTACAGGTTCGGTGCGGCATGAGTGCGGGCACACGCCCCGGGGCCGACCGGTCCTGCCCGGTGAACACCTCTGCCGCCGTCCTCGAGACGCGCGGCCTCGGTTGTGGCCCCGGACGACGGGCGGTACTCGACGAGGTGTCCTTCACGGTCCGGGCCGGTGAGACCATCGGCATCGTCGGGCCGAACGGCAGTGGAAAGACCACACTGCTGCGCACGCTGGCCGGGCTGCTGCGACCTCATCACGGCAGCGTGCTCGCCGATGGGCAGAACCTGCACCGGCTTTCGCCGCGGCGGCGGGCCCATACCGTCGCGCTGGTCGCTCAGGACGAGCAGCCGCCCGACGATCTGCGCGCCGGTGAGGTGGTGGCGCTGGGCCGCACGCCGTATCTGCCGCCGTGGGGTCCGGGCGGGCCCCGGGAGCGACGGGCCGTCGAAAGTGCCCTGCACGCAGTGGATCTCGACGGTTTCGCCGACCGCCCGGTGCACCGGATGTCCGGCGGGGAGCGGCAGCGGGTGCTGCTGGCCCGGGCGCTGATCCAGTCCACTCCGCTGCTGCTGCTCGACGAGCCGACCAACCACCTCGACATCACCCACCGGCTGGCGCTGCTCGAGCTGGTGCGCACCCTGGACCGGACCGTCGTGCTGGCGCTGCACGATCTGACCCTGGCCGACCGCTACTGCGATCGTGTGCTGGTGCTGCACGAAGGCCGGGCGAGCGCGCTGGCACCGCCGGAAACCGCCCTGGCCCCCGACACGCTCAGCGCCGTATTCGGGGTACGGGCCGCTCGCGTGCGCCATCCCGGAACCGGTGCGGTTCATCTGCTCCTCGACGCGGAGGCCGGATCCTCATGACGTTCCGGCGCCCCTGGGCCGTGTCACGCGAACATACTGTGCCGCAACCGAATCCCGCCCGGTGCGGCAGAAAGGCAACAATGAGACGCGCAACCCTGGTACCCGCCCTGCTGGCAGCCGTCCTGCTCGCGACCGCCTGCGGATCATCGCCCGCGGCGCAGGGCAACCTGACCGTCCGCAACTGCGGCGAGGAGGTGCGGTTCCCCGCGCCCGCGCAACGTCTTTTCGTCAACGACAGCAATATGATCTCGATGGCGCTGGCCCTGGGCGCCCAGGATGCGATCGTCGCGGTCTCGAGCATGAACCGCGACGCCGAGACCCTGCGGCGGCACTACGGCGAGGCCGTCGATCGCCTGAAAGAGGTTGCGCCCCAGAAACCCTCGCGGGAGACCATCGTGGCCCAGCACCCCGACGTCATGGTCGCGGGCTGGAACTACGGCTACTCCGAAACCACCGACGTCAACCCGGAGTCGTTGCGCAAGAACGGCATCGCCGCCTATGTCCTGACCGAGAGCTGTCGCCGGGGCGGCGGCGACGGAGCCCGCGGGGTCGTCGAACCGTGGACGGCGTTGCGGACCGACCTGGACAATCTCGGCGCGATCACCGGCCGCACCGAGCAGGCCGCGGGCCTCATCGCGGATCTGGATCGGCGGCTGGAGGCGCTGCGCCGGGCGCCGCAGCCACCGCGCCGCCCGAACATCTTCGTCTTCGACAGCGCCAGCGACACCCTGTTCTCCAGCGGCAAATTCGGTGGGCCGCAGGCGATCCTGGACGCGGCGGGCGCGCGCAATGTGCTCGACGACGTGAACGACACCTGGACCAAGGTCTCGTGGGAGCGACTGGCCACCTCCGATCCGGACGCCATCGTCTTCGTCGACTATCCGCCGCAATCGTTCCAGGAGAAGGTCGACCTGCTGCGCGCCAAGCCGGGCATCAACCAGCTCCGCGCTGTTACCGAACAGCGTTTCCTCAACCTGCCCTACGCGCTGTGGACCAGCGGCCCGCTCAATATCGACGCCGCCGAGCAGATCCGCGCGCAGCTGGAGCGCTGGAATCTGCTGCCGCCCTCGGATATTCGGCCCCGGGCCGACGACACGGTGCGCTGAGACCGGACCGGCCTCACCGGGCCGAGACCTGCTCCTGGCTGCGCACCAGCCGCACGAACGGCACGACCTGTTGCTCGATCACCTTGTTGTACTCCCCCGGCTGCTGCCTCGGGTTGGCGTGCCCGGTGCCGCGCGTGAGCACGACCAGCAATGTCCCGTCCACCCCGCCCGCCCGCTCGATCAGCACGCGATGGGTGGCCTCGACATCGACGACCGGGTCGCGCTCCGGATTGTGCGGGCGGACGAAGGCGATCGCGGGGCGCGGCTTACCGCGTGCGGGTTTGGCCAGCACGCGCAGGTCGTCGGCCGCGCCGCCCGCCACGATCGCCCGGAACTGCGACTCGATCAGGCCGTTGCTGGCCGCGTCCCGGTTGGCGATCTTCTGGCGCAGCACATCCTCGACCGCGTCGCGCAGCTTGTCGATGCGGATACCGGGCGGGAAGGTGGACCGGTCGACGAAACGCTCACGGCGGGCGTAGGTTTCGGCGATGAACCGCAGGCCGCGGCTCTCCCGCGTCCCGGGCAGCCAGCCGGTCCAGCGCAGCAGATCCTCGCCCTGATCGCGGCTCTCCGGGCGGACCGCGTTCAGGTCCACCGGCGTGCAGTCCAGCAGGATTCCGGCCAGGGTCTTGGTGCTGTCGGCGTGGATGTGCTTGCCGATCTCGAGGGCGATGACCCCACCCATGCTGTGCCCGACCAGCACCACGTTATCGATCCGCGCGGCATCGGTGACCTTGATGATGAGATCGCCGATCACCTTCGTATCGATACCGGAGTTGTCGTAGCGCACCGCCCACACCGAACCCAGCCGGGTCAGCGACGGCAGGGCGCGCGCGGTCTCGGTGGCATCCAGCGTGCCCAGGCCGGTCAGGTCGAAGACCGCGGTATTGCGGGCCTCGGGCGCGGGGGCGGCGATCGGCAGCACCGCGGGCTCGGTTCTGGCCAGCCGCGCCCGCTCGGGCCCGACATCGACGGCCATGTACTGGGCGAACGCCACGAGCAGCACCAGCGGAACCAGCGCGAACCCCAGCAGCACCTTCCGCGTGCGCCGCAGCCGCACCCAGCCGTGCCCCGGCCGCGTCTCGGCCAGCCGCGCCCTCCGCCGCGCATCATCGAAGTCCGCGACGGTCGACGGGTGCCGATCCTCCAAACGCATCCTCACCCACTGTAGGACCGATCGCCGCCCCACCCATTTCACGCACCCCCTCCCCATTCCCGCACCCCCTGCAAGGCCCTGCAGGGGGTGCGGGATCAGACAAGGCGTGCGTGAATCGGTGGGGTCAGGCGAGGTGGTGGGTGCGCCAGTGGGGGAGGAACCAGTCGGGGGCGGTGGTGGCGAAGCGGTGGGGCTGCCAGTGGGCTACGCCCTGGGGGACGATGCCGACGATCTCTTCGCCGGTGATCTCGGGGAGGTCGATGCGGTTGCATTCCTCGGCGAGGCCCGGGGCGATGGGCCACGATCCGATCACCAGGCCCGCGCAGGGCACGCCCGCCGCCGACAGCGTGCGGGTGGTGAGTTCGGTGTGGTTGAGGGTGCCCAGCCCGGCGGCCGTGACCACCAGCACGGGGGCGCCCAGCTTCTGCGCGAGCTCGAGCACCGTGAATTCGCCCAGCCGGACCAGCAATCCGCCCGCGCCCTCCACCAGGGTCAGATCCGCGTCGGCCAGCGAGTCGATCGCGGCGACCGTCTCCCCGAGCGTCAGCAGCGGCTGCCCGGCCCGGCGCGCCGCGGTATCCGGCGCCAACGGGTCGGGGTACCGGGCCAATTCGAGCGTGCGCGTGACACCGGCGAGCCGCTCGACCTCGGCGAGATCACCCGGTTCCCCCGGACCCATACCGGTCTGTGCCGGTTTGCAGACCGCCACGGACCGGCCCGCCGCCGACGCCGCGGCCGCCAACGCCGCCGTCACCACCGTCTTCCCAACCTCCGTCGAGGTCCCCGTCACAATCAGCACACTCACACTCGTACCACCTTTCCCGCACCCCTTGCGCGTTCTCGCACCGGTTACCAGGCCCTGCAGGGGGTGCGGGAACATGCAGGGGGTGCGGGATCGGGGTGGCCTGTCGGGCGGGCCTCGGCCAGGACGGTGCCGAGAACCTGTGCGACGGTGTTCATTTCGGCATCGTCGAGGTTGGCGCGGGCGGTGAGGCGGAGCCGTGAGGTGCCCTCCGGAACCGATGGCGGGCGGAAGCAGCCCACGCTCAGCCCGCGGGCGCGGCATGCCTGGGCGGCGTCGTGGGCGACCTGCGCCTCGCCGAGCACCACCGAGACCACGGCCGAATCCGGTTGTGGCACACCGGCGATCCGCGCGATCGCGGCGGCCCGCTCCAGGACGCGACCCGCCATCGCGGGCTCGCGGCGCAGCAGCCGCAGGGCGGCCCGCGCCGCGCCGACGGCGGCCGGGGCCAGGCCGGTGTCGAAGATGAAGGTGCGCGCCGCGTCGACCAGGTGGGCCCGCACGCGATCGTCGGCGAGCACCACACCACCTTGCGCGGCAAGGGCTTTCGACAGCGTCGCGGTGATGACCAGGTCCGGCGCACCGGCCAGGCCGAGTTCGTGCACCAGCCCGCGCCCGCCGTCGCCGCGCACCCCGATGCCGTGCGCCTCGTCGACGATCAGCACCGCGCCGTGCGCCCGCACCACCCGATGCAGGTCCGCCAGCGGCGCGAGATCCCCGTCGGCGCTGAACACCGAGTCGGTGAGTACCACCGCCCGCTCCTCGGTGCGCGCGGCCAGCAGCCGGTCCACGGCGGCGACGTCGCGATGCGGCGCGATCTCCACCCGCGCGCGCGAGAGGCGGCAGGCATCGACGAGCGAGGCGTGGCTGCCCGCATCCGACACCACCAGCGCGCCGCGGCCCGCCAGCGCCGTCACCACCCCGAGATTGGCGGCGTACCCCGAGGCGAACACGAGCCCCGACTCGGCGCCGACGAACTCCGCGAGCTCGCCCTCGAGCTGCTCGTGCTCGACGGTCGTCCCGGTCACCAGCCGCGATCCGGTGGAGCCCGCGCCCCATTTCCGCACCGCCTCGATCGCGCCCTCGATCACCTCGGGATGCCGCGACAGCCCCAGGTAGTCATTGGAGGCCAGGTCGATCAGCCCGGTCTCCGGCGCCCGCGGCCGCAATTCGCGCCGCAGCCCGGCCCGCACCCGCTCCCCGGCCCGCACATCCAGCCAACCCAACGGATCACTCACAGCACAGCAGCATACTTGAACGCCGTTCAGGACGGGGCGCCGGGGAGGCGCCAGTCGAGGATCGGGGCCAGCGCACCCAATCCGGCTCGTCCCGGAGTCAGGCGAACGACGGTGTCGCGCAGCATCGTTGCGGGTGGCCAGGACCATTGAGCCACCGCGCCGACGCGGCGGGAGCGCCGGACGATGGCCTGTGTGTGCGGGCGGCGCAGGCGGTCATAGGTCGTCAGGGCCGTTTCGATCGGGTGACGGTCGAGCAGCGCGACGAGCGCGGCGGCGTCCTCGAGCGCCTGGTTCGCTCCCTGGCCGACGTTCGGCGTCATGGCGTGGGCGGCGTCGCCGAGCAGCGCGATGCGATGCCGGACGAAGGTCCGCAACGGGGGCAGGTCGTAGATGTCGTGGCGCAGCACGGCCTCCGGGTCGACCGCGTCGAGCAGCGCGGGGATCGGATCGTGCCAGGCGCCGAATCGCCGTCGCACCTCCGCCCATTCGCCGTCCGGGCTCCACTCGCCTTCCGGGGCGTTGACGGCGCCGTAGATGTAGACGCGACCATCCGTCAGCGGGACAACACCGAAACGCTCACCGCGGCCCCAGGTTTCACCACCGCTGTGCAGTTTCGGCACGGGCCGGGTGACCATCCGCCAGACCGTGTACCCCGCGTACTCCGGCCCGCGCGCCCGCGGGCACACCGCGTCGCGCACCCGGCTGCGCAGCCCGTCCGCGCCGACCACCAGGTCGGCCTCCGACACGCCCTCGCTGTGTGCGACCCGCACCCGGCCGCCGTGGTCCTCGACTCCGGTGACCGTGACACCGAGGCGTAGCGCGTCGGCGGGCAACGCATCCCGCAGAATGCGGAACAGGTCGGCCCGGTGGATGACCACCATCGGGCCGTACCGCCGGGCCAGCTCGGCGGTGTCGGTCTTCGACATCCACCGCCCCGCCCGATCGCGGACCCCGCCCTCGGTCTCGACCATGGCCCGGGCCCGCACCCGCTCCCCCACCCCCAGCGCATCGAGCGCCCGAACCCCGTTGGGCCACAACCCCAGACCCGACCCCGCATCCCCCGCCACCGCGGCGCGCTCGAGCACCTCGACCCGCCAGCCCCGCCGCGCAAGTCCGATGGCGGCGGCCAGCCCGCCGATGCCGCCGCCGACCACGATCGCCCGCCCGGTAGCTCCCATGACACCCTCCACTACAGCTGTAGTCATCGTCCAACTACAGTTGTAGTTCAGGCGCCGACGAAAGGGAACCGATCGTGACCGAGACCGCAGACCGACGTGCCCTGCTCGCCGATGCGGCGATCCGGACGCTGGCCCGGACGGGCATGCGGGGACTCACGCACCGCGCGGTCGACCAGGCGGCCGGGCTGCCGGAGGGCTCGTGCTCCAACCATTTCCGCACCCGTCAGGCACTGCTCGCCGCGGCGGTCGACCGGCTCGCCGCCCACGACCTCGACGAGACGATCGGCCCGCTGCCGACCGACCCCGACGAGATCGCCGGTGTCATCGCCGATCTCGCCGTGCGGTGGATCACCACCGAGCGGGTGCGCATGCTGGCCCGCTACGAGCTCGCCCTCGAGTCGACCAGGCGGCCGGAACTGCGAAACACGCTGGCCGACGCGGGATCCCGGATCCGCCGACCGGCCGAGCAGCTGCTGGCGGCGCTCGGCAGCCCCGACCCGGTACCCCAGGCACACGCCTTCGTCGCCTGCCTGGACGGTCTGGTATTCGACCACCTGGCCGGGGCGGGGACCCTCGAGCTGACCCGAGATCGATTGCACGACATCGTGCGAACCCTGTTGCGCGCCTTCACCACTCGCGCCTGACCGCTGGCGTCCCCAGCCCGTGTCGCGCGCCCCCTTACCACCCCACCGAGCCGTGTTCGCCGCGATCTGGCAGCATCGCGCGCATGAGTGTCACCCATGCCGTGCTCGCCCAATCCGCCGAAGCCGCCCAGTATTACGAGGCGGCGAGCCTGCTGAAGAAGGTCCGCGACGCGGTACTGGTCTTCCTGCTCGTCATCTTCGTGATCGGAGTGCTGGTCGGCGGATTCGTCGGGTACGCGATCGGCAAGGCGGTGGAACGCGCCCGGCACTGACCACCGGAACGTGCTGCCGCCCTGCCGGACTCACGCGGCAGCGGCGGCGACCACGGCGGCGGCGATTCTCGCGACATCCTCGCCACTGCTGATGAACGGCGGCATCGTGTAGATCAGGTTGCGGAACGGCCGCAACCACACGCCCGCCTCGACGGCCGCATGCGACGCCTTGCGCATATCCACCGGGCGATCGAGTTCCACGACACCGATCGCGCCACGCACCCGGACCTCCACCACGCCCGGAACCTCGTGTGCGGCAGCGAGTCCCGCGGTCAGCCCCGCCTCGATCCCGGTCACCTCCGCCGCCCAGTCGCGCGAGAGCAGCAGCTCGATCGAGGCGACCGCGACCGCGCAGGCGAGCGGATTGCCCATGAACGTCGGCCCGTGCATCAGCCCACCGTGCCCGGCGCTGATGGTTTCGGCGATCTCCGCGGTGCACAGCGCGGCCGCGAGCGTCAGGTACCCGCCGGTGAGCGCCTTGCCCAGGCACAGCACATCCGGCCGCACGCCCACCCGATCGGCCGCGAAAAGCGTTCCCGTGCGGCCGAATCCGGTGGCGATCTCGTCGAAGACCAGCAGCACCCCGTGCTCGTCGCACAGCCGACGCAGCTCGTTCAGATAGCGCGGATGGTGGAACCGCATACCGCCCGCGCCCTGCACGATCGGTTCCACGATCACCGCCGCCATCTCCTCGGCGTGCGCCGCGAACAGGCGCTCGAGTTCCCGGACATACTCGGGCTCATAGTCTTTCGGCGGCATCGGCGCGAAGATCTGCTCGGTCAGCACGTCGGTCCACAGCGCGTGCATGCCGCCCTCGGGGTCGCACACGCTCATCGGCGTGAACGTGTCGCCGTGATACCCGCCGCGCCAGGTGAACAGCCGCCGCTTGCCCGGCCGACCCCGCGCCCGCCAGTACTGCAGGCACATCTTCGCCGCGACCTCCACCGATACCGATCCGGAGTCGCACAGGAACACCTTGTCGAGGCCGTCCGGGGTGATCTCGACGAGGAGCCGGGCCAGCCGCGCCGCCGGTTCGTGGGTCAGCCCGCCGAACATGACGTGGCTCATCCGCTGCGCCTGCGCCGCCAGCGCCGCGTCCAGCACCGGGTGCCGGTAGCCGTGCACCGCGGCCCACCACGAGCTCATCCCGTCGATCAACTCCCGGCCGTCGGCCAGGGTCAGCCGGGTTCCGGAGGCGGACGCGACGACCAGCGGTTCGGTGCTGGCCGGAAAGCCCCCGTAGGGGTGCCAGACGTGGGCGGCGTCGAGGGCGGTGATCTCGTCGGGAGTGAGGTCCACGGGAATCCTTCGCGCAGGCGTCTTGAACGCCGTTCAAGTTACCACGAGGCGGCGCGGCGGCGGCGAAACCCGTGCGCCGGGCCCGGCGGTGGGCTAACCTTTGACTCAGTCAAACGACTGTCGGCCGCCCGGCCGATACTGGCGAAACGACACGAAAACGAGCGAGGCACAGGTATATGAGCACCGCCACCGCCGCGTCCGTCGGCTCCGACCACATCGCCGCGGTCCGCGAATTCAACCGCCGCTACACCCGCCTGATCGGCGTGCTGCACGAACACGTGGTGGACAGTCAGTTCTCCCTGACCGAGGGCCGAATCCTGTTCGAGCTCAATCATTTCGGCCCGCTCGAGGTGGTCGCGCTGCGCCAGGGACTGGGCCTGGACCCGGGCTATCTCAGCCGCATCCTGTCCCGGTTCGAAGGCGCCGGGCTGGTACAGCGGCAGCGCTCGGAAACCGACGGGCGCCGCCAGCTGGTCCGGCTCACCGACCGGGGCGCGGCCGCCTTCGCCGAGCTGAACGAACGCTCCAGCCGCGACGTCGCCACGCTGCTCGAGAACCATCCCCCCACCGATCGCGACCGCCTCGTCAACGCCATGCGCACCATCGAACACATCCTCGACGGCCGCGCCGGAGCGCCGTTCACGCTGCGCGACCCGCGCCCCGGCGACTACGGCTGGGTCATCGGCCGCAACGCCGCCCTCTACGCCGCCGAATACGGCTGGGACGGCGACTACGAGACGCTCGTCGCCCGGATCGTCGCCGACTATCTGGAAACCCGTGAGCCGCAGTCGGAGCGGGCCTGGATCGCCGAGCAGGACGGCGAGCCGATCGGCTGCGTGTTCTGCGTCCGCGAGGACGACACCACCGCGCGGCTGCGCCTGCTGCTGGTGGAGCCCTCCGCGCGCGGCCTCGGCGTCGGCAGCGCCCTGGTCGAGGAATGCCTGCGCTTCGCCACCCACGCCGGCTACCGCACCATGGTGCTCTGGACCAACGACGTCCTCACCTCCGCCCGCCGCATCTACGAACGCGCCGGATTCGAACTCACCGAATCCGAGCCCCACCACAGCTTCGGCAAGGACCTCACCGGCCAAACCTGGCGCCGCAAGCTCTGACCCCTCGCACCCCTTGCATGTTCCCGCACGGTCTACATGGGCTTGTAGGTGGTGCGGGAACGTACAGGGGGTGCGGGAAGGTGAGCCCTACTCGGGTGGGAAGGCTGTGGCTGCCTGCGCTAGGAGGTGGCGTAGGGCGGACAGGTGGTCCCGGCCCAGGTGATCGGCCAATCGGTGTTCGATGGCGGTGATGTGGTCGCGGGCGGTTTTCAGGGCGTCGCGGCCCGATTCGGTGACCGCCACCAAGCGTGCTCGGCGGTCGGCCGGGTCCACGCGGCGCTCGACGAGTCCGCGGCGTTCGAGATGTGTGACGAGTTCGCCCATGGACTGCTGGGTCATGCCCGCGGCGTCGGCGAGGTCGCCGATGCGGGAGCCGTCGGGGGCCAGGTAGCGGAAGACGGCGTAGTGCGCCGGGCGCAGGCCGTCGTCCAGCGTCGCGCGCAGCTCGCGGTTCAGGTCGCGCTCGACGGATCGAGTGAGCACCGTGAGCAGTTTCAGCAGGCTGTCGTCCGAATGGGCCATTGACATATTATGAAGGTTACCTTTATATCTTGAGCATGGGAACCACGCTCACCTTCCGCAACGGCCATCGCGTCACGCTGGTCGAGGAGGGCGCCGACGAGCACGGCGAATACCTGCGCCTCGAGCACCACCTGCCCACCCCGGGCCGCGAGGCCGGGCCGCACTGGCACCCGGTGCTGGCCGAATCCTGGACGGTGCGCGAGGGCCGCCTCCGTTTCCGCATCGACGGCACGGAAGTGACTGCCGCTCAAGGCGATTCGGTGTCGGCACCGGCGGGCACGGTGCACGAGTTCTGGACCGAGGCCCCCGGCACCGTGGTCGACCACGAGATCCGCCCGCCGCTGCGGCACTGGCAGATGTTCCGCCTGTGGCAAGCCCTCGACGCCGCGGGCAAGACCACCCGCGCCGGGGTACCGCGCAACCCCCTCGCCCTCGCCCTGCTGTGGGAGTACCAGGACGGCTACCTCGCAGGCATCCCAGCCTGGCTGCAGCGCCTCACCCTCGGCGGCCTCGCCAGGCTCGCCCGCCGCACCGGCTACCAACGGCGCTGGCTGCCGGACTGACTCGCCGCAGCGCTGACCGCGGCCCTGATCCCGACCGCCCCCGCCCAGCTCACCACCTGCACGAACGCCCCGCGGGCCGGGGCTCGAATACCGCACGCACCGCTCGGTCCGGGTGGCGATTAGTGTCGGTGGCATGGTTTCGCCCAATTCGCTCGGTGATGTGGCACCGCTGGGCGTGTGGCCGGGCAGCGCGTACCCGCTGGGCGCCACCTATGACGGGGCGGGCACCAACTTCTCGGTGTTCTCGGAGGTCGCCGAGCGGGTCGAGCTGTGCCTGATCGATCGCTCCGGCGGCGAGACCCGCATCCCGCTCGAGGAGGTCGACGGCTACGTCTGGCACGCCTACGTGCCCACCGTGGCCCCGGGCCGCCGCTACGGATTCCGCGTGCACGGCCCGTACGACCCGGGCCTCGGGCTGCGCTGCGATCCGAGCAAGCTGCTGCTGGACCCGTACGGCAAGGCCTTCGCCGGTGAGTTCGGAAACGATCCGTCGCTGTACACCCACGGCCGGGATTCCCTGGGGCACACCATGACCGGCGTCGTGATCAACCCGTTCTTCGACTGGGCCGACGACCGCGCGCCACGGCGGCCGTACCACGAGACCGTCCTCTACGAGGCCCACGTCAAGGGCATGACGATGACGCACCCGCAGGTCCCGCCGGAGCTGCGCGGCACCTACGCCGGGCTCGCGCATCCGGCGATCGTCGAACACCTGAAATCACTGGGCGTCACCGCGATCGAGCTGATGCCGGTGCACCAGTTCCTGCACGACCGCCTGCTGCTGGACCGCGGACTGCGAAACTACTGGGGCTACAACAGCTTCGGCTACCTCGCCCCGCACCACGAATACGCGGCCGACCCGCGCGCCGGGGCCGCGGTCACCGAATTCAAGGCGATGGTGCGGGCGCTGCACGCGGAGGGCATCGAGGTGATCCTCGACGTGGTCTACAACCACACCGGGGAAGGCAACCACCTGGGGCCTACGATCTCGCTGCGCGGCATCGACAATGCGGCGTACTACCGCCTGCTCGAGGACGACCCCGCGCACTACATGGACTACACCGGCACCGGCAACAGCCTCAATGTGCGGCATCCGCACACCCTGCAGCTGATCATGGATTCGCTGCGCTACTGGGTCCTCGAGATGCACGTCGACGGCTTCCGCTTCGACCTGGCCGCCACGCTGGCCCGGGAACTGCACGACGTGGACCGGCTGTCCACCTTCTTCGACCTGGTGCAGCAGGATCCGGTGGTGAGCCAGGTGAAGCTGATCGCCGAACCGTGGGACGTCGGCGAGGGCGGCTACCAGGTCGGCAACTTCCCGAGCCTGTGGACGGAGTGGAACGGCAAGTACCGTGACACCGTGCGCGACTACTGGCGCGGCGAACCGGCCACCCTGGGCGAATTCGCCTCCCGGCTCACCGGCTCCTCGGACCTGTACGAGGCGACCGGCCGCCGCCCCGGCGCCAGCATCAACTTCGTCACCGCGCACGACGGGTTCACGCTGCGGGATCTGGTGTCCTACAACGACAAACACAACGAGGCCAACGGCGAGGACAACCGCGACGGCGAGAGCTACAACCGGTCCTGGAACTGCGGCGTGGAGGGACCCACCGACGATCCCGAGGTCCTCGCGTTACGAGAACGCCAGAGCCGCAACATGATCGCCACCCTGGCCCTGTCGCAGGGCACCCCCATGCTGCTGCACGGCGACGAACTGGGCCGCACCCAGCGGGGCAACAACAACGCCTACTGCCAGGACTCCGAACTATCCTGGATGGATTGGTCACTGGCGCACAAGAATTCGGACCTGCTGAAGTTCACCCGCAATGCGATCGGGCTCCGCACCGCGCATCCGGTGTTCCGGCGCCGCCGCTTCCTCGACGGGCGCCCGGCCCCCGGCCACGACCGCCCGGGCGATATCGCCTGGCTCACCCCCGGCGGCGAGGAGATGACCGCCGCCGACTGGGAGTCCGGCTTCGCCCGCTCGCTGGCGGTCTACCTCGACGGCGACGGCATCGCCGAACCCGGACCGCGCGGCGAACGCATCCGCGACGACTCGTTCCTGCTGTGCTTCAATGCCCACGACGCCCCCATCGACTTCACCGTTCCCGGCCCGGACCACGGCACCGCATGGTCGATCGCACTCGATTGTTCGACGCCCACCGGGCTGACCCGAGCCGAATACCCCGCCGCAGGCACGATCGAAGTTCCGGCTCGCTGCCTGCTCGTGCTCCGCCGTCCCGCATGATCGACATGGAAATGAACGACACCTCCCCCGTACACCGCACCGGCCCGATCACCCGCAAGACCTCCGTGCGCAGCACCTACCGGCTGCAGCTGCGCCCGGACACACTCACCTTCGCCGACGCCCGCACCATCGCCGAGTACCTCCAGCAGCTGGGCATCTCGCACCTGTATCTGTCGCCGATCATGACCGCGATGCCCGGGTCCATGCACGGCTACGACGTCACCGACCCGACCACGGTCTCCGCCGCGCTGGGCGGGCCGGGCGGGCTCAAGGCGCTGTCGGACGAGGTGCGCAGCCGGGGCATGGGCCTGATCGTCGATCTGGTGCCCAACCACGTGGGCGTGGGCGACGCCCAGCACAACCCGTGGTGGTGGGATGTGTTGCGGCACGGCAAGAAATCGCAGTTCGCCCACTGCTTCGACATCGACTGGAGCCCGGGCAACGGCGCCGGGGGCCGGTTGGCGCTGCCGGTGCTGCAGAGCGAGAACGATCCGGCCGCGCTGACCGTCGACCGCAGCAGCGCCGAACCCATGCTGGCCCTGCACGATCTGCGATTCCCGATCGCCCCGGGCACCGACGGCGAGAACGCGCTGCGCATCCACGACAAGCAGCACTACCGCCTGGTCAGCTGGAAGGCCGGAATCTGCACCTACCGGCGGTTCTTCGCGGAGTCGGGCCTGGCGGCGCTGCGGCAGGAGGATCCGGCGGTCTTCGAACTCACCCACCGGGAACTGGCGGCCTGGTGCGAGCACGACCTCATCGACGGCGTCCGCATCGACCACCCCGACGGATTGGCCCAGCCCGCAGCGTATCTCGCGAAGGTGCGGCGACTGATCGGCCCGAACCGGCTGCTGCTGGTGGAGAAGGTGCTCTCCAGCCGGGAGCCCCTCGACGCCACCCTGCCCATCGACGGCACCACCGGCTACGACGCGCTCGCCGAATTGGGCGGGGTGCTGGTCGACCCCTCCGGTGAGCCGACGCTGACCGGGCTGTCGCGGCAGTTCTGCGGGCACGGCAGCAACGGCGCCTGGATCGGCAACAACGAACATCGCATCAAACGTGCTGTGGCGGAGCGACTTCTGGTGCCGGAGGTGCGCCGACTCGTCGCCGCGATCAAGCGCGACGCCGTGCTCGGCGGCTTCGACGCGGCGGCCATCAGCGATGTCGCCCTGACCAACGCCACGGTCGAGGTGCTGGCGTTCATGCCGGTGTACCGCACCGACTACGCCCCGCTCGCGGGGATGATGGGCAATGTCGTGGCGAAGGTGGGCAAGCGCCATCGCGAACTCACCGTACCGCTGTCGGTGCTGGTGACGGCGCTGTCGGCGGGCGGCGAAGCGGCGGTGCGGTTCCACCAGGTGTGTGGTGCGGTGACGGCGAAGGCCGTCGAGGACACCATGTTCTATCAGGCGGCCCGGCTGGTGTCGCTGCAGGAGGTGGGCGGCAATCCCGCCCGGTTCGGCCATTCGCTGCTGGAGTTCCACCTCGCCAACACCGAACGCGCCACCCGCTGGCCCGCGACGATGACCACGCTGTCCACCCACGACACCAAGCGCGGCGAGGACGTGCGGGCGCGCATCGGGGTGCTGTCGCAGGCCGCCGAGGCCTGGGCCAAGACGGTGAAGGCCGCCCACGAGATCACTCCCCCGCCCGACGGTGCGACGGCATTGTTCCTGTTGCAGAACATGTTCGGGGTGTGGCCGGTCGACGGGCGCACCGCCGCCGCGGTTCCGGGACTACGCGAGCGGCTACATCTGTTCGCGGAGAAGGCCGTTCGCGAGGCGGGCACCAAATCCTCCTGGGAGGAGCCGGATCTGGAGTTCGAGACCGAACTGCACCGGTGGCTGGACGCGGTGATCGACGGGCCGGTCGGCGCGGAGCTGACCGAGCTGGCGACCCGACTGGCGCCGCACGCCTGGTCGGATGCGCTGGCGCAGAAGGTGCTGCAGCTGTGCGGTCCCGGCATCCCGGACCTGTACCAGGGCTGCGAGCTGTGGGAGGACTCGCTCGTCGATCCGGACAATCGCCGCCCGGTCGATTTCGGCCACCGCCTGGCGATGCTGCAATCACTCACCGGCACACCGGAATTGGATTCCACGGGCGCGGCGAAGATGTGGGTGGTCGCCTATGCGCTGTGGCTGCGCCGCGAACGCCCCGACTGCTTCGTCGGCGGCACCTACACCCCGCTGTTCGCCGCCGGTGAGCGCGCCGATCACCTCGTCTCCTACGCTCGCGGGCGTACCGGCGACGCCCCGCAGGTGCTCGTGGCCGCTACCCGGCACAGCGCCGCGCTGGCCGAAACCGGTTGGGGCGATACCACTTTGGACCTCCCCGAGGGCTCCTGGACCGATCGGCTGACCGGCAACACCTTCTCCGGACGCGTCCGCCTCGAGAAGCTGTTCACCCGCCTGCCGGTGGCGCTGCTGGTGCGCTGAGACCTGCGGCAGGTCGGCGACACACCGCGCGGGCTCGGCCGCGAGCACCGCACGGCCACCTAGAGTGCAACAGGTCACGAACCAGTCGGTCTCGTCAGCGTGGTGTCGCAAATCGATGCCGAGGTGCGGTCGCCACTCGACTCCTGAGGTGGGCGCATGCGTGCAGGCACGACCATTCGAGCGACGATCGGCTGCTGCGTGACGCTCGCGGCCCTGGCGATTCCCCCGGCGACGAGCACGGCCGAACAGCCCGGCGCCGACCTGCCCGCGGATCTGGTCGCGGCGATCGAACGAGATCTGCGGCTGACGCCGCAGCAGTACCTGGAGCGCGCCGACCGGTCCCGGCGCCTGGCCGATTTCGCCCTCTTCGCGCGGATCGCCTATCCGAGCGTCTTCGCCGGGGTGCACATGGACGACGATCGCGCCGTCGTCTCCCTCGCCGACGGGCCGAGCACCGCCGATGCCCGGCAGGTCGCGCGGCAGGCCGGATTCGACGTCGCCATGGTCGCCGACAGCGAGGCCGTCCTGCGCGACCGGCACGCCGCATTCGAGCGGTGGCTGGCGACGCAGCCCGACTCCGTCGTCGACAACATCCGCAGCTACGGCATCAACGTCGCCCACAACGCGCTCGCCGTGCACCAGGTGCGGGATGCGCAACTGCCCCGCGATCTCGGGCCGATCCGGTCGGTGGCGGCCGCGGGCCCGAAGACCGGGCCCGATACGAACCCGCCCGGACCCGGGGTGCTCGCCACGACACCCGACTCGCCGTACATCGGCGGGACACCGTACGGCGTCGCCTACGGGGACAGCACGCCGCGATGCACGCTGGGGTTCAACGGCACCGACGGCGCGGGCCGTGCCGTGAATATCACTGCGGGGCACTGCAACCCGGGCAACTGGTTCGATCCGGCCGCGCGGGCGCAGGGGACGCACCGGATCTACGACATGCAGGGCGGGCAGCGCGGCGCGGCCATCGGGGAGTTCGAGACCTCGCAACTGGGCCCGCACGACTACGCGGTGGTCCGCATCCTCGACGAGTACGCTCCGCGCTTCCGGAACAACCTGGTATCCGTGCAGGAGATCGACGCGCCGCACCCGGTGCCGAGTGGCTCGGGCGGCAGCGCCGCGCTGCCGCCCGCGGGTAGCAGCGAGGTGCGGTCCGGGAGCGGCGGACCGGCCGGGCTCGTGCCGGTGGCCATGACCGCGGACAAGACGCTCGAGATCGAGGGCACCGCGGAACCGGTCGACGGGGCCGATGTCTGCAAGATGGGCATCATCACCGGCTTCGCCTGCGGCAAGGTGACCGGCGTCGGGCAGAACATGATCACCAAGGGCGTCCCGGGCGATGCGGAGCGCGGCATCGCGATAGCGGGCATGTTCACCACCAACATCTGCACGCACCGCGGCGACAGCGGCGGCCCGGTCTTCACCCTCACCGAGAAGGGCGCCCAGGCACTGGGCATGACCAGCTCCGGCAGCCCCGACACCGACCAGCCCGCCCCGACCTGCGGCCCACACCCCCTCCATGTCGTCCAGCCGATAACCACTGTGCTGCAACAGAACAAGGGCCTATCGATCCGCACCGAGTGAGTGTCAACCAACCCTCGAGCCCGTACCGGCGAGCCCCCTCAATGCCCGAGCCGCACTCGAGCCCACACCGGCTAAATCTCCCAATGCCCGAGCCGCTCAGGCCCGTACCGGTTCCTTGAGCTCGGGCTCCTCGATCTCCGGGGCGGGCGCGGCGCTGACGTCCGGCACGGGCTCGGTCGGGAGGGGCGTGCCCGATTCCTTTTGCCAGCGTTCGAGATTCGGCGGGCAGTAGTCCTCGCAGACCTCGACGCTGGTGGACAGGTACACCTTCTTGTCCTCGGGCGCGGCCAGGCGGCGCCAGAAGTCGGCGTAGTACCGCGGGTTGCGCGGATTCACCAGCAGGCCGAGCAGATTCAGGATCCGGTAGCCGATCGGCAGATCGTTGTGCGGCTGCACCGAATTGTCGAAGACGGGGCTGCGCTCGATCAGCCGCTCGAGCCGTTCGCGATCGAACTGCAGGCCCTGGACCGCGGCCTCGTCCACCATCCAGCGCAGCGTGATGTCCGACAACCGGGTATCGGTGTTCCCGCCGCCGATATCGCCGTGCCCGCCCTTGAACCACACCTGCTTGACCCGGTCGGAACGCTGCTGCTCGACACCCGCCTCGTCGGTGACCTCCCACAGGCAGGGCGCGAAGATGCGGCGGCGCTCATCGATCGCCAGCGCCTGCCGGGCACAGTGCACATGGGGCGACAGCCGCACGTCGTGGAAGCGGTACCGCCACGACGTCACCCCCGGCACGCCCATCGCACCGACGGTGTCGAACACCCCGATGAACTTGATCGGCACCGGGTAGACGCAGTTCTTCTCGCGGAAGTCCTTCCAGTGCTGAGGTTCCGGCTCGTCCGGATGCCGCTTGCGCTCCCGGTAGATCTTCAGCGCCTGCGGGTAGCGTTTGTCGATCATCGCCTCCGGCGTCAGCAGCCCCAGGCGATGGATCATCCCGGCGACGCTGCGCGCGGTGTACGCGCCGCGGCTGAAGCCGAAGATGAAGATCTCGTCGCCGGGCTCCCAGTTCAGCGCCAGCTGCCAGTACATGGTCGAGACGTTCGCGTCCAGGCCCAGGCCGAACGCGCCCCCGAGCAGTTTGTCGGCCAGATAACCCTGCGCTCCGGGACCGTCGGCGTAGAAGACTCGTTGTCCCACATGCTCGCCCGTGTCGAGGGTGGTGCCCAGCCGCACCGACTCCGCGATCTTGACGATATTGCTCACGGTGGGGTTGCTCTCGGAACCCCAGGTGCCGTCACAGCACACCACCAGACGTTTCATGGACTGATCCTCCCGCCCCGTATTCCACGGATCCTGCGTAGCGAACTACTCGTTTCATCGCTGGGCGACCGCGCGGGCGTTAATTATTCCCGCACATTCGGTCCGGCGCACCCACGATTTCCGTACAGTCGCGCCGTCAGGGTAGTGGTTCACACGCCCGTACGCGGCGCCGGGCGGAGCAGCTCGCCGCCGAGCAGACCCCGCAGGGTGCGGGCGGACACCACGGCCCAGGCGCCGACCAGCAGGACGTAGAGGGCCACCGCCGTCGCGGCGAACAACACGGCGCCGGTGTGGTGGTAGAGCGCGGTGCTGCCGGTGACGCAGGTGCCCAGCGGGAAGGTGAACCCCCACCAGGTCAGGGTGAAACCGAGTTCGCGGGCCCGCAGGGTGCGCACGGTCACCGCCAGCGCCAAGGCCACCCACAGCATCGCGAAACCCCAGGCGACCACCCCGTAGATGACCGAGAACACCACCATGCCTTGGGCTTGCGGCTGCGGCAGCGCCAGCGGACCGGCATCGCCGAGCAGCCCGGCCGCCGTGATCGACTGCCCGAGCGGACCGAGCACGATCCACAGGGTCGGCACCATGCCCGACGGCGGCGTGCCGAAATGCACCAGCCGCGACCAGATCATGGTGAGGGTGACCAGCGCCGCGATCAGGCTGAGCCCGAACATGGCCAGGCACAGCAGGATCAGCGTGAGCCGCCACTGCCCGGCCGGGGTGTGCGGCACCAGCAGCGCGCCCATCGCGGCCGACACCATGGGCGGCACCACCGGCATCAGCCAGCCGCCGAACGCGGCATCCGGCGCGATCCGATGCCGGGTGAACATGCGGTAGGGCACCACGGCGGCGGTCAGCAGGCCCAGCACGGTACCCAGCGACCACAGCACCCAGTCCACCGCGACCGCCGCGGTCGTGCCGATCACGTCGCTGCCCAGCAGCAGGGTCCCGGCACCGACGGTCAGCAGCGCCATGGGCGGCGCACCGAGAAAGTGCGCCATCACCGGATGGTCCTGATGCCCGCGAGCGGTGTCCGGATGGCGCCGCCACTGCAGCACGAAGGCGGCGCTCAGCACGACCAGCAGCACCGCGGCCAGCGCCCACACCACGATCGCGGCGTCCCGCAGCCCGGGAAACTGCAGCGGCAGCCCCGCCGCCGCGGTGGCGACGATCCCGGTGCCCATCACGGCGGCGAACCAGTTGGGCCCGAGGTGCCGCAGGGCATCGCGGGATTCCTCGCGCGCGACACCGGCCGGTCCGGCGGATCGATGGCTCAGGAGTGCGGGCATGCACCCAGCCTCGCCCGCCCGGCATCCGGTGGGTAGCTGCGGCGTTTCGATGAGTACATAGACTCGGTCTATGCCTCTGTCCCCGCGCGTCCCCGATCTGGCCGCCCTCGATCTGCTGTTGTCGGTGATCGAGCTGGGCAGTCTGGGCCGTGCGGCGCAGGCGCACGGCATCAGCCAGCCCTCGGCGTCGTCGCGCATTCGATACCTGGAGAAGCTGGTCGGGGTGCCGGTGCTGGAGCGCACCACGCTGGGCTCACGGCCCACGGCGGCGGGCGCCCTGATCGCCGAGTGGGCGCGGGCGGTGGTCGATGCCGCCGGGCAACTGGATGCGGGCATCGATACCCTACGCGCCCAACGGGATTCGCGGCTGCGGGTGGCCGCCAGCCAGACCGTCGCGGAGTATCTGTTCCCGGCATGGCTGACCCGGATGCGCGCCGAGACCCCGGACACCACGATCGCGCTGGAATCCGGCAACTCCACCGAGGTGTGCGCCGCGGTGCTGGACGGTCACGCGAGCCTCGGCTTCATCGAAAGTCCGCGCGCCGCAAGGGGTTTGCAGAGCCACCCGGTGGCCCGCGACCATCTCGTGGTCGTGGTGCCGCCGCAGCACCGGTGGGCCCGCCGCGGCTCGGTGACGCTCGCCGAACTCGCCGCGACGCCGCTGATTCAGCGCGAATCCGGCTCGGGCACCCGCACCTGGTTCGAGCGAGCCGTCGCGACCGGCGCGCCGGGGACCCGGCCGCCGGTGGCGCTGGAGTTGTCGTCGACGACGGCCATCAAATCCGCCGTCGCCTCCGGGGTCGGCCCCGCGGTGCTCAGCTCGCTCGCGGTCGCGGCCGAGGTGACCGCCGGAACCCTGGTCTCCCCCACGATCATCGGCGCCGACCTCACGCGCACGCTGCGCGCGGTCTGGCCGACCGGCCAGCAGCTCACCGGACCGGCGCGCGATCTGTACGCCATCGCCCGCCGGGCGTGACGGCTCTCGCGCCTAGCCCTGGTACTGCTGCACCGAGAATCGCACCTCGCCGGGCTCGGGGATGTGGGCGGCGCCGACGGTGACGGTGCCGACGAACTCGCCGTAGACGCCGGGGCTGAAGATCGAGCCGCGGCCGTCGGTGGCCCAGTAGCCGGGGCCGTTGGCGCGGCGGGTGACCGTGCCGGTCCGGCCGGTGTCGAGATTGCGCCAGTTCAGCGTGACGTCCAGCGAGCAACTGCCGACGCCGTACATGGTGGTGCTGACGTTGAACGCGGCCGAGCTCGGATACGCGTTGCCGGTGACCGAGGAATCGACGATCGCGGCACAGGGCCCATTGGCCAGGGAGTACACCCTGGTGAACTTGCCACCGTTGGCCTGGGCGGAAGCTGGTGTGGCAGTGGCGATTACCGTGGCCGCGGCGCCGATCGCGGCGGCCGACAACGCGACGCAGGATCCAACCGAACGCATCAATACCCCCAAAAGGTTGGTGATGGTCATGCCGATCTGATGCCGTGCGACGCTACCAGTCGGCAGGTTGGCGAGTCGACGGTTTGGCACAGATGCGAACCGGCCACCATCGGCCACCGATCGCGGTGCCCGACACGACTTCACCGCGACCACATGCGCTTTCGCGGGAGGGCCACCCAGATCCCCGTTTCTTGTCGGTGGCGGGGCATAATCTCAAGCCGTGTCAGCCTCGGGATTCGTTCACCTCCACAACCACACCGAGTACTCGATGCTCGACGGCGCGGCGAAGATCACGCCGCTGTTCAAGGAGGCCGAGCGGCTGGGCATGACCGCGGTCGGCATGTCCGACCACGGCAACATGTACGGCGCGTCGGAGTTCTACAACTCGGCGAAGAAGCAGGGCATCAAGCCGATCATCGGCATCGAGGCCTACATCGCCCCCGCCTCCCGCTTCGAGACCAAACGCGTGCTGTGGGGCGACCCCAGTCAGAAGAGCGACGACGTCTCCGGCTCCGGCGCCTACACGCATATGACCATGGTCGCGGAGAACGCGACCGGCCTGCGCAACCTGTTCAAGCTGTCGTCGCTGGCCTCCATCGAGGGCCAGCTCGGCAAGTGGGCGCGCATGGACGAGGAGATCATCGCCCAGTACGCCGAGGGCATCATCGCGACCACCGGCTGCCCGTCCGGCGAGGTGCAGACCCGGCTGCGGCTGGGCCACGAGCGCGAGGCGCTGGAGGCCGCGGCCAAGTGGCAGGAGATCTTCGGCAAGGACAATTTCTTCCTCGAGGTGATGGACCACGGCCTGTCCATCGAGCGCCGGGTCCGCGAGGGCCTGCTCGAGGTCGGCAAGAAGCTGGGCATCCCCCCGCTGGCCACCAACGACTGTCACTACGTGCACGAGTCCGACGCGGGCAACCACGAGGCCCTGCTGTGCATCCAGACGGGTAAGACGCTGTCGGACCCGACCCGCTTCAAGTTCGACGGCAGCGGCTACTACCTGAAGTCCGCCGAGGAGATGCGCGCCATCTGGGACGCGGAGGTCCCGGGCGCCTGCGACAACACGGTGTGGATCGGCGAGCGCGTGCAGTCCTACGAGGAGGTGTGGGCCCACCGCGACCGGATGCCGATCTTCCCCGTCCCCGAGGGCGAGGACCAGGCCAGCTGGCTGCGCCACGAGGTCATGCGCGGGCTGCAGCGCCGCTTCCCGAACGGCGTGGGCCAGGAGTACATCGACCGCGCCGAGTTCGAGCTGAACGTCATCATCCAGATGGGTTTCCCGGCGTACTTCCTGGTCGTCGGCGACCTGATCAACCACGCCAAGGAGGTCGGCATCCGCGTCGGCCCGGGCCGCGGTTCGGCGGCCGGTTCGCTGGTCGCCTTCGCGATGGGCATCACCAACCTGGACCCGATCCCGCACGGTCTGCTGTTCGAGCGCTTCCTCAACCCGGAGCGCGTCTCGATGCCCGATATCGATATCGACTTCGACGATCGCCGCCGCGGTGAGATGGTCCGCTACGCCACCGAGAAGTGGGGCAGCGACAAGGTCGCCCAGGTGATCACCTTCGGCACCATTAAAACCAAGGCGGCGCTGAAGGATTCGGCCCGCGTGCAGTTCGGTCAGCCGGGTTTCGCCATCGCCGACCAGATCTCCAAGGCGCTGCCGCCGCCGATCATGGCCAAGGACATTCCGCTGTCGGGAATCATGGATCCCGAGCACGAGCGGTACAAGGAGGCCACCGAGGTCCGGGAGCTGATCAACACCAACCCGGACATCAACAAGATCTACGAGACCGCCCGCGGCCTGGAGGGCCTGATCCGCAACGCCGGCGTGCACGCCTGCGCGGTGATCATGTCCTCCGAGCCGCTGATGGACGCCATCCCGCTGTGGAAGCGCGCCCAGGACGGGGCGATCATCACAGGCTGGGACTACCCGTCCTGCGAGGCCATCGGCCTGCTGAAGATGGACTTCCTGGGTCTGCGCAACCTCACCGTGATCGGTGACGCGCTGGAGAACATGAAGTCCAACCGCGGCGTCGACCTCGACCTCGAGAACCTGCCGCTCGAGGACGCGGCCACCTACGAGCTGCTGGCCCGCGGCGACACCCTCGGCGTCTTCCAGCTCGACGGCGGCGCCATGCGGGATCTGCTGCGGCGCATGCAGCCCACCGGCTTCGAGGACATCGTCGCCGTGCTGGCGCTGTATCGCCCCGGCCCGATGGGCATGAACGCCCACAACGACTACGCCGACCGCAAGAACGGGCGGCAAGAGGTCAAGCCGATCCACCCGGAGCTCGAGGAGCCGCTGAAGGACATCCTGGCCGACACGTTCGGTTTGATCGTGTACCAGGAGCAGATCATGCAGATCGCGCAGAAGGTCGCCGGGTACTCCCTCGGCCGAGCCGATATTCTGCGCCGCGCCATGGGCAAGAAGAAGGCCGAGGTCCTAGAGGCCGAGTTCGAGGGCTTCGAAAAGGGCATGCAGGACAACGGCTATTCCAAGGCGGCCATCAAGGCGCTGTGGGACACCATCCTCCCGTTCGCCGGGTACGCGTTCAACAAGTCGCACGCCGCCGGGTACGGCCTGGTGTCGTTCTGGACCGCCTACCTCAAGGCCAACTATCAGGCCGAATACATGGCGGCGCTGCTCACCTCCGTCGGTGACGACAAGGACAAGGCCGCGGTCTACCTGTCCGATTGCCGCCGCCTCGGCATCCAGGTGCTGCCGCCCGACGTCAACGAGTCCGAGCACAACTTCGCCTCGGTCGGCAACGACATCCGCTTCGGCCTGGGCGCGGTGCGCAACGTCGGCGCCAACGTGGTGGCGTCGATCATCGCCGCGCGCAAGGAGAAGTCGAAGTTCACCGACTTCTCCGACTACCTGAACAAGATCGACGCCATCGCCTGCACCAAGAAGGTCACCGAATCCCTCATCAAGGCAGGCGCTTTCGATTCGCTCGGGCATCCGCGCAAGGGCCTGATGCTGGTGCACTCCGATGCCATCGATTCGGTGATGGCCACCAAGAAGGCCGAGGCGATCGGCCAGTTCGACCTGTTCGGCGGCCTCGACGACGGCGACGAGTCGGTGGCCTCGGTCTTCGACGTGAAGGTGCCCGACGAGGAGTGGGACACCAAGCACAAGCTCGCGCTCGAGCGGGAGATGCTGGGCCTGTACGTATCCGGCCATCCGCTCGACGGCGTGGCACACGTGCTGGCCGCGCAGACCGACACCCCGATCCCCTCCATCCTCGAGGGCGATGTGAAGGACGGCACGCAGATCACCATCGGCGGCATCCTCGCCTCGGTCACCCGCCGCATCAACAAGAACGGCATGCCGTGGGCCTCCGCGCAATTGGAGGATCTCACCGGTGGTATCGAGGTGCTGTTCTTCCCGCAGGCGTTCTCGGTGTACGGCATGGACGTCGTCGAGGACGCGGTGGTGCTGGTGAAGGCCCGCGTCTCCGTGCGCGACGACCGCATCTCGCTGATCGCCAACGACCTCGCGGTGCCGGACCTGTCCGCCATCGGCATGGAAAAGCCGCTGGCGGTGACGATTCCGACGCGGCTGTGCACGCCCGACAAGATCGGCGCGCTCAAGCGGGTGCTGTCCAGCCATCCCGGCACGGCCGACGTCCACATCCGCCACCTCGGCTCGCGCGAGAAGACGACGATGCTCCGCGTCGCCGACAACCTGCGCGTCTCGCCGTCCTCGGCGCTGATGGGCGACCTGAAGGCGCTGCTGGGCCCGGGGTGCCTGACGAGCTAGCCGACTCCGGAACCTACAGCCAGGTCGATTCGCCGAAGACGGCCCCGCTGTCGTCGACCTCGGCGGACTTGGCGTACAGGTAGGTGAACTGCCGGATCGTGACCGGGCCGCTGCAGGCATTGACGACGATGTGGAAGTCGCGGGTCACGATCTGCACGTTCTTGCCGGGGATGATCTCCTTCTCGGCGACGGCGACCTCCTTCACCTCGCCGGGATTGAGGTTGATCGTCGCGACCGGGTTGGCGTCGACCAGGGCGTGCGGGATCGGCGTCTGCGCTCCTTCGATGCCCACCTCGGCTTCGGGTGTGGCGCCGAGGGTTCCGGCACCGATCGAGACCGCGCACCCGACGTGGTACCCGGTCGCGAGCTTGCCCCCGGCCGGGCCGTCGATCCGCCCGTAGGTGACGTTGCTGACCAGGGCCTCGCGCGTGGTGCCCACCATGTTCAGCGGCGGGATCCGGTTGACGGTCTCGTCGCGGCTGCCGACGGTGAAGCTGCCGAACGGCGAGGGGAAGGTCTTCTCGTGCGGGGGCAGCGCCTCCGGCTCCGCGCCCGCGACCGGCGCCGCCGCCACGACGACGGCCGCGGCGGCCAGGCACACCCTCCACAGGACACGCGACATGTGGCGGACATTAGTAGCCGGAGGCTATTTCCCCGGCGCGACACACACGGAGATGCCCGAGCTGCAATGTGTGCGCGCACATGGGCGTTTGCCCGAGTCGGCGGGGTCAGGCCGGGCGCGGTGCCGCCGAACTCTCCCGCACCACGAGCGTCGGCACCACCGGCGGCGGGGCCGGGACCTCGCCCTCGGCCTCCAGCAATCGCAGCAGCAGCCCCATGCTGCGCCGGCCCACCTCGTCGAAGTCCTGGCGCACGGTGGTCAGCGGCGGGGACAGGTAGGCGGCCTCGGGAATGTCGTCGAATCCGACCACCGACACGTCCTCGGGCACGCGGATGCCGCGCTCGGCGAAGGCGCGCAGCAATCCCAGGGCCATCTGGTCGTTGGAGGTGAACACGGCGGTCACGCCGGGCTGCGCGGCCAGCATCAGGCCCGCCTCGTAGCCCGAGCGCGCGCTCCAATCCCCGCCGATCGGCGGCGGCACCGTGGCGCCCGCCGCGGTGAGGGTGTGCCGCCAGCCGTCGATCCGGTCGCGGGACTCGAGCGAGTCGCTCGGGCCCGAGACGTGCCACACGGTGGCGTGCCCCAGATCCAGCAGATGCTGCACGGCCAGGCGGGTGCCCTCGAACTGGTCGACGGCCGCCGACGGCAGCGGCGCGTCCTGCCCGGCCTCCACGGCGACCGCGACCGGCCGCGGCGGCAGGTTGTGCAACGCGGCCGCCGCGGCGATCTGCGGCGCGATGATGATGACGCCGTCCACGCCCTGATCGGCCAGCGTATCCACGGCCGCGAGCACCCCGCCGCGGTCCACCTGCTCGAGGGTGACGATGCTGACGCCGTAACCCGCTGCGCGCGCGGCCCTTTCGATGCCGAGCATCATGCAGGCCGGACCGTACAGGCAGGTGTCGAAGGTGACCACGCCCAGCACCTTGGAGCGGCGGCTGACGAGCCCGCGTGCCATCGCATTGGGCCGGTACCCGAGTTCGGCTACCGCCCGCAGCACCTTCTCCCGCGTCTCGGGCCGCACCTGCGGGCTGCTGTTGAGCACCCGCGACACGGTCTGATGGGAGACGCCAGCCAGCTTGGCGACATCGGTCATCACCGCGGGCCGGGCACCCTCCGCGGGCCGCTCCCGCCGGGCGGTGCGCCGTGCCGAAGATTCGCTCGCAAGGCCGCTCATGACACCGCCCCGCCCAGCCTCGGCCGAAGCGCCCGGCCACAGGATCGGTAACCTCCGACCCGCCCGCAAGCTCGATTACCCCGGCCATCCCACCCGCAAGCTCGTCCACCTCGGCCATCCCGCCCGCAAGCTCGTTCACCCCGGCCATCCCGCCCGCAAGCTCGTTCAGCTCGGCCATCCCGCCCGCAAGCTCGTCCACCTCGGCCGTCGCACTCGCAAGCTCGTTCACCTCGGCCGAACCGCCCGCAAGCTCGTTCGTGACGCCGCCTCGCCGATGCTCGCCCCGTTCCGGGCGGGCATTCGGCCGCGCTCGATATGCTCGCAAGCTCACTCACAGCCCCTACCTTCCGGACCGCTGTACCCGCGCGGCCCCGGTTGTTCCCGATTTCAGGTTAGCCGTGTTGCCGCCGGGCCCTCACCCACGGCGACCCGGAGACCACCGAAAGCGCTTGCCCGTCAATGCCTGTCGACCGCATTTCCCCACACCACGGGCCCGGCCGACATTCTGTTAACGCTAACACCATCGGACCGTGGACGGTCTCACAACTGGCCGCCACCGCCGTCCACCGCGAACTCGGCGCCGGTGGTGTACGTCGACGACCTCCGCGACGAACCTTCGCCCGCCTGGAGCCCCGCCCGACTGCGGCGCGGCACCCAGCGCGCCGAGCGGCTACGAATCCTTCGAGGGCAAGCTCGACCTCGTCGCCGAGGCACGGACCGTACTGATCCTGGCCGCCGGAGATCGGCGTCCCCAGCTACACCCCGGCCCGACCACCGCGCCCATCGAGGGCATCGACCCGGTCCGCGTCGTCCTGGCGACTCGCGCGTCCGATGCCAACCCGCTGATCACCGACCTCCTACGGGCCCGGCCATCCGATACGGAACCTTCCCGCGGCATTCGCGTCCGACCGGTCGGACCGAAAAGCCAACGGGCCGAACGCATCTAGCGGCGATGCTCAACTGGCCGCCGCCAGCACCCGCCACACCTTCCTGGAGCGCGAGCGGGCCTGCGGAGCCGCGTACTCGATTCGCCGACGCGCTTCGGGGGCACTGATCCGCAGCAGATCGGTCAGTAGCTCCACGGTGTCCCGATAGCCGGTGTCCGCGGCGAGTCCACGCCGCTCGGCCTCGGCGACGGCCGCCCGCATGGCCGCATCCAGCCGCCTCCGGCAGCGCTCGGTCTCGACAAGGGTGCGCAGCAAGTCGACATCGGCCAGTTCCGGCCATCCTCCAGCCGAAGCCTTCCGCGCCAGCGCAGTCGAATGTATGTTCACGCACACCACCATAACCCAATTCTCGAACATACGTTCGATAATCTCGTTTCCAGCGCGCCAGCCTTCTCGAAAGGGTCGCCCGGTCTACGCTCGGTTCATGCCGTCCGGCGGTAGCAAACAGGTTCGTGCCGCGCGTAAGCGCAAGAAGCGGATGGCGCGCGGCGACCATGACCTCACCGACGCGCAGTGGGATGCGCTGAGAACGTCCTGGGGTGGGTGCGCCTACTGCGGGTCCCCCGCCGCCTCGCTGCAGAAGGACTGCGTGCAGGCCATCTCGCGCGGCGGCCGCTACACGCTCGGCAATGTCGTCCCCGCGTGCGGGTCGTGCAACGCCAGCAAGTGCAACGCCGAGGTGACCGGCTGGCTACGCCGTAAGAGGCTCGATGAACGCGGGTTCCTCGTGCGCCACTACGAAATATCGACCGAACTCGCCGACCGGTTCACCTAGCGCGGCCAGGGCGGGTCAGCGGTTCGGGGTTCGCTGTCGCGGTATCAGGTCGGCGAGTCCTTTCGCCGGAGGTGTTCGAGGACGAGGCTGCGGACGGGTTCGACGTCGGCGAGGAGGCCGTGCCCCG
This sequence comes from Nocardia wallacei, assembly GCF_029869545.1. Lineage (GTDB taxonomy): Bacteria > Actinomycetota > Actinomycetes > Mycobacteriales > Mycobacteriaceae > Nocardia > Nocardia wallacei_A. Next base: position 4,987 of record NZ_JARWQD010000369.1, on the reverse strand, counting down.
CACCGGGGAGAATCACCGTGTGCGCCCCGGCACGCCGCGCGGCCTTCGCGGCCACCTCCGAATCATGCACCTGGCTCGCCCCGGCCAGGGCGACGAGGGTCGGGACCGGCAGGTGCGTCAGCCCGTCCGGCAGCTGCGGATGAACGATCGGCGAGGCCGGGAAGTGAGCGGCTCCCCGAGCGAGCAGGTCGAGGTATGCCTCCAGATGCGCTGGCAGGCTGCCGGGGGCGCCCGGTGCCAGCATCGCGCGGGCATCCTCGAAGGTCGGGTGCGGGTCGCGGTTGCGCCCCAACTCCTCGAACTCCGGGCTGAGTCCGGCGAAGACCAGGGGCGGATCGAGCAGGACCAGTCGCCGCACCCGTTCGGGATGGGCGAGCGCGAACCGGAGCGCGAGGTGTCCGCCCAGCGACTGGCCGCACAGGTCGGCGGCGGGTAGCCCGAGCAGATCGAAAGTTTCCGCCAGCCAGTCCACGAGATCGTCCATGCTGGTCAAGGGGGCGCCGGTGTGTCGACTGCGGCCCGGCTCGCCGATGGTGTCCACGGCCCGCACGTGATGCTCCTCGGCCAGCGAACCGACCACCGGGTACCACATTCCGGACGTGCCACTGTATCCGTGGAGCAGGACCAGCGATGGCGCCGCGGTCGGGCCCGCGGACGTGACTCGTGTCGTTCCGTACCGCCCCGCAAGATCTACCGTCTCGGCAGGAACCGGCCAATATGCCATCACCGCGTCGTAGGCCGCGAAATACGCCTTCTCCAGCTCAGGGTCGGCGAATGCGGTGGGTTCTTCGACGTTCCTCGGCCGTTCGATCATTCGCATCACCTTTCCAAGTCAGATGTATTATGTCATCTGTATTGCATAAACGACAGGGGTGCGCGTTGCCGAAACAGGTCGATCACCGCGAGCGTCGCGAAACGATCGCTCGCGCCCTGTGGCGCGTGGTGGATCAACGCGGAGTGCTGCGCCTGAGCCTGCGTGAGGTGGCGACGGAGGCCGAGATGTCACACGGCCAGCTCCAGCACTACTTCGCGAGCCGTCAGGAGTTGCTTTCTTTCGCGATGGACTTCGCCGCCGAACAGACCGCTCAGCGAGTGGCACGTGGCCTGGAGGCGCTCGGCGCGGTGCCGCACCCTAGAGACGTCCTGCGGTTGACCCTCACGGAAATGCTGCCGCTGCACGACGATGCGCGCGCGACGAGCCGAATGAATGCCGCTTACGTTCTGGAAGCATTGCACGACAACACGATTCGCGATCGTACGCGCGAGGGCTTACGTCAGGGACGGGAACGTGTCCGAGTACTCATCACGCAAGCGATCACCGACGGAAGGATCGCTCGCGATCGCGACGCGAACACCGAGACCGACCGCATCCTCGCGCTGACCGGCCTGACGCCCCTTCTCGACCTGGAGGTCATCACTCCCGCGCAGGCCCTCGCCGCGATCGATCAGCATCTCGACGAACTCTTCACGTCGTAGAGAATCCAGGCGACCGGTTCAGCCGCGCGGCCGGTCCGGCGCGGAGGCCCGCACGGCGCCGAGGATCCAGCGCAGCGCGCCCGCCGCGGCGGCGGTCAGGACCGCGGCCTGCAGGGAACCGGTGATGAGGGCGAGAATCAGGCAGGTCACCATCGCGAGCGCGAGGGCCTCGAGTTTGTAGACAGGCCACGGCGTGCCCGCGATGTCGATCACCTGCCGGGAGGCGAGCGCGGGGCGCGAGGTGGGGTCTACCACTGCCATGTCGTCAGGGTACACGGACGGCGAAGTTCGGGCCAACGAACATTTTTCGTCCCAGGAATAACTTCCACCGCGGCGGGCATTGTGAGAGGCATGCCACTTACCGGAGAGTACGAACCCAGCACGTCGGCTTGGGCCCGCGAACAGGCAGAGAAGTTCGAATCCTCGAACGGCGCGGAGGCCAACACCCTGCAGGGTGTGCCGATCATCCTGCTCACCACGCGCGGCGCCAAGACCGGCAAACTGCGCAAGACGGCGCTGATGCGGGTCGAGCACGACGGCGAGTACGCGGTCGTCGCCTCGCTCGGCGGGGCGCCGAAACACCCCGTCTGGTACCACAACATCAAGGCCGATCCGCACGTCGACCTGCGCGACGGCGCCGTGGTCAAGGACTACATCGCCCGCGAGGTCTTCGGCGAGGAGAAGGCCCAGTGGTGGGACCGGGCCGTCGCCGTCTGGCCCGACTACGCCGAATACCAGAAGAAGACCGACCGCCAGATCCCGGTCTTCGTCCTCACCCCGCAGTAGCCCGGCCCGCACGGTGCGCGGCCCACCACGCGCCGCGCACCGTCGATAGGCCGCGCCTCCTCCGAGGCCGCACACCAACAAGACCGTGCGCACGCCCCCACATGCCCCCGCGTGACGGTGAGACCGTGGGCATTGCCGGGCGGGGGCCGCCAGATAGCATGATCGGGTGTCCAACCCGCTTGATGTCGCACAGAAGATGTCCGGTCCGCTGCCCGAGCTGAGCGCGGACGAGATCGATGCTGCCGCCAAGCGAATTTCCGACATTATCGATCCCACGCCGCTGCAGCGGATCGAGCGGTTGTCGGCGGCCGCGCGCGCGGACGTCTATGTCAAGCGCGAGGACCTGACCGCGGTGCGCTCCTACAAGCTGCGCGGCGCGTACAACCTGATCGTGCAGCTGTCCGACGCCGAGCGCGCCGCGGGGGTGGTGGCGGCCAGCGCCGGGAATCACGCGCAGGGCGTGGCCTTCGCCTGCCGCTCGATGGGCATCCAGGGCCGCATCTACGTGCCGACCACGACGCCGAAGCAGAAGCGTGACCGGATCCGCGCGCACGGCGGCGCGTTCGTGCAGCTGATTGCCGTCGGCGACACCTACGACGCCGCGGCCGCCGCGGCCGCCGCCGATGTGGCACGCACGGGCGCGACCATGGTGGCCCCGTTCGACGATCCGCGCACCGCCGCCGGTCAGGGCACCATCGCCGCCGAAATCCTCGAACAGCTCGGCACCGCACCGGATCTGGTGATCGTGCCGGTCGGCGGGGGCGGCTGCCTGGCCGGGATCGGCACCTACTTGCGCGAAAGGTCGCCCGCCACAGCGATTCTCGGGGTGGAGCCGGGCGGCGCCGCGTCGATGACGGCGGCACTGGTGGCCGGCGGCCCGGTGACGCTGCCGGAGATCGACCCGTTCGTCGACGGCGCCGCGGTGCGCCGCATCGGCGAACTGCCGTACGCGGCGGTGTCGAAGTTCGGCAGCCGGATCCGCTCACACGCCTCGCTGCCGCTGCTGACCGCGACCGAATCCCCCAGGGGCGCAGGCTCGTTCCGCCTGATGCAGGTCGACGAGGGCGCGATCTGCACCGCCATGCTCGAGCTCTATCAGAACGAGGGCATCATCGCCGAGCCCGCCGGTGCGCTGGCGGTGGCGGCGCTCGCCGAGATCGCGGTGGAGCCCGGGTCGACGGTGGTGTGCCTGGTGTCGGGCGGCAACAACGACGTCTCCCGCTACGGCGAGGTGATCGAGCGCTCGCTGGTCCATCAGGGCCTGAAACACTATTTCCTGGTGGACTTCCCGCAGGAGCCGGGCGCGCTGCGCCGGTTCCTCGACGAGGTGCTGGGCCCCGACGACGACATCACCCTGTTCGAATACGTCAAGCGCAACAACCGCGAGACCGGCGCCGCCCTGGTCGGCATCGAACTGGGCTCCCCCGACGGCCTGGAGGCCCTCCAAAAGCGCATGCACGACTCCCCGATCCAATGCGAGCGCCTGGACCCCGGCTCCCCCGCCTACCGCTACCTCACCTGACCCACCGGGTCAGGCGGCTTCCTCGGTGGGGAGGCGGAGGGGGCGACGGGCCGTGGTGCGGGCGCAGCGGACGGCCAGGGGGAGCACCCAGCCCGCGGCGAGTTGATCCCAGCTGAGCTTGTTCATGCTCAGGCGGTTGTGTACGAAGCCGACCGACAGGCCCGAGCGCGAGTCTGCCCAGCCGAAGGATCCGCCCAGGCCGATATGGCCGAAACCGGTGCGCGCGCCGGGTACCGGCAGCGAGTGGTAGCCCAGGTGCCACATCATCGGGATGTAGAACAGGGCGTGGTCGAGCCGGTAGCGCTCGACGCGGCGAATCGCCTTCATCGTCTCGGCCGACAGATAGCGCCGACCGGCCACCATCCCGCCGGAGGCGAGCGCGCCGTACATCGCGGCCAGGCCGTTCGCGGTGCAGACACCGTTACCGGCGGGCATCTCGGTATCGAGGATCGCCGGGTCGTCGCCCTCCAGCAGTCCCTCCAGGCCGGGCAGGAACAGCGCCCGGGCGGCGGCACCGGCGGCGCCGGGAATTCCGTAGGCGTGACCGAGGAACATCGCGGCCACCGGCGCCCCGACCAGGGCCAATCGCGTACCGGCCAGAGCCGCGACGGTGGTGACGGCCCCGGCGGGTGGGCGGCCCAGGTGGATGCCGTCGATTCCGAGCGGCTCGGTGACCTCGCTGCGGAACAGCTCGGCCATGCCGTGGCCGGTGACCGCCCGCGCCAAGCCCGCCAGCAGCCAGCCGAAGGTGAGCGCGTGATAGGTCGGAATGCCCAGCAGCGCATCGGGTTTCGCGGCGGCCAGGCGATCCTGCATCAGCTCGTGGTCGAGGACCTCGTCGAGGCCCCCGGCGATCAGCGGCAGTCCGGACAGCCCGGCGCTGTGCGTCAGCACCTGCCGCACGGTGATCCGGTCCTTACCCGCGGCCCCGAACTCCGGCCAGTACTCGGCGACCGGCGCGGCATAGTCCAGCAGCCCGCGGTCGGCGAGCCGGTGGATGACCGTGGCGGCGATCCCCTTGGTCGCGGAGAAGACGATGCTGCCGGTCTCGCGCGCCCACGGGGTGGTGGCCGAGGCGGCGCCGGTCCAGAGGTCGACCAGGGGCTCGCCGTGGCGGTACACCGCCAGTGCCCCACCCGCGCCGGGCCGATCGCCGACGAACCGCGCGAAGGCGCGTGCCAGCGGCTCGAACCCGGGGGCGGC
>NZ_JARWQD010000368.1 GCF_029869545.1 Nocardia wallacei | reverse complement strand
GGCGGCGTTCGATCATCGGCATATTTTCTTGGATCCGGATCCTGATGCGGGGCGGTCGTTCCGGGAGCGGGGGCGGTTGTTCGCGTTGCCGCGTTCGTCGTGGCGGGATTACGACACCTCGCTGATCAGCGAGGGCGGCGGGGTCTACGACCGCACCGCCAAGGCCATCCCGATCAGCCCGCAGGTCCGGCAGGCCCTGGACCTGGACCCGAGCGTGATCACGCTGTCCCCGCCGGAACTGATCCGGGCCATCCTGCTCGCCCCCGTCGATCTGCTGTGGAACGGCGGCATCGGCACCTACGTCAAGGCGTCGTCCGAGACCCACCCCGACGTCGGCGACAAGTCCAACGACGCGGTGCGGGTCGACGCGAATGCCTTGCGGGTCAAGGTGATCGGTGAGGGCGGCAACCTCGGTCTCACGGCGCTGGGCCGAATCGAGTTCTGCCGCAACGGCGGACGGATGAACACCGACGCGCTGGACAACTCGGCGGGTGTGGACTGCTCCGACCACGAGGTCAACATCAAGGTGCTGCTGGACGGTGTGGTGTCCGGCGGAGACCTCGTCGTCGACGAACGCAATGCGCTGCTCGCCGCGATGACCGACGAGGTGTCCGAACTCGTCCTGCGCGACAACATCTCTCAGAACGTCCAGATGGGGTTGTCGCGTGCCGAGGCGGTGCCGCTGGCGGTGGTCCATCGCCGGCTGATCTCCGAGCTGGAGAACCGTCGCGGGCTCAACCGGCGGCTGGAGGCGCTGCCCACCGACGCCGAGCTGGAACGCCGCATCGCCGACGGCCAGGGCCTCACCTCGCCGGAGTTGGCGAATCTGCTTGCCCACGTGAAGCTTTCGCTGAAGGCCGATCTGCTGGCCGGGGATCTGCTGGACAGCACCGCCTTCGAAGCAGTGCTGCCCACCTACTTCCCGGTGCCGCTGCGCGAACGGTTCGGCGCCGCCATCGGCCGCCACCCGCTGCGCCGCGAGATCCTGGCGACCATGGTGGTCAACGATGTCGTCGACTACGGCGGCATCACCTATGCCTTCCGGTTGAGCGAGGAGACCGGCGCCACGGCCGAGGACGCCGTGCGGGCCTTCACCGCCGCGGTGGAGATCTTCGACCTGCGCGACCTGTGGCAGCGCATCCGGACCACGCCGATGCCGACCGCGGTGCGCAACGAACTGGAGCTGGAAACCAAGCGCACCCTCGACCGCGCCTCCCGGTGGCTGCTGGCCAATCGCCCGCAGCCGCTGGCGATCGGCGCCGGAATCACCCGCTACCGCAAGGGAGTTCAGGCGCTGGCCGACAAGGTGCCGTCGTGGCGGCCCGGCCCGCTCGCCGACGACGTGCTGCAGCGCTCCGGCGGACCGATCGAACGCGGCGCGCCGCGGGAGCTGGCCGAGGAGGTGGCGCTGCTCGTGCACCGCTTCCCGCTGCTGGACGTGCTCGATATCGCCGACATCTGCGAACGGGACGCCGACGAGGTGGCCGCGCTCTACTACGCCCTCGATCTGCATTTCGAGATCCAGCGCCTGCTCACCGCCGTCGCCGGACTCGACCGCGGTGACCGCTGGCGCACCCTGGCCCGCCTCGCAGTCCGCGACGACCTGTACGACTCGCTGCGCTCCCTGACCGTCGACGTCCTCGCCGCGACCGACCCCGCCGAAACCCCCGACGAGAAGATCGCCTACTGGGAGTCCACCAACCGCTCCCGCCTGGCCCGCGCCCGCGCCGCCCTCGGCGAAATCTACGCGGTAGGCACCTACGACCTCGCCACCTTGTCGGTAGCCGCCCGCCAGGTCCGCAGCATGGTCTCCAGCGGAGAATCCACAGCCACCGTCCCGACAGGCACAGTGAGCTAGCCCCACCATTCCCGGCACGCCCCCGCATTCCGACACGCCCTCGGCCGGGAAAGGAGGAGGAGACAGCTCGCTGGGAACGACGGCAGCGGTCGCGCAGGATGGATGACAGAGCGCCAGTCCTTCCTTTGTTCCCAGCGGACCAGGCCCCACTCTTCCCGGCAGGGCGAGGCCCACTCTTCCCG
>NZ_JARWQD010000367.1 GCF_029869545.1 Nocardia wallacei | reverse complement strand
CCGCCCCTCCCCCCGCCCCCCCCCACCCCATCCCCCGCCCCCCCCCCCCCGCCCCCGCCGGCGCTCCGGGCGGGCCCCGCTATTCTGCCGAGGCAGTTCGGTACGTGCTCGACGTGGTGGCGTGCCCGATCGCTCACTCACCGAAGGAGTTTCCGTGCCCGACGCGCCCGCGCAGGTCCCCGCGGACCCGACCGTGCTCCACCCCATGCCGGGCCAGCCGCGCGTGGTGCAGCTGAAGCCGCTGGTCACCTCGCCCCTGATCGAGGTCGGGGAGTATTCCTACTACGACGACCCGGACGATCCGACCGCGTTCGAGACCCGCAACGTCCTGTACCACTACGGCCCGGAGAAGCTGATCATCGGCAAGTTCTGCGCCCTGGGCACCGGGGTCCGGTTCATCATGAACGGCGCCAACCACCGCATGGACGGCCCCTCCACCTTCCCGTTCCCCACCCTGGGCGGCTCGTGGTCGGATCACTTCGACCTGCTCACCGGCCTGCCGAGCCGCGGGGACACCGTCGTCGGCAACGACGTCTGGTTCGGTAACGGCGCGACGGTGATGCCCGGCGTGCGGATCGGTCACGGCGCGATCATCAGCACCGGCTCCGTGGTCACCGGGGACGTGCCCGACTACGGCATCGTCGGGGGCAATCCGGCGCGTCTCATCCGGACCCGCTACAGCGACTCCGAGATCGCCCGGCTGCTGGCCGTGGCCTGGTGGGACTGGTCGGCCGAACGCATCACCGCGCATGTGCGGACGATCATGTCGGGCAGCATCGCCGACCTCGAAGCGGCCGCCGAGGCGGGTGAGCCCGGGACGGCGTGAGCGGGTTCGGACTCAGCTGTGCCGAAACCGCAATGCAGCGGTGTCCGTCTACGGGGTACTTCGCAAACATGAAGAACTCGACCTCGCTGGAGACCAGGTCCGCGCGCCGCCCGTGGTTCGCCGACCTCGAAGACGCCGAGCGCCGCGGCGCCCACGGCAGCGCCGGTATCGGCTATTTCGACTGCGACTGCGACCTGTGCCGCCGCAGGCATCACGATCCACCGTTCTGAGCACCCACGCGGCCCGCCGTTCGACGGCGATCGGCGGCGCGCTCCCGATGCCGTAGCCGTCGTATGCCTCGGTGGTGACCGGCGGAACTCCGCCTGCGACAGACAATCGCGAGGTCGAGCAGCGGACGACCGCGTCACCCGCCGAAGTCGAGGCACGACGGCGGAATCGGCACCACCCTTACGTGGCGCCCGGGGCGTCTCGCTTCGGAGAGGGCTCCGGCCGCGCCTCCGATGCGGCGGGTTCGGACTGGACGGCGCCGTGCTCGGTGCCGTCGTCGGCCTCCTGATCCGGCTCCGGATGCTCCGGCGAGAATTCGGCGGGCAGGCGCTTGATGTGCTTGTTCATCGACCGCACCAGCAGCACCGTGCCCGCCAGCAGCACGAGGATGATGACCAGGCCCAGCGGGGATGCCTTACCGAATTCGGGTCCCGTCGGGTTGGTGGTGGGCTGCGCGAGCAGGGTGAGAATCATCGCGCGGTGTCCCCGAGCGCGGTGCGCGCGTCCTCGGCCTCCCGGATACCCGCGAACAGGTCCGTCTCCGGGATCTCGGTGCGCACCCGGGTCCGGGCCAGCTCGAATTCCTCGGTCGGCCACAGGCGCTGCTGCATCTCCATCGGAATGGCGAAGAACGCCCCGTTCGGGTCGATCTGGGTGGCGTGCGCGCGCAGGGCGTCGTCACGCTGCGGAAAGTACTTGCCGCATTCGATCTGCGTGGTCACCCGGGCCATGATGTCGCCGCGCTCGGCCGCCATCGACCGGAACCGGTCCAGCCACTCCTGCATCGGGAACGGCTCGCCGATCCGCTCGTACTCGTCGGCGAACACCTCCATCCGCTGGATGCTGAAGCCGTGGTCGTAGTACAGCTTCAGGGGCGTCCACGGCTCACCGGCATCGGGGAACCGCTCCGGATCACCGGCCGCCTCGAACGCGGCCACCGACACCTTGTGGCACATGATGTGGTCCGGGTGCGGATAGCCACCGTTCTCGTCGTAGGTGGTCATCACGTGCGGCTTGAATTCGCGCACCACCCGCACCAGGGCCTCGGTGGCCTCCTCCAGCGGCACCAGCGCGAAGCAGCCCTCCGGCAGCGGCGGCAGCGGATCGCCCTCGGGCAGGCCGGAATCCACGAAGCCCAGCCAGTGCTGCTGCACCCCCAGGGCCTTGGCGGCCTCGGCCATCTCCTCGCGGCGCACCTCGTTGATGCGGTCGAGGATGCCGGGCACGTCCATCGCCGGATTGAGGATCGACCCGCGCTCGCCGCCGGTCAGGGTGACGACCAGGACGTCGTTGCCCTCCGCCGCGTACTTCGCGGTGGTCGCGGCGCCCTTGCTGGACTCGTCGTCGGGGTGGGCATGCACCGCCATGAGGCGAAGGCCACTCACGTCTCGTTCACCTCGTTGCTCACCGTCTTCACCTCATCGCTCTGTACCGGCGGGTGTCGAAGTCTCCATGGCGCGAGCGGGCTCTCCGTGGCCACGGAGGTGGCCGCACGAACACGACCCGCCCAGCACTCGCGCCGATCTCCACCCCATATAGTTCCATTCGACCGTCATTTGTTCCGACCTACCCCCACCGATCGACCACAGGAGCGACCGCCGATGAGCCAGGGAGCGCCGGAACTCGACCGCGTCGCCGACCGCTACGGGACCCGGCCCCGCCGTCATCGCCCCTGGCTGCCCTACGCGCTCGGGGCGGCGGCGGTCCTGATCGGCGTGGCCGTGGCCGTCGCGGCCTACCTGAAGTTCGGGCCCGAGGAGATCGAACCCGAACAGCTCGGCTATTCGGTGGTGAACGACTCCACCCTCGACATCCACTTCAAGGTCACCCGCGAACATCCCGACCGGCCGATCGTCTGCTTCGTGCGCGCCATGGACTCCGATCAGGCCGAGGTGGGCCGCCGCGAGGTCCTGATCCCCGCCTCGACCAGCGGAACCGTCGAACTGACCGCGACCGTCCGCACGACCGGCCGTCCCGCCGCGGGCGATATTTACGGGTGCAGCGACAAAATCCCCGCCTATTTACGGGCCGGTTGACCCCTAGGCGGCATCCTCAGAAATCCCGATCCGGGCGAAACGCCTCGCAATCATCGCTCCGACCTGCGAATTTGTAGATCGTGCTAAAATGGCTCAACACACGGTTCCGAGGCTCGGAGCCGTGTTTGCTGCATTGGCGGCCAGCGCTGTCGGTTCCGGGCACTCGAGGTGCGCGCGGAGCAGGGCCTGTCGGGGTTCTAGTACATCCCCCAGGGATCGCTCTAGCCGTCCACTGCTGCTGTGCGCGTCTCCGGGCGCGTGGAGCAGCGGATATCAGGGAATCCCGGCTCGCCGGGAACAACTACTAGGGAGTGATCGAGATGACTGAGACGAACGTGACCTGGCTCACACCGGAGTCGCATGAAAGGCTCAAGGGCGAACTCGACGCGCTCATTGCCAACCGTCCGGTCATCGCGGCCGAGATCAACGAACGCCGCGAAGAAGGCGACCTGAAGGAGAACGGCGGCTACCATGCGGCGCGCGAGGAGCAGGGCCAGCAGGAGGCACGCATCCGCCAGCTGCAGGAGCTGCTGAACAACGCCAAGGTGGGCGTGGCACCGACCAAGTCCGGGGTCGCGCTGCCGGGATCGGTCGTCAAGGTCTATTACGACGGCGACGAGACCGATACCGAGACGTTCCTGATCGCGACCCGCGAGGAGGGCCTGGGCGGTACCGATCTCGAGACGTACTCGCCGAATTCGCCGCTGGGCGGCGCCCTCATCAACGCCAAGGTCGGCGAGACGCGTGAGTACACGCTGCCCAACGGCAACACCATGAAGGTGACGCTGGTCAGCGCGGAGCCCTACCACAGCTGACGAACGCGCTCGGCCCGCGGCGGTGGAGGCAGCACCGCCGCCCCGGGCCACAGCGACGAACGTGCAACGGCCGCACCGAAACCCGTTCGGTGCGGCCGTCGTGTTCACGGCGAGGCGGTCAGCCCAGCGCCTGTTCGATATCGGCCAGCAGGTCGGCGATGTCCTCTATGCCGACCGAGAGCCGCACCAGATCGGCGGGAACCTCGAGTTCGGAGCCCTCGGTGGAGGCGTGCGTCATCGCGCCCGGGTGCTCGATCAGTGATTCGACCCCGCCCAGCGATTCGGCGAGGGTGAAGATCCGGGTCTTCGCGCAGAAGTCGTGCGCCGCCCGGCGCCCGCCGCGCAGCCGCACCGAGATCATGCCGCCGAACCGCTGCATCTGCTTCTGCGCCACCGCGTGCCCGGGATGCTCGGGGAGACCCGGGTAGATCACCGTCTCCACCGCCGGATGGTCGGCGAGGAATCCGGCGATGGTCTCGGCATTGTCGCAATGCCTATCCATCCGCACCGCAAGGGTTTTCACGCCGCGCAGGGTGAGGAAGGCGTCGGTGGGGCCGGGCACCGCCCCGGCGCCGTTCTGCAGGAAGCCCCAGGCCGCGTCCAGCTCGGCGTCGTCGGTGATCAGCGCACCGCCGACCACATCGGAGTGGCCGCCGAGATATTTGGTGGTCGAGTGCAGCACGATGTCGGCGCCCAGCAGCAGCGGCTGCTGCAGGTACGGCGAGGCAAAGGTGTTGTCCACCACCAGCTTCGCGTTACCGCCGTGCGCGATATCGGCCAGCGCGGCGATATCGCCGATATTCAGCAGCGGGTTGGTGGGCGTCTCCAGCCAGACCAGTTTCGTGTTGGGGCGCAGGGCATCGCGCACCGCGTCGGGGTCCGACACCGGCGCCACCGAGTATTCGATGCCCCACTGCGTGAACACCTTGTCGATGAGCCGGAAGGTGCCGCCGTAGGCGTCGTTCGGGATGACCAGGTGGTCGCCGGGCCGCAGCGCCGCGCGCAGCGCACAGTCGGTGGCCGCCATCCCGGAGGAGAAGGCCCGCCCGTACCGGCCCGACTCCAGCGCGGCCAGGTTGGCCTCCAGCGCGGTGCGGGTCGGATTGCCGGTGCGGGCGTACTCGTAGCCGCCGCGCAGCCCGCCCACCCCGTCCTGGGCGAAGGTCGAACTCGCGTAGATCGGCACGTTCACCGCGCCGGTCTGCGGATCGGGATCGAATCCGGCGTGCACGGCCCGTGTGGAGAACCCCAGCTGATCGTCGGTCATGGGGCAAGCCTAGAAGGGCGGCATTCCTGCCCCCGACGCGGGAACCCCGCGGGCCGATACTGTGATTCCATGGTCACCGTAGACGAGTTGTTCGCGATCGATTCCCTGCTCAGCGACACCGAACGCGAGATCCGCGAGACCGTGCGGCGTTTCGGCGAGCAGCGGCTGCGCCCCCACGTGGCCGACTGGTTCGAGCGCGGCACCTTCCCCGCCCGCGAACTGGCCCCCGAACTGGGCAAGCTCGGCCTGCTGGGCATGCATCTCGAGGGCTACGGCTGCGCGGGCACCACGGCGACCGAGTACGGCCTGGCGTGCCTCGAGCTGGAGGCGGTCGACTCGGGGATCCGCAGCATGGTGTCGGTGCAGGGCTCGCTGGCGATGACCGCGATCCACAAGTACGGCTCGCCGGAGCAGCGAGGGCATTGGCTGCCCGAGATGGCCGCCGGGCGGGTGATCGGCTGCTTCGGGCTGACCGAACCCGATTTCGGCTCCAATCCGGGCGGCATGCGCACCCGCGCCCGGCGCGACGGCGCGGACTGGGTGCTGGACGGGTCGAAGATGTGGATCACCAACGGCTCGGTGGCCGATGTGGCGGTGGTCTGGGCGCGCGCGGAGGACGGCATCCGCGGCTTCCTGGTCCCCACGGACACCCCGGGCTTCACGGCCCGGGAAATGCACCACAAGCTGTCGCTGCGCGCGTCGATCACCGCGGAACTCGATCTGGACGGGGTCCGGCTGCCGGAGGACGCCGTGCTGCCACAGGCGCGCGGGCTGGCCGCCCCGCTGGGATGCCTGTCCGAGGCCCGCTTCGGCATCGTCTTCGGCGCCCTGGGCGCGGCGCGCGACTGCCTGAGCGCCACCATCGACTACGCGCGCACCCGCGAGGTGTTCGACAAACCGCTGGCCGCCTACCAGCTGACCCAGGCCAAACTGGCGGATATGGCCGTGGAACTCGGCAAGGGTGAGCTGCTGGCGGTGCACCTGGGCCGGTTGAAGGACCGCGGCGGGCTGGCGCCGGAACAGGTCAGCGCGGGCAAGCTCAACAGCACCCGGGAGGCGCTGGCCATCGCGCGCGAATGCCGCACCATTCTCGGCGCCAACGGAATCACCCTCGACTATCCGGTGCTGCGCCATGCCAACAATCTCGAGTCGGTGCTCACCTACGAGGGCACCGCGGAGGTGCATCAGCTGGTGCTCGGCGAGGCACTCACCGGAGCCAAAGCCTTTCGCTGACAGCGGTTTTCACCACATATCGAATGCTGAACGATAACCGGGCCCCCGATGCGCCGAGTGCTACATCACAGTGTTTCAAATGCTGCATGATTGCTAGCATGAGCGGGTGTTTTTGCTCGGCTCCGCGTTGCTCGAAGTGTCGGCGCGCAAGACCTTGAAACGCCTGCACTCCACGCACGGAGCCCCGGCGCTCGCCGCGGCGCGCGAGGTGCCCGCGCTGTCGGCGGCATTGGATCAGCATGCCGCGGCCGTCCGCGACATTCTCGACCTCGGTGTGGAGAATTCGGCGACCGTGCCGTCCGGCGTGCTGCTCGCCGGATACGCCCGCGGCCTGCTGGAACACTCCGGCCGCGGTGCCGTGCCGGCGCCGCGCGACCTGCTCGGCTGGGCCGCTGCCGAGTGGCTGCCGCTGCGGCTGGCCGCGGTCTGCGTCCTCGCGGGCGCGAAGACCTGACACCCGAGGAACGCAGCCGGGCGGCCACGGAGTGCTCCGTGACCGCCCGGGATCGTGTTGTCGCCGAACTCAGTGCGGCTGTTGCGGGTTGCCGTATCCCGGCGCCTCGCCGTAACCGGATCCGCCGTAGCTCGAGCCGCCATAGCTCGACCCGCCGTAGCCGCGCTCGGAACCGGCCTCCGGACGATAGCTCGCACCGCTGGTCTGCGGTGTCCACTGATCGCCGGGCTGCGGAGTGCCCGCCCACTGCTGCCGATCGGCATCCTCGCGCCCGCGCTGATACGCCTCGGCATGGCCGCGCAGCTGCGGCATCTCGCCCTCGACGGTGTCCAGCCAGCCCTCCCAGCGCTGCTGCATGGGCCGGATCAGGCCGCCGCCGATGCCGACGACCAGGATGCCGCCGATGGTGGCCAGCACGGTGATCAGGATCGGCGTGGTCACCGAGGTGGCGACACCGATCTGGTTGAGCGCGGCGATGATGCCGACGCCCCAGATGAACACCGCGGCCAGCCGCCCCAGCATGCGGCCGTAGGACAGCCCGCTGAGCATATTGCCGATCAGGTCGGTGACCACGCGGGCGATCGCGCCCGCGACGCACACGATGACGATCGCGACCGCCGCCCGCGGCAGCCACGCCACGATGCCGTTGAGCATCGTGCTGACCGGATTGGGGCCGAAGACGCCGAAGCCGATCTGCAGCGCGATCAGCAGGATCGCGTAGTAGACCAGCTTCGACAGCAGATCGGTGGCGTCATATTTGCTGTTGGCCAGCATGTCCTTGATGCCACCGCGTTCGACCAGGCGGTCGAACCCGACCCGGCGCAACACCCGATCGGCGACCTTGGCGACCACCTTCGCGATGATCCAGCCGACGAGCATGATCGCCAGGAATCCGACGAATTTGGGTACGAACGTCGCGATCGCACTCCACGCGTTCGACATACCCTGCTGAAAATCGATAGCCAGATTGGAGGTGTACACGACCGATCCCTTCGCTATCTCGCCTGTCCGGGCAGTTTGCCAGAACATTACAAGGAGGGACGTACCCCGCTGTGATCATCCGAATCAGCAGTTTGCAAACATTTTGCTGACGTCTCGATAACGAACGGCCTCCGGGTCAGTAGGCCGAGTTGACGTTGTCCATCGAGCCGTAGCGGTGCGCGGCGTAATTGCACGCGGCGACGATGTTGGCGACCGGATCCCAGACGTCGTAGGGGGTGCCCTCCACGTGGTACGCCTGGAAGGTCGGGTCGATCACCTGCAGCAGGCCCTTGGACGGGATGCCCGCCGCGGCGTTGGAGTCGTAGAGGTTGATGGCCTGGGGGTTACCCGTGGACTCGCGCATGATGTTGCGGAAAATGCCGTCGTAGCTGCCCGGAATGCCGCGCGCGGCCATGATGTCGAGCGCCTCGCGGATCCAGCCGTCCAGGTTGTCGGGGTAGCTGGGGGCCGGCGGGGGCGGCGG
>NZ_JARWQD010000366.1 GCF_029869545.1 Nocardia wallacei | reverse complement strand
ACCTCTTTCCAAGCGAATCCAGCGGTGCGCGCCGCCCCGGGGGGGGGGGCACCCCAAAATCTAGTGAGGTTAGGGGAAACATATTTAAATTAAAGTTTTGGGTAGGCCGGGGGGGGGTGTGAACCGCGCCGGCGGGGCCTTACACAACCCCCCCCCCACAACCAAAAAATTAAATAAAATAATTTTAACAAAACATTTATTTTTTTGGGGCGGCCCCCCCCCCCGGGGGGGGCCCCCACCGCTGGATTCGCTTGGAAAGAGGTGGCCCCCAATGTCATCGACCGTGCTTCCCGGTTTCACGCCGTGGCCCGCGGCCGACGCCGCACGGTACCGGTCCGCGCGCTGCTGGACCGGCGAGACGTTCGGCGACGTGCTGACCGCCCGCGCGGCGGCGACCCCGGAGGCGATCGCCGTCGTCGACGACACGCACCGCTGGACCTACGCCGAGCTCGACCACCGCTCCCGCGCGCTGGCCACCGGGCTTCGCCGTCTCGGGATCGCCCGGCACGACCGGGTGCTGGTGCAGTTGCCCAATCGCGCGGAGTTCGTGGAGGTGATCTTCGCGCTGTTCCGGCTCGGGGCGCTGCCGGTGTTCTGCCTGCCCGCGCACCGGCAGGCGGAGCTGGCGCCGATCGCCGAAGCGTCCGCGGCCACGGCGATGATCACCTGCGGCCTGCATCAGCGTTTCGACCATGCGGCACTGGCGGATTCGATCCGGCGGCAGGTCGGTTCGCTGCGGCATCTGCTCGTCGTCACCGATGGGGACGAGACGCTGCCCGAGGGCGCCCGCGATATCGGCGAATTCCGGGACATGCCGGGCGATCTGCCCGAGACCGACGCCGGTGATGTCGCGTTCCTGCAGCTGTCCGGCGGCAGCACCGGCATCCCGAAGCTCATCCCCCGCACCCACGACGACTACCTCTACAGCGTGCGGCGCAGCGCCCAGATCTGCGAACTCGACAGCGGCACCGTGTATCTCGCGACATTGCCCGTGGCGCACAACTTTCCGATGAGTTCGCCGGGCATCCTGGGCACGCTGTGGGCCGGAGGCACCGTGGCGCTGACGCCGGATCCGACTCCCGCCACGGCATTTCGGGCGATCGAGCGGTTCGGCGTCACCCTCACCGGACTGGTGCCGCCGCTGGCACGGCTGTGGGTGGAGCGGGCCGAGGCCGGTGACATCCCGGATCTGTCCAGCCTGCGGGTGGTGCAGGTGGGCGGGGCCCGCTGCCCGGAGGAGCTGGCGCGCCGGATCGGCCCCGCACTGGGAGCGACGCTGCAGCAGGTGTTCGGCATGGCCGAGGGCCTGGTCTGCTACACCCGGCTCGACGACCCGATCGACGTGGTCGTCGCCACCCAGGGGCGTCCCATGTCCGAGCACGACCGGCTCCGGGTGGTCGACGACGCGGGCGAGGAGGTGCCGCCGGGCACCGACGGCAACCTGATCACCAGCGGCCCCTACACGATTCGCGGCTACTACGACAATCCGGAGGCCGACGCCCGTAGCTTCACCGACGACGGCTGGTACCGCACCGGCGATATCGTGTGCGTGCGTCCCGACGGCAATCTGGTCGTGCAGGGACGCGCCGGGGACTGGGTGAACCGCGGCGGGGAGAAGGTGTCGGCGGAGGAGCTCGAGGCACACCTGCTGGCCCATCCGGGCATCCGCGATGCGGTGATCGTCGGCACCCCGGATCCCGTTCTCGGACAGCGCATCTGCGCCTTCGTGCAGCCCGGGGATCCGGCGGATGCGCTTACCCTGTCGACCGTGCGCGCCTTCGTGCGCGAGCGCGGCGTGGCGGCCTGGAAGATGCCCGACGCCGTTGTGGTCGTGGACAGCTTCCCGGAGACCGGGGTCGGCAAGACCAGCCGCCGGGAGCTGCGCGGGCTGCTCGCCGACCGGGCACCTTCGCGCTGACCGCCGGGGTGGCGCGGCCGCACCGGCCGCGCCGCCCGTCACGACAGCACGTCGAGCCACGATCCGAGCACGGGATCCGAAGCCAGCGTGGGGAAGTCGATGTGCTCGTGGCCCGCGGAGCGCCACTTCTCCACCAGGGACATGATCCGGACCGAGTCCAGCCCGGCATCCAGCAGATTGGTGTCGGCCGACAGCTCACCGGGGCCGACGCCCAATGCCGCTGCCACATCGTCGATTACGCGCTGGCGCGGGTCCGCCGCGATCTGCTCGCTGGTCATCTCATTCCTCTCGGTCGAAATCGGCGACGCCGCGCTTCCAGTACCCGGCGATCAGGGAATCCTTGGGGCCCACCCCCAGTTCGGCGCGCACCCAGCGGCGCAGCGGGCGCAGCCATCCGGCCTCTCCGGCCAGCCAGACGTAGATCCGTTGTCCCGCAGGCGCTGCCACCGTGCGCACCGCCTTCTCGAAGGCGTCGCCGGTGCCCGGTTCCGCGGCGCCGCGGTGCACCCAGCGCACCTCGATGCCGGGCGGCGGATCCAGCGCGATTTCCTCGGCGGCCGTGCCGACTTCGATGAACGCCCAGCCGGAGGCGTTGCGCGGCAGCCGTTCCAGCCACCGGGCGATGGCCGGGAGCGCGGTGATGTCGCCGCCGAACAGGTACTTGTCGTACGACTCGGGCACCACCACCCCACCGGGAGGCCCGGCGATGTGGATCCGGGTGCCCGGCGTGGCGGCCAGCGCCCATTCGGAGGCCAGGCCGCCGGGATGGAGGGCGAAGTCGATATCCAGCTCACCGTCCGCGGCGCTGTGGCGGCGCACCGTGTACTCCCGCGAGACCGGGCGCGGGTTGCCCCATTCCAGCGACAGGCCGTCGCGCTCCGGCAATCGGAGCACCCCGTCCTCGCACGGAAAGATCAGGCGCACATGCTCATCCGGGACGTAGCTGTGGAACCCGTGCAGTTCGGGTCCGCCGAACGTGATGCGCAGCAGCCCGGCCCCCACCTGCTCGGTGCGGAGCACCTCGAGCTCCCGCAGGCCGATCGGGTAGCCGACCTTGGCCCCGTGCGAGCCGGACAGCACATCGGCGATCCGCTCGGCGTAGGCGGCACGATCGGTCACTTCTCCTCCTCTCCTCGCAGCGGTCCGGCGGCGACCGCCACCAGCCCGCCGAGCACCAGCACCGACACCCCGTAGACCACGAGCGCGGCGCCCGGCGCGAACAATCGACCCATCAGACCCGCCACCATCGACCCGACCGCGGTGCCGGTGACCGACTGCACCATCAGCAGTCCCGACATCCGGCCCCGCAGTTCCTCGGGCGCCTGCTGCTGCAGCACCGTGTAGCGCAGCACCATGTTCACCGCCCGGGCCAGGCCGAACCCGGCCAGGCCCAGGAAGACCCAGGCGGCGTGCGACCACAGCCCGGCCACGATCACCCCGATCGGCATGAGCGCCAGCGAGACCAGCAGTGCCCGCCCGGGCTGGTGGGTGCGCCCGATCCAGCCGCTGGTCAGCGATCCGAGGACGGCCCCGGCACCGGGCGCGGCGTACAGCAGGCCCAGGGTCGTCGGGCCCGCGCCGAGTTCGACGTCGGCGAAGGCGGGCAGCAGCACCAGCGGGCCGCTCACCAGCATGGCGAGCAGGCCCACCAGCAGGACCGCGCGAATGTCGCGGTGCCGCACCGCGAATCCGATGCCCGCGAACAGTTCTCGCACCGGGTGGCCGGTGGCGCGGGCCGGTGGCGGCGCGGGGCCGATCGCCCGGATCAGCCCCACGGTCGCGGCGGTGGCGGCCGCGGCGATGAAAAACGCCAGGGCGACACCGGTTTCGGCGATGAGCACACCCGCCAGCGCCGGGGTGATCATCGTGCCGACGTCGGAGGTGAGGGCGGTCAGCGCTCCGGCGGCGGCCACCTTATCCCGTCCCACCAGCACGGGAACCAGTGCCATGAGGGTGGTTCCGCTCACCCCGCCCGCCAGGCCGTCGAGCACGGCGGCGACGTAGATCACGGGCAGCAGCGGATCCGGTAGCAGCGCATTGACACCCAGGATCAGAAACCCCAAACCCGCTGCGGTGCGCGACCATTGGATCACGTCGCGGCGGTCGTGCCGGTCGGCGAGCACGCCGCCGCCGAGGCTCCCGGCGAACAGCGCCACCGCCGTCACCGTCGCCACGGCGGCGACGTGCACCGACGAGCCGGTCAGCTCGTAGATCTGCACCGGTAGCGCCACCATGAGCAGCCCGATGCCCAGCACCGAGACCAGCCGGGCCGCGAACGCGCAGCGGAACCCGCGGCTGGTCCGCAGCGGGGAGATGTCGACGAGCAGTGCACTGGACACTGTCACCGGAACCGCTCCGCGAGGGTGTCGAGGGTGCTCATGACACCGCGGTAGTCGAGGCGGTAGCTGGCGGCCGGGAGGTCGAAGACGCGGTGCGCCTGGAACGCGGGAAGCCTTGCGTACAAGGGGTCTTCGGCGAGCTGCGCGCCGCTGCGCCCGCCCTCCAGCGGGAGCACGAACAGCACCGGGGCGTCGACGACGGTGGTCAGCAGCTCCGGGCTGAACGACACCCAGTCGGCGGCCGCGGCGCGGGCCGGATTGCCCGCCTTCGCCGCCACCTGGGTGTCGTTGCTGAACCCGACCTCCGCCAGCAGCGACGGCAGCGCGGCATCCGGCACGATCAGGGTCGGCTTCTGATCCTTGCGCGACTGGAAGTAGGCGGTCGCACCCGCCGGGACCCGGATCGACGACTTCACCTGCGCCACCTTGTCGCGATACGCGGCGATCAGGGCGTCGACCTTGTCGGCGCGGCCCACCACGTCGGCGATCAGCCGCAGCTGGTCCTGCCAGTTCACGGTGGCAGCCGGGACCAGCACGGTCGGCGCGATGGCGCTGAGCTGATCGTAGGCGTTGGCGGACTGCTGCGCCGGATAGCCCTGGCCGCCACCGATGATCAGGTCGGGCCGTTGGGACGCAATGAATTCCAGGTTGACGCCCTCGCCGATCGGGACCGCCGCGGTGCCCTGCCGCTTCGCGTCCTCGGCCCAGGCGGGCGGGAAGTCGCTGGTGAAGTTGTTGATACCGAGCACCCGCGCATCCGCGGCGGCCACCGGTGCGCCGAGGTCGTAGAGGTATCCGGCCAGGGCGCCGTTGAGCACGACGATGCGCTTCGGATCCGATGGCACGGCAACGGATCCGCGTTCGGTCTGCACCTGCCTGGTGTCGGAGGACGAGGCGGCGTCCGGGGTCGAGCCACAGCCCGCGACCGCCGCCAGGGCGAGTATCAGCAGGGCGACGGCGGCGCGCAGGCGGGCCGTCGATCGGTGGGAGGTCATGGCGGGGTGATCCTTCTTTCTGGTTGTGCGGGACGCTCAGCCGCGGATCGCGGGGTGCGCGTCGAGCAGCGCGGCGACCTCGGTCCAGCCCGGCGGGGACACGATGCCGAAGTGCGAGTAGGGAAGTCGGCGGACGACGATGTCGGCGCCCGCCGCGCGCCAGCCGCCGATCTGGGCGTTGCCGCGCTCCGGATCCGTGCCGGGGTCCGCGGCGTACAGCGCCAGCGGCCCGCCGTAGTGCGGTGGGTCCGACGCGGTGACCAGGCCGAGCAGCCGGGTCGCGGCGGAGCGGATCGCCGCCGCGAGTTCCGGTGCGTCGCTGGGGAGTTCGGGGAGCAGGTGGTCCAGTTCGGCGGGGTCGGACAGGGCCCGGCCCGCCCGTTCGACGAGATTCGGCAGCGGATGGGAATCGACGAGTCCCGCGAAGGCGACCTGCTCCCCTTCGGCCTCCAGTGCCGCGGCCAGCGCGTGCACGATGTTGCCGCCCAGCGAGTAGCCGAGCAGGTGGTAGGGGCCGCGCGGTTGGATGCGGCGCAGGGTTTCCAGGTAGTCGCGGGCGAGGTCGTCGATCGTCCGGGCCCGAATGTCGGTGCCGCTCAACGCCGGGAACTGCAATCCGATGATCGGCCGGTCGGCGCGCAGCAGCCGCGCCAGCGGCGCGAACTGCCACGCGGTGCCGCCGACCGGATGCACGCAGAACAGCGGCTCCGCCGATCCGGCGGTCCGCAGCTCCAGTACCGGATCCAATCGGCGCCCCACCATGGCGAGGCCGTCGGACAGTGTCGTCTCGCGCCCGGGCAGCTCGACGCGCGCGGCCAGCGCCCGCGCCGTGGGTGCCTCGAACACGTCGTCGAGGACCAACTCCAGGCCCGCGCGCCGCAGCCTGCCGGTCAGCCGGACCGCGGACAGCGAATGGCCGCCCGCAGCGAAAAAGTCGTCGTCCGCGCCGATTTCGGACAGCGACAGCACACCAGCCATGGCCGCGCGGATGGTATGCACCACGTCGCCCCCCTCCACCCCAAATTTTCCGGCGCGCTTGTGGCCGGAATCCACCCGACCCCGTGCGGCACTGTGGGTATCGGGTGCGTGGGAGGGCGCCGGGAGGGCCTTCCGGTCGATTTTGTCGCTGGGGGTGCGGGGGATGTCGTCGACCGTGATGAAGGCGGTGGGAATCATGTAGGCGGGCAAAGCTTTACGGAGGTCGGCGCGGACGGCGTCGATGTCGGGAACCGCGCCGGAACCCGCGAGGAGGTAGGCGACCAGGCACTGATCGCCGGGGGTGTCCTCGCGCAGCAGCACGACGGCCTGGGCGATGCCGTCGCAGGCGAGCAGCGCGGATTCGATGTCGCCCAGCTCGATTCGCTGCCCGCGCAGCTTCACCTGGCTGTCGGTGCGGCCCACGTAGTCCAGTTCGCCGTGCGAGCCCCACTTGACCAGATCGCCGGTGCGGTACATCCGTTCGCCGCGTCCACCGGGATCGGCGACGAACGCTCCGGCGGTCAGGTCGGGGCGGGCGAAGTATCCGCGTGCCAGCTGCACCCCGGTCAGATACAGCTCGCCGACCACCCCCGGCGGCACCGGGCGCAGGCGCTCGTCGAGGACACGGACTCCGGCGCCGCGGGGCGGCTGCCCGATCGGCACCGAGCCGGTATCGCTGTCGGTCGTCACGTGGTAGGTGATGCACACCGCGGCCTCGGTGGGGCCGTACAGGTTGTTCACCCGGGCACCGGTGCGGGCCCTGATGCGGTGCGCGGTGCCGGGCGGCAGCGGCTCGCCGCCGGTGAATACGCAGCGCAGGTCGGCGTATCCGGCCAGGTCGCCCTCCTCGGCGAGCACGGCGAGCAGCGACGAGGTCATCTGCGCGGCCGTCACCCGCTCCCTGCGCATCAGCTCGGCCTGGTAGTAGGGATCGCGGTGGCCGTTGCGCCGGGCGATGACGATCCGCGCGCCGACGTGCAACGGCAGGAACACCTCGAGCAGCGAGGCGTCGAAGATGGCGGGCGTCCGGTACAGCATGGTGTCGCCCGGCCCGAAGCGGTGCTGCCGCTGCAGCCATTCGAACGTGTTCACGATGGCCGCGTGGCTGACGCTCACCCCTTTGGGTACGCCGGTGGATCCGGAGGTGAACAGCAGATACGCGCAGTTCTCGGGGCGCAGCGGGGCGACTCGTTCGGCATCGGTGACCGGGGTGGCGGCGAAGGCGCTCAAATCGAGTTCGTCGACGGCGACGACCGGTGCGCGCTCGGTGCCGAACGCGTCCGCCGCGATACCCAGAACCAGTGCCGGAGCGGCCGTTTCGAGTATGCGGTCCACCCGCTGGGCGGGCTGGCCGGGGTCCACCGGCAGCAGGACTCCGCCGGATCGGCACACCGCATGGGCCGCGATCACCTGGTCGATGCCGCGGTGCATGGCGACCGCGACGACGGTTTCGGGCCTCACGCCGCGCGAAATCAGCCAGCGGGCAAGGCGATCGGCTCGAGCGTGGAATTCGCGGTAGGTGAGCGTGACACCGTCGGCGGTGACGGCCGGGGCCTCGGGATCGTAGTCTCCGGACCCCCACGTGGCGAGGGTGTCTCCGCGAGTCGCCAGATACGTTGCCGTCTCGGTGATCTCGTCGACGGTGGCCTCGGGATCCGCCACGAGCGCGGTCAGTATCGCGGCGAGCGTGTCCGCGAGCCGCGTGGCCGATGTTTGCGGCACCGCGGCCGGATCGTGGTGCAGCAGTAGCTCGAATCGTGCGCCGGGCAGTGCCGTCACCGTGATCGGATAGTGGGTGAGGCTGTGCACCGCCACGTCCACCACCCGAAGATCGTGGGAATCGGGCTGCCGCAGACCGGATTTCGGGAAGTTCTCGAAGACGACGAGGGTATCGAACAGACGGCCGTGTCCCCCGGCCCGTTCCACCGTGGCCAGCCCGAGGTAGCCGTGCGCCTGCATGTCGAATGCGGACTGCTGGAACTGCGTCAGCTGGCCGATCACCGGCGCGCGGGTGTCCAGGCGCATCCGGACCGGGACCGTGTTGCTGAACAGTCCCACCGTCTTCTCGACATCGCGCAGGTCCGCGGGGCGGCCGGAGACGACCGTGCCGAAGACCACGTCGGTGCGGCCGAGATGAGCGGCCAGGGTGAGCGCCCACGCGCCCTGAATGAGGGTGTTCATGGTGAGGCCGTACCGTCGACCGACGGTTTCCAGATCTTCGGAAGTTTTGTCCGGCAACGGGACTCGCATCTTCACGGCCTGGGATCGGCGGCCCGAGATGCCGACGAGCGTCGGTGCCGGGAGGCCGGACAGGTAGGTGCGCCAGCGGTCCAGCTCCGCCTCCGCGTCGCGGGCGGACAGCCACGCCAGATAGTCGCCGTAGTAGCCCGGTTCGGGCAGCAGGCCGTCGTCGCCGTGGTACAGCGCGAGCGTCTCGCGCAGCATGATCGGGATCGACCAGCCGTCCGCGAGCAGGTGATGTGCCGTGAGCACCAGGCGCTGCGAGGAATCGGTGAGACGGATCAGCAAGGCGCGCACCAGCGGTGGACGGGCGATATCGAAGGGCTCGGCGCCTTCGCGCAGCTCGAGCTCCCGGGCCGCGGTGTCGATGTCGCCGACGGGAAGTCCGCGCAAATCCTCTACGCGCCAGGATGTTTCGGGCATGCGAGGCACGATCTGGACGGGTTGATCGAACCGTTCGTAACTGAACGCCGCACCGAGGTTCGGATGCCGGGCCAGCATGCGCCGGAACGCGGCCGCCAGGCGATCCGGATCGACGGCACCGCCGAGCTCGAAACGCGCCGTCATGGTGTAGACGTCATCGGCGCCATCGCGCAGCGCGTGGAAAAGCAGGCCCTCCTGCAACGGCGACAGCGGGAGCACATCGGCAATAGGGCCATACTGCCCGGTCAGCGCCTCCATGACCCCGGGCGGCAACGCGCCGGACAGCCCCGCGCCGTTCCCGCCACCGCCCGCCCGGCCATCGCCAGACCTGTTGCCGGGAGAGGCGTTGCCGAGGCCCTCGCCGGGAGAGGCGTCGTTGCCGGGGGTGGGTTCGGCGAGGGTGGCCAGGTCGGCGAGGGTGCGGCGGGTGAGCAGTTGTCGGGGGGACAGGATCAGGCCGCGGTCGCGGAGGCGGCTGCTGACGGTGATGGCGGTGATGCTGTCGCCACCAGCGGCGAAGAAGTCGTCGTCGATGCTCACCGCGTCGTCGGCGAGTGCCGCGGCGACGATTTCGCGGAGCGCGTGTTCGGCCGGGGTGGACGGTGCCCGCCCGCCGCCGTCGGACGGCGGGTCGGGCAGTGCGGCGCGGTCGAGTTTGCCGTTGACGGTGCGCGGGAGTTCGTCGACCACGACGATGCGCGACGGCACCAGGTGGTCGGGCACCACGCTCGCGAGGCGGTCGCGTAATCGCGTGGAGTCCCATGCCGCGGGATCACCGGCCGGTACCGCGTAGCCGATCAGCGTTGGGCGGCCCGCGATCTCGCGTGTGTCGGCGCCCGCCGCCCGCACCTCCGGCAGGGCGCCGAGCGCGGCCTCCACCTCGCCGAGTTCGACCCGGTGTCCGCGAATCTTCACCTGGGCATCGGCGCGTCCCGCGTATTCGTAGCCGCTCCCGGGTACCCAGCGTGCCCGGTCCCCCGTGCGATACATGCGCGCCCCCGCGGGGCCGAACGGGTCGGGGACGAACCGTTCGGCGGTGGCCGCCGCCCGCCCGAGATACCCGCGGGCGAGTTGCGGCCCCGCCAGATACAGTTCCCCGACCCGATCGTCGCCGACGACCTGTAATCCGTTGTCCAGCAGGTAAACCCGAGTTCCGGGCAGCGGATATCCGATGTGCGGAGTCGCCCCCGACACCCACGCGCGGATGGCATCGACGGTCGACTCCGTCGGCCCGTACATGTTGACCGCCGTCAGCCCGGCACGCTGGATGTCCTGCCACAGGCCCGGCGGACAGGCATCCCCGCCGAGCACCAGCAGCCGCGGCGCGACGTCGGCCAGTCCGTGATCCATCAGCGCCGCGACCAGGCCGGGCGTGCCGTCCACCACATCGATTCCGTCGCGCTCGAACGCCGCCACCAGGGCGGCGGGATCGCGCCGAATCTCGCTGTCGTACACGTGAATCCGGTTCCCGTCCAGCATCCACAGCAGCGGATCCAGCGCGGCGTCGAACGCGAACGACGTCGTATGTGCCACGGCCACAGGCCGATTCCCCGCCCGCGCCACGGTCTCGGCGAAGACCCCAGACCGATGCACGGCCAGCAACCGCGCCAGCGCACCATGCTCCACCTGCACACCCTTGGGCCGCCCCGTCGACCCCGAGGTATAGATCAGATAAGCGGCATGCCCGGGCCGAACCGGGCCCCCGAGTTCCGCCGCCGTCATGGGAGCCCCGGACTGCCGAGACAACTCGGCCCGATACTCCGCACCATCGACCACGACAAGGCGAGTAACCGACGTGGCGGCGGAAGCGGTTCCGCCTACCAACTCCCCGGCCAGGGCGGCGTCGGTGAGGACCAGGGCGGGCGCCGCGTCTTCGATCGTCGCGCGCAGGCGCGGCGCGGGATGTTCCGGGTCCAGCGGCAGGAAGACTCCGCCCGCCCGCCAGACGGCGAACAACGACACCACGAACTCCGCGGTGCGCGGCAAGGCGACGCCGACGATCGTCTCCGGCCCCACTCCCCTGCCGCGCAGGTATCGCGCGAGACCATCGACCCGGCAACCGAATTCGGCCGCCGTCCACTCCACCCCGTCCACCGCCAGCACGATCGCGCCGGGACGCTCGACCACGAGCCGGTCCCATGCCTCGGGCACCAGCTCCCCCGAATCCGCACGCCCCGGGGCGGATCTGGCGGCCTGCAAGCCCTGTTGTTCGGTGCGGTCGATCAGTTCGAGGGCGCCGACCGGGAGCTTGTCCGTACCGGTGAAGGACTCGATCGCTCGGACCAGGCCCGCGATCCGCCTGTGCACGACCTCCGGATCGTTGGTTCGCGCATCGGATTCGAAGCCGAGCAGGATCGTGCCGTCGGTCTGCGGCGTCACGGTCAGGCCCAGATCCTCGGGCGGTCCGCCGGCCACATTGCGCAGGATGCCGCGGGCGCCGTCGAAATCCAGGGAGAAGTCGAAGACCTTGAGGTTGACGCCGACGCCGTGCAGTAGCTCGCCCGCGCCGTAGCCGTGGAAGTCCCGCGCGAGATCGTCACCGCTGTAACGCTGATGCGCCCGGATGTCGCGTAGCGCCGCGGCGACCCGCGGCCCGAGTTCCCCGATCCGATCGTCGGCGCGGACCCGCACCCGCAGCGGCAGCACGTTCACCGCCATCGCCGGGGTCGTCAGCGCCGCCCGGCCGACCCGGCCCATGAGCAGCATCGAGAGCACCACATCTGAGGTGCCGAGCTGCCGGTGCAGATACGCGGCATACCCCGCCACCAGCACATCCGCCCAGGTGATGCCGTAGCGGTCGGCACATTCGCGCAGCCCGGTGGCGGCCTCGGCGGGCAGCACCGCCTCGGCGCGAATCGTCCGCTCCACCGCACCGCCCAGGTGCTTGCCGCGGCCGTCGAGATCCGGCCAGGGCGTCAGTTGTTCCCGCCAGAACAGCCGGTCCTGTTCGAACCGCGCACCGGCACGATAGTCGCGCTCCTCGGCGACCAACTCCGCGATCGTCCCGAAAGTCGGTGCGGGCGCCGGGATTTCGCGACGAAGGGCGGTGTAGTGGGCGGCGACCCGGCGCGACAGCAGCGCGGCACTGTAGCCGTCGACGATCAGGTGGTGGTACAGCTGCACACACCACACCTCGGTATCGGCGACCCTGATCAGCGTGTAGCTGTACAGCTGCCGATCGACCATGCCGCGGCAGTGCTCCGCGGCGCGCTGCCGCTCCAGCGCCACGGCCTCGTGCGCCAGCGCCACCGGATCCGCGGCCGCGCGCAGGTCGATCGTCGGGCGCAGCTCCGCCACCGCATCGGCGACGAATTGCCTTGGCCCCTCGGCTGTTTCGTAGATCCGCAGCCGCATGTTCTCGGCCTCGCCCACGGTGCGGCGAATGGCCTCGGCGAGCAGGGCGACGTCGATCGGGTCGTCGCCGGAGATCTCGAG
Source organism: Nocardia wallacei (assembly GCF_029869545.1). Taxonomy (GTDB): domain Bacteria; phylum Actinomycetota; class Actinomycetes; order Mycobacteriales; family Mycobacteriaceae; genus Nocardia; species Nocardia wallacei_A. Next base: position 29,926 of record NZ_JARWQD010000366.1, on the reverse strand, counting down.
AACCTCACCGACCAGGTAGCGCCCCGATTCGGGGTCGAACCGCTGGGCGTTCCAGATGCCCAGCTGCGGCCCGGTCAACGGCAACCCGGGATGGTCGGCGCTCGAGTCCTGTTCGGCCCGCGACACGGCAACTCCCTTCACCCATACAACATTCACCTGCGGACGCTTTCCCAACGACGGGAAACCGACATAGCGGAATAGGTTAGCCTAACCTTGCTTAGAGTGGGTAACCTTCGTCCGTTCGCCCACGTCACAGCACCCGCACGGCGTTCTCGGCCAGCGGAACCACCAGTGGCGCACCGGTTTCCGGATCGTCGACGATGCGGCACCCGAGATCGAAGACCTCCCGCACGAGTTCGGCGGTCACGATCTCCCGCGGCGCACCGGCCGCGACCACCCGGCCGTCCTTCATGGCGATCAGGTGATCGGCGTACCGGAACGCGTGGTTCAGGTCGTGCAGCACCGCGACCACGGTGCGGCCCGAATCCCGCTGCAGCGACCGGCACAGATCGAGCAACTGGATCTGATGGGCGATATCGAGGTAGGTGGTGGGTTCGTCGAGCAGGATCACCGGCGTGTCCTGCGCGAGAACCATGGCGATCCACACCCGCTGGCGCTGCCCGCCGGACAGTTCACCGACCGCGCGGGCGGACAGCTCCGTCACGCCCGTGGCGGCCATCGCCGCGGCCACCGCGTGCTCGTCGGCCCGTGACCACTGACGCAGGAGTGACTGGTGCGGATAGCGACCGCGCGCCACCAGGTCGGCGACCCGGATCCCGTCCGGCGCCGTGGAGGTCTGCGGGAGCAGCCCGACGCGCCGGGCCACCTCCTTCGGCGGATACGCGGTGATCGACTTCCCGTCCAGCAGCACCGCACCGGATTCCGGTGTCAGCAACCGCGCGAGCGCCCGCAGCAGCGTGGACTTGCCGCAGGCGTTCGGGCCGATGATCACGGTGAACGCGCCGTCCGGAATGTCCACGGAGAGTTGGTCGCTGATGGTGCGCCCCCGGTAGCCCAGCCGCACCCGATCGGCCCGCAGCCGGGCCGCCCCCGATCCGGATTCGCCTGCGGGACCGTGCTTTTCGTTCATCGTCTATCCCTAGTTCCGTCGAGCCTCGGCCACCAGCAGGTACGCCAGGTACATCCCGCCGATCGATACGGTGACGACACCGACCGGCAGGGTCGTGGGCGCGAAGACCCGCTGGGCAACCCAGTCGCTCACGACCAGCAGCAGCGCCCCCATGGCCGCGGCCGGTAGCAGCGGGATGGCGGGCGCGCGGGCCAACCGGCGCCCCAACTGCGGGGCGGCCAGCGCCACGAAGGCGATCGGGCCCGCGACCGCGGCGGCCACCGCGGTCAGCGCGACGCTCAGCACGACCAGCAGCAGCCGCGCCCGCCCGGCCCGGACGCCGAACGACCGCGCCAGATCGTCGCCCAGTTCCAGGATCTGCAACCGCGGCGCGGCCGGAATCAGCGCGACGGCCAGCCCGGCCAGGATGATCAGCACGGGCCCGACCTGCGACCACGACACCCCGTTCAGCGATCCGAGGCCCCACGCGGCCGCCGACATCGCCGCGTCCAGGTCCGCGCGCAGGATCAGCCAGGTGTTGACCGAGGCCAGCATGGCGCTGACGCCGATGCCGACGATGATCAGCCGGAAGCCGGTCACGTTGTGCCGCAACGCCAGCACCTGGATCACCAGCGCCGTGGCCAGGCCGCCGATCAGCGCACCGGCGGCCGTCGGGAACTCCCCGCCACCCAGCGCCAGGATCACGATCAGGGCGCCGGTGTAGGCGCCGGTGGTGAAGCCGACGATATCGGGACTGCCCAACGGATTTCGCGTCACCGACTGCAGGATCGCGCCGCTCACGCCGAGCGCGGCGCCGAGCGCCAGCGCCAGCACGACGCGGGGGAACCGCCACTCCCACACGACGAGCCGGTCGAACCTGTCGCTGCCGACGAACAGCGCCCGCAACACCCGATCCGGCGGTATCGCGTAGTCGCCGGTGCCGAGGGCCAGCACGGCGACGGCCAGCGCCGCCGCCACGAGGATCACGCACACGACCACGCCGCGCACACCCACCCGCGCGGTCAGACGCGGGGCGCGAAGCACCAGCATCCGGCGGCCGAAATCGACGCGGGCGGTCATGTCGCGCTCACCGTCGGCCGCCGGGCCAGCCAGATCAGCGCCGGGGCGCCGAGGAATGCGGCCACCAGTCCAGCCGGTACCTCGTCCGGCCGAATCACTATGCGGCCCAGCACATCCGCCGCCAGCACCAGGATCGGGGCCAGCAGCATCGAATACGCGACGATCCACCGCTGGTCCGGCCCGACGATCCAGCGGGCGATGTGCGGCACGGCCAGGCCGACGAAGGCGATCGGGCCCACCGCGGCGGTCGCCGTGCCGCACAGCAGCGTCAGCGCGCCCGCGGTGAGCAGCCGCGTGCGCCCGACCCGGACACCCAGGGCATGCGCGAGGTCCTCGCCGAGCGCGACGGCGTTGAGCGAACGCGCGGCGATCACGGCGGCCACCACGCCGACGGCGATGAACGGCGCGGCCCCGGCGATGATGTCGTAGCCGCGGTCGGTCAGCGATCCGGAATCCCACTGCCGCATCTCGTCGAACGCCTTGGCGTTCAACAGGATCATGCCCTTGGTCAGCCCCGACAGCACGGCGGTCACGGCAACCCCGGCCAGCGTCAGCCGGATGGGATCGGCGCCCTGCCGTCCCGCCGTGCCCAGCCGATAGACCACCACCGACACCGCCGCCGCCCCGGCGAATCCGAACCACACATAGGACGTGATGCCCGACACGCCGAGGAAGGCGACCGCGATCGTGATCGCGAACGCGGCCCCGGCGTTGATGCCGAGCAGGCCGGGATCGGCCAGCGGGTTGCGGGTCAGCCCCTGCATCAGGCACCCCGCGACCCCGAGCGCGATGCCCGCCAGCAGGCCGAGCAGGGTGCGCGGCACCCGGTAACCGGTGACGATCAGTCCGTCGGCGGACCCGTCGCTACCCGTCAGCGCGGCCCAAACATCCGATACGGGAATGGCTTTCGCGCCGACCAGGAGGCTGACGACGCACACGCCCGCCAGCACCGACACCGCCAGGAACCAGCCGGGCCAGCGGCGGGCGGGAGTGAACGACGGCGTGCGGTCGACCGCTAGGACGCCCATCGGCCACCACAGCAACCATCCTGCTCACACCCGGAGGGCAATTTCGAGTTTTCCATCTGGCGTTCTCCCCAACAGGTTCGTGCAGGTCAAGCGGTTATACCGGGTCGCAATGACCGTCTTTTCAGACTAGGTTAGCCTAACCTAGCCCTTGATAGCTAAGGCTTGCCTACCTTACTGTGTCGCTTGTCCGATTCACAGTCGGCACTCAGGTACCCCTGAGCCGGCACACAGCTTCGGCGGCGGTACGAGGACCGTCATCGAGGCTCGAAACGGACAGCGCTGCAAGGAGTTACACGATGATGAGGGAAACGATGAACAGCCTGTCACATGTGACCTGACCGGTCGGAAACCCTTCTTTTCCTTAACCGACAGTCGATTTCGCCGACTGCCGGGCATTCACTCGTGCCCTGCGGCATCCCGTGTCGCAACGAGAGAGACCGAGAAAGGTTCACCGACTTTGAAATTCACCAAGTTAGCCTTGGCGACCGTGACCGTCGGCGCCGTCCTGGGCACCGCCACCGGTACGGCACAGGCGAGCCCGGCCGCGGTGGCACCGGTCAACTACACCGCCGACACCACCGAGAAGTCGACGATCATCAAGACCGATTCCGGGTCGATGGCCGTCGAGAATGGGGTGTTCAAGATCAAGGCGGCCAACGGAGCCACCGTGGCCGGGACCGAACTCGGCTTCCGCGTCGATGATTTCGTGTTCCCGATCGCCGCCGACATCACCGGCCGCACCGCCACCCTCACCCCACAGTTCGACCTCGCCCACGCGGTATACAAACCCGTCGCACTGCCATTCGAAGACACCGCCCCCTGGAAAACACCCTACGACCGCGAAAAAGACGCCTGGAGCCGCATGACCGCCACCATCGCCCTCGGCGCCTCCATCGGCACCCTCGTCGGCGGCATCGGCGGCGGCGCCGTCGGCTGCATCCTCGGCGGCATCGCCGGGGCCACCGTCGCCGCCGCCACCATCGTCGGCATGTTCGGCCCCTTCATCCCCGCCGCCGCCGTCGGCTGCCTCGGCGGCATCATCGCCATCGGCGCCCTCGGCACCCTCGCCGGACAAATCCTGGTCACCGCACCCGTCGCCATCATGGCCGCGGCCCAGTACTTCACCACCATCAACCAGCCGATGCCACCCGCACCGGCCAAATAACGCGATATCCGAACGGCGTGGGACCGAACTCGACAGGTCTCACGCCGTTCGGCCGTCAGCCCCGATAGCCCATCCGGCGGCTGATGCCCGCCGCGCCGACCGCGACCAGCTGCGCCACCTCCGCGAAGCGGTCCGGGCCCAGCCGGTAGGACGGGCCCGAAACACTCAGCGCCGCAACGACCGAACCGGTGTGGTCGCGCACCGGCGCGCCGACCGCGTTCAGCCCGATCTCGAGTTCCTCGCACACACTGGCCCAGCCGTTCGCGCGGACCTCGTCCAGCTGTGCGGTGAGATCGGCGACGCTGGCCAGCGTGTTGTCGGTGTAGGTCTCGAGCTTGCCGCCGAAACGCTTACGCACCTCGGTGGTTTCGAGGGCGGCCAGCAGCGCCTTGCCGCTCGAGGTGGCATGCGCCGGGCAACTGCGGCCGACCCAGGTCCGCAGGGCGACCGAGCCGGTGCCCATGGCCTCGACGATATTGATGATCCGATTGCCGTCCAGCACGGCCATGGTCGTCGTCTCGCCGGATTCGGCCGCCAGCATGTTGCAGGTGCCCTGGCTCTGCCCGACGAGGTCGAGCTGTGCGCTGGTGGACCCGGCCAGCCGGACGATGGAGAAGCCGAGCCGATACTTGCCGCGGTCGCTCAGCTGCTCGACGTATCCCCGTGATTCCAGCACCGTGATCAACCGGGAGACGGTAGATTTGTGCACGCCGAGTTCGCTGGCGATCTCCGTGACACCGGCCTGGCCGAGCTTGGCGATGATCTCCATGACGAGCAGCGCGCGGTCGACGGATTGCACCGCAGCAACCCGCCCGCTGTCGCCCTCATCCTGTTTTGCCATGACAGGGCCATTGTAGTCGGATACGGGCCCGTTGCCTGGGCGCGGCCGACCGCGGCGCCGGTTGCGTTCCTGCCGCTGCGACCGAAGCGCCTGTCCGGCATGGCTGTTACGGCAGGCCGGTGCCGCGCCCGTCACCCCACGTCGCCGACGCGCTCGCGCACCCATTCGTGAAACTCCGCGATGTGGTGTTCGGCGGGGACGAGCACCCCGCCGCGCCGGTAGGCCCGCGACGACATGGCGGGCTGCGTTCGCTCACAGGCCGCGAAGTCCTGCTCGTTCACCCGATGGAACAGCTCGACCGAGCGGGACGTGTCGCGCCCCTGCGCCACCACGTCGCCGGTGTAGAGCCAATCGCATTCCACGACCGTGCGATCGACCGCCATCGGGTACATGCGGTGGAAGATGATGTGGTCGGGGACCAGGTTGACGAAGACCGTCGGCCGGACGGTGACGGCGAAGTACCGGCGGTCCTGGTCGCTGCCGATGCCGGGCAGCCGGTCGAAGCCCGGCGAGCCGTCGACGGTGAATCCCGCTATCTCGCTGCCGAATTCGGCGCCGTGACCGACGAATACCTGCGCGGCCAGCCCCTGCGCGAACTCCGGCAGCACCTCGGTGAGTTCGGGGTGGATGGTCGCGCAGTGGTAGCACTCCATGAAGTTCTCCACGATGAGCTTCCAGTTCGCCGCGACGTCGTAGACCACCCGGTGGCCCAGCTCGAGGGTGTCGATTCCGTAGGCTTCGACCGCGGCCGGATCGCCGAGCCGCGCGGTGACCGCGCCCATCACCTCGGCCTCGAACGAGGGCGGCTCGTCGGCGAGGCAGACCCACGCGTATCCGAGCCACTCGCGCAGCGCGACGGGTACCAGGCCGTAGGCCGTCCGGTCGATGCCCGCTCCGTCCTCGAACGAGGACATGTTCGGCGCGGCGATCAACGTCCCGTCGAGCCCGTAGGTCCAGGCGTGGTACGGGCACTGCAGATTCCGGCGTACCTGCCCCGCGTCCCGCGTGCACAGCATCGCGCCGCGGTGGCGGCAGATATTGAGGAATGCGCGCAACGCGCCGTCGCGGCCGCGCACCACGAGCACACTCTCCCGGCCGACCTGCACGCGCCGGAACCGGCCCGGTGCCCCCAGGTCCGCCGAGCGGACGGCGCAGAACCACAGACGTTCGAGGATGAGATCCTGCTCGGCCGCGAAGATCTCCTCGTCGACGTACCAGCGGCCGCCGAGCGTCGCGAGCAGCGCCGGACCGGTGGCGGGCGGCGTATCCATGGTCGTCATGCGGTCACCAGCCTCTGCGGGTCGAACAGTGCGATCGGATGACGGGTCTGCTCGCCGATGGCCAGGTCGGCGAGGATCTCCCCGATGACCGGCACGAATTTGAAGCCGTGGCCGGAGAATCCGCACGCGATGGTGACGCGGGCGCGGTCCGGATGGCGGGCGACGACGAAATGGTGATCGGGGGTGTTGGCGTACATGCAGGTCGCGGTGTGCACGGCCGGGCCGTCGAGGCCGGGCAGCAATTGTGTGACGCGCTCGCGCATTTCCCGGATCTCCTGCGGATGCACGACCCGGTCGATGGTGTCGGGCGTGCACGCGATGCCCTTGCGGAAGAACGCCGTCTTGACCCCGCCGGACGGCCCGTCGATGGCCGGGAAGCCGTATATCTGCATACCGGAGTCGTTTTCGCAGATGTAGACCGGCTGCTCCTCGAAAGGCGCCGTCCCGCCGGAGGGCTCGAGCCAGTACTGCACCTGGCGTTCGACGGTGATCGGAATGCCGAACTGCGCCAGCAGTTCCGGTGCCCAGGCGCCCGGGCAGACGATCAGCTGATCGGCGCGGTAGGTGGCACGGGCGGTGGTGACGGCGACGCCGGAATCGGTTTCCGCCCAGTCGAGTACCGCCTCGCCGAACGACAGGGTCGCCCCCGAGCGCAGTGCCAGGCCGATGTGCGCCTGCACGGTCTCCTCCGGCCGGGCGAAGCCGCCGTTGGGTTCGTAGATCGCGATATCGGACGGTGCGGGAGTGAAGTTCGGGAACCGGCGCCGCACCTCGGCCGCGTCCAGAAGCTCGTGCGGCAGCGACCATTCGAGCGCGGCGCGCACGCTGCCCGCCACGGTCGGGCACTCGGGCGGTCCGAGGTACAGGCCGCCGGTCAGCCGGTAGACCTCCCGTTCGGAGTCGGCGGCCAGCTGCTCCCAGAGTTCGTAACTGCGCAGCAGTAGGGGCACGTACGCGGGATCCTCGAAATAGGACTGCCGGATGATCCGCGATCCCCCGTGGCTGGACCCTCGCGCATGCCCGGCCGTGTATTTCTCCAACCCGAGCACCCGCTGTCCGCGGGCGGCCAGATGGTAGGCGGCGGCGCTGCCCATACCGCCGAGTCCTATCACGATGACGTCGTATCCGCTTGCCGCCGTGGCCATCCCACTACCTCCTGATCCGGGACATCTCGGGGTCCACCACCGGTTCGCTGTGCACGGTGGCGGCCAGACGCGCGCCGAGGTATTCGGCCTCGACGGTGTCGCCGGGGCCGACGGCGGCGGGCAGCCAGGCGTAGGCGAGGCAGCGGCCGACGGTGGCCGAGTACCCGGCGCTGGTGACGTAGCCCGCGCACACTCCGTCCACGAAGACCGGCTCCTTGCCGAGCACGATCGCCGTCGGACTGTCGAAGACTATGCTGCGCAACAGCTTTTCCGGTGGCCGCGCACGCTCCAAGGCGCTCCGTCCGACGAACTCACCCTTGCCCATGCGCACCGCGAAGCCGAGACCCGCGGCCTCCGGAGTGTGCTCGGTGGTCATATCGGTGCCCCAGCCGCGATAGCCCTTCTCGATGCGCAGGCTGTTGAACGCGATGCGGCCCGCCGCGATCACCCCGTGCTCCCGGCCCGCCTCCCACAGCAGATCCCACAGCGCGCCACCGTATTCGGCGCTGGTGTAGATCTCCCAGCCGAGTTCGCCGACATAGGAGACACGCAGCATGGTGACGGGCAGGGCGCCCAGATGGGTCCGCAGCGCGCGGAAGAACTTGAACGCGCCGTGCGAGAGGTCGTCGGAACACAAGGGCTGCACCAGATCTCGCGCCAGCGGGCCCCACACGCCGAGGCAGCAGGTGCCGCCGGTGATATCGCGCAGCGTCACCTGTCCGGCGGTGCCGAGGTGCCTGGTGAACCAGTCGAAGTCCAACGGCCCGTTGGCGCCCACCTGGAAGTGCTCGGGACCCAGCCGGGCGACGGTGAGATCGCTGCGGATGCCGCCGGTTTCGTCGAGCAGCAGGGTGTAGGTGACCGAGCCGACGCTCTTGTCCAGATTGTTCGTGGTCAGCCGCTGCAGCAGATCGAGCGCACCGGGACCGGCGACCTCGTAGCGGGTCAGCGGCGTCATGTCGTACATCGCCACCCGCTGCCGGGTCCGGTACGCCTCGGCGATGGAGATCGGCGACCAGAACCTGCCCGCCCAGTCGTCGCGGTCGGGGAACGGCACGCCCTGCTCCCGAAGCCGGTGTGCCAGACCGGCATTGGCGTCGAACCAGGCGGGACGCTCCCAGCCCCCGGCCTCGAAGAAGTAGGCGCCCAGATCGCGCTGGCGGGCGTGGAAAGGACCGGTCCGCAGCCCGCGCAGCGCGGTGCGGTACTGATGCGGATGGATGATGTCGTAGACCTCGACGAACGCCTGCGTGCTCGTCTCCCGGACGAACAGGTCGCTGCGGGCGACCTCCTCGAACCGGTACAGATCGCACTCGTGCATGTCGATCCCCGGTGCACCGTGCACGATCCACTCCGCGGTCGCCCTCGCGACCCCGGCCGAATGCGTGACCCACACGGCCTCGGCGACCCAGAACCCGGCCAGATCCCGGTGCTCACCGACGATCGAGAAGCCGTCGGGGGTGAAGGAGAAGATGCCGTTGAACCCCTCCTCCACCTTCGAATCTCCCAGCGCCGGAAGCAGAGTCACGGACTCCTGCCACGCGGGCGCGAAGTCGGCATCGGTGAACGGCAGCATCGACGGCATCGGCTCGCCGGCCGTGTCGGCGGCCAGCGTCGACATATCGACCGGCATCGGCGTGTGCCCGTAGTAGCCGATGCCCAGCCGGTCGACGTGCTCGCGGAAGTACAGGTCCCGGTCCTGGTGCCGCAGAATCGGCAGGCCCGCCTCGCGGTGTTCGGTATTGCGGCCCGCCAGCGCCGCGAGCGGGGCGGTCCTGGCGTACTGGTGCGCCATCGGCAGCAGCGGCAGCACGAGGTCGACCTGCTTCGCGACGGCGGCACCCCAGAATCCCGCCGCGCACACGACGATGTCCGCGGCGATGACGCCCTCGGCCGTCTCCACCCCGGCCACCCGGCCGCCGCGCTGCACGATGCCGAGCACCTGCGTGTGCGGGCGGAACCGCGCCCCGCGCGCCATGGCGGCGCGGGCCTGGGCCTCCGCGGCGCGCAGCGATTTCGCCAAACCGTCTGCGGGAGTGTGGAACCCGCCGAGAATCCGGCCGGGGTCGAGCAGCGGATGCAGGGCCGCGCACTCGGCCGGATCGAGCAGCCGCCCCTCGACTCCCCACGATTGCGCCCACCCCGCCTTGCGATGCAGGTCCCGCCAGCGCTGCGGCGTGGTGGCGACCTCGAGCCCGCCGACCGGGTCGAACACCCAGCCGTCCGGATGCTCGAGCGCCCGGAACTTCTCGGCGGTGTAGCACGCGAGCTCGGTCATGGTCTTCGACGGATTCGTGCGGAACACCAAACCCGGTGCGTGCGAAGTGGATCCGCCGGTCGCGAACAGCGGCCCCCGATCGAGCACGGTGACATCGGTCCAGCCGCGCGCGGTGATCTCGTCGGCCAGTGCGGTGCCGACGATTCCGGCGCCGATGACGATGATGGTCGGATGAGCCACGGCATCCCTCCGATGTTGCTCTTGACGCAACCACTTCGAACTACGCAACAGATCGTCCCGTTGCGCGGGAGCGCTGTCAACCGCCGAAAATCGGCCTACCACACGGCAGATTCGGGGTTGACGGCGCCCCGGAAGGACGGGCAGACTGTTGCGTTAACCGCGCTATGTTGCGTTCTCAGCAACACTCTGGAGGGCCGTATGGAGACCTTGGCGGAGCGATCGGAAACATCGGAGACGGAGCTGCTCGTCGCGCGCCTGGACGACCTTCCCGTCGGCGAGGTCGCGACGGTACGCACGAGCGGCGGGGTGCCGATCTCGGTATTCCACACCGAGGAGGGACTTTTCGCGATCGACGACACCTGCACCCATCAGGACGCGTCGCTGGCCGACGGCTGGGTGGAGGACTGCACCGTCGAATGTCCCTTGCACGACTCGTGTTTCGATCTGCGCACCGGCACGGTCTCGGGGCCACCGGCGAAGGTTCCGGTGCGCACCTACGCGGTCCGTGTCGTCGACGGTGCGGTCCTGGTGAGCGCGCCATGAACGACTCGGTCATCGTCGTCGGCGCCGCACTGGCCGGTTTCTCGGTCGTGCACGCCCTCCGCGACCAGGGGTACACCGGCGCCATCACCGTGATCGGCGAGGAAACCCACCCGCCCTACGACCGGCCGCCGCTGTCCAAGGAGTTCCTGCACGGCGATGTCGACATCGCGCTGGGCGGCGGCTCGGACTACACCGATCCGCGCACCCGCTGGCTGCTGGGGCGGCGAGCCGTCGGAATCACCACGGGCACACCGGGTGTCGTCCTCGATGACGGCACCGAACGCACGGGGCGATCGCTGGTTCTCGCCACCGGCGCCCGGGCCCGCAGCCTGCCCGGCTCCGGAAATCTGCGCGGCGTGCACACCCTGCGTACCGTGGACGACGCCCGGGCGATCCGGGAGACCCTGCGCACGATCTCCACCCTGGTCGTCGTCGGAGCGGGCCTCATCGGTGCCGAGATCGCCGCCACCGCAGCGAGTTTCGGCATCGATGTCACCATTGTCGAGATCGCCGCCGAACCGCTCGCCGCGGTGTTCGGCCCGACGATCGCGGCCGTGTGCGCCGATCTGCACGCCGCCAACGGTGTTCGATTGCGCACCGGAGTCGCGGTCGCGCGACTACTCGGCGGCGACCGGGTCCGCGGGGTGCGGCTGAGCGACGGCACCACCCTGAGCGCCGACGCGGTGGTGGCCGGAATCGGCGCGGTCCCCAACACCGAGTGGGCGCGCGGCTCCGGGCTGCCCATCGACGGTGGCTTCCTCACCGACTCCCGCTGCCGGACAACGATTCCCGGCATCTACGCGATCGGTGACTGCGCCCGCGCGTACGACGAGGCGTCGGGCACCTATCACCGCCACGAGCACTGGGCCGGTGCCACGGTGCAGGCCCGCATCGCGGCCGCGGCGATCCTCGACATCCCGAAACCCCGCACCCCCGCCCCGTACTTCTGGTCCCGGCAATACGGTCGAATGATCCAGTTCGCCGGAGTCCGCAGGCCGACCGACGACGTCCGCTTCATCGACGGCGACCGATCCACCCCGTCCTGCGCCGCCCTCTACGAACGCGACGGCGCCCCCGTGGCCGTCTTCGCCCTGGACAACCCGCGCACCTTCACCCGCTACCGCAAACAACTCGACCGGGGCACGGCCGTCCCGGCTCGATGATCCCGGCCAAAAGCATGCCGGGATATAAGAGGCTGGGCATGCCGGGACAAAAGGCTGAGCACACCGGGACAAGAGGCGGAGCACACCGGGACAGGAGACTGAGCACGCCGGGACAGGAGACTGAGCACGCCGGAGCGGCCCCTCCACGGGGTGCCGGTCGCACGGGACGCGACAGCGTCCATCGGCGCCTGCACAGGCACCGGTCGCCCCGAATTCGTAGGGGTCTCGTTTGCTACTGGCGAGAAACCTTGTTGCCGTGCGGTGTTGAGGCCCTGGTGTGGGTTAGTGTTGGCGCGCCCGAGCGCGAGCGGCAAGGTTGCGGCCGCGCCGGGAGGACCAGGGACGGAGCCCGAAAAACGACGCTGACCATGGTTGACGCGAGACCGGAGCGCCCTTACGTTGCTTGGTGAACAATGCTCACCGAGCCGCGGTCGTGAGGCCTCGTGTCCCACTGGGCATTGCACGGGGGTCGCCGTCCAGCGCGAGAATTCGAGAGCAGACTAGCCACCCGACCGCTAGCGCTGTGGAGAGGAAGGGCTGCGAGTGTTCAGCCGTATCGCCATCGTCAACCGCGGAGAGGCCGCGATGCGGCTCATCCACGCCGTCCGGGACCTGTCCGCCCAGACCGGGGCCCCGATCGAGACGGTCGCACTGCATACCGATGTCGACCGCACCGCGACCTTCGTGCGTGAGGCCGATATCGCCTACGACCTGGGCCCGGCGTCCGCGCGACCGTATCTGGACCTGAAGGCACTGAAGCGCGCGCTGGTCGACACCGGCGCCGACGCCGCCTGGGTCGGCTGGGGTTTCGTCGCGGAGGATCCCGCGTTCGCGGAACTGTGCGAGCAGATCGGGGTCACCTTCGTCGGACCGAGCGCCGACGCCATGCGCAAGCTCGGCGACAAGATCGGCGCCAAGCTCCTCGCCGAGGAGGTCGGAGTGCCGGTCGCGCCGTGGAGCCGCGGCGCGGTCGAAACCCTGGAGGCGGCGCTGGCGGCGGCCGAGGAGATCGGCTATCCGCTGATGCTGAAGGCCACCGCGGGCGGCGGCGGCCGCGGCATCCGCGTGGTCACCGACGCCTCCGAGCTCACCGACGCCTACGAGCGCACCAGCCAGGAGGCCGCGCGCGCCTTCGGCAGCGGCATCGTCTTCCTCGAGCGCCTGGTCACCGGGGCGCGGCACGTCGAGGTCCAGGTCATCGCCGACGGCGAGGGCACCGCGTGGGCACTCGGTGTCCGCGACTGCTCGGTGCAGCGCCGCAACCAGAAGATCATCGAGGAGTCGGCGTCGCCGGTGCTCGCGCCGGAGCAGGCCGCCGAACTGAAGGCCTCGGCCGAGCGGCTGGCCGTCTCGGTCGGCTACCGCGGCGCGGCCACCGTGGAGTTCCTCTACCACCCCGGCGAGCGACTCTTCGCCTTCCTCGAGGTCAATACCCGCCTGCAGGTCGAACACCCGATCACCGAGTCCACCACCGGATTCGACCTGGTCCGGGCGCAGCTGTGGGTCGCCTCCGGCAATCGGCTCGTCGGTGAGCCGCCCGCCGAGCGCGGGCATGCGATCGAGGCTCGCCTCAACGCCGAGGACCCCGACCGCGACTTCGCGCCCGCCCCGGGCCGGATCGCGCTGCTGAACCTGCCCGCCGGGCCGGGCATCCGCGTGGACACCGGCGTCAGCGAGGGCGACACCATTCCCGCCGACTTCGATTCGATGATCGCGAAGATCATCGCCCACGGCCGCGACCGCGACGAGGCGCTGGCGCGGCTGCGTCGCGCCATGGCCGAGACCACTGTGATCATCGAGGGCGGCGCCACCAACAAGAGCTTCGTGCTGGACCTGCTCGACCAGCCCGAGGTGATCGACGGCAGCGCCGACACCGGCTGGATCGACCGCGTCCGCGGCGCCGGAAGGCTGGTCTCGCACCGGTATTCCGGAGTCGCGCTGGCCGCGGCCGCGATCGAGGCGTACGAGGAGGAGGAACTCGTCGAGGGCCAGCGGCTGCTGTCGACCGCGTTCGGCGGGCGGCCGCAGGTGCAGCACGAGAGCGGGCGGCCGCTCGATTTCGAGTTGCGGGGCCGCGGCTACCGCGTCCGCGTGGCCCGGGTCGGGGCGCATCGGTTCCGGATCGGCATCGACGCGGGCGAGGGCCCGGAGACCGCGGACGTCGAACTCGAGCGCTTCGACCGGCACAGCGGGCGGATCGTCGTCAACGGCAGCCGGTACCGCCTGGTCACCGGCACGCACGGGCCGGTGCACCTGGTCGAGGTGGACGGCGTCACGCACCGGATCAGCCGCGACGAGGGCGGCGTCGTGCGCTCCCCCGCGCCCGCGCTGGTCGTCGCCACACCGCTGGAGGTCGGCGCCGAGGTCGCGGCCGGAGCGCCGGTGCTGGTGCTGGAGAGCATGAAGATGGAGACGGTGCTGCGGGCACCGTTCGACGCGCGGCTGAAGGAATGCGCGGTCTCGGTCGGCAGCCAGGTCGAGACCGGGGCGCCGCTGCTGCGGCTGGAGCCGCTGACCGACGAGGCCGAGGCCGAGGACACCGCCGATGCCGAGCCGGTGGAACTGGATCTGCCCGCGCCCGGGGATGTCTCGGCGCCCACCCGCCTCACCCGCGGCCAGGAGGATCTGCGCAGCCTGCTGCTGGGCTTCGATGTCGACCCGCACAACGAGGCCCGCGTGCTCGACGACTACCTCGCGGCCCGGGCCGACGCCGTCGCGGACGGCCGCCGCCCGCTCGCCGCCGAGCTCGAACTCGTCGACGTCTTCGCCGATCTCGCCGAGCTCAGCCACAACCGGCCCGCGGGCGAGGACGGCGGCAACGGCTACGTCCAGAGCGCCCGCGAGTACTTCCACACCTATCTGCAGAGCCTCGACGTCGAGCGGGCCGGGCTGCCGGAGTCGTTCCAGGCCAAGCTGACCACCGCGCTCGGGCACTACGGCGTCACCGAGGTGGACCGCACCCCGGCGCTCGAGGCCGCGGTGTTCCGGATCTTCCTCGCCCAGCAGCGCGCGGCCAGCGCCGCGACCGTGATCACCACGCTGCTGCGGCTGTGGCTGCGCGAACCGCAGCCCGACGAGACGCTGCGCGAGCCCACCGGCCTCGCACTGGAACGCCTGGTGGCCGCGACGCAGGTCCGCTTCCCCGTCATCGCCGACCTGGCGCGCGGGCTGGTGTTCGCCTGGTTCGGCCAGCCGCTGCTGCGCCGCACCCGCGCCCGGGTCTACGCCGACGTCCGCAGGCATCTGCGCCACCTCGACGCCCATCCCGACAGCCCGGACCGCGCCGAGCGCATCGCCGAGATGGTGCGCAGCACCGAGCCGCTGGTGCGACTGCTCGGTCAGCGCCTGGCCCGCGACGCCGACAACTCGATCATGCTGGAGGTGCTCACCCGCCGCTACTACGGCAACAAGGACCTCACCGGCGTCCGCACCGCCGAGGCGGCGGGGACCACCTTCGTCGTCGCCGAGCGCTCGGGTTCCCGGATCGTCTCCGCCGCAGTCGGTTTCGACGCGCTGGGCGACGCGCTGCGCGGGCTCGCCGAGCTGGCCGGGGACAAGGACACCATCGACGCCGACATCTACCTGGTGTGGGAGAACCAGCCCGAGGGTTCCGACGCGATGGCGGCCGCGCTGTACGAGATCGTGCGCGCGCACCCGCTGCCGGACCGGGTCCGCAGGCTCACCGTCGCCGTCGCGGGCAGCCACGGCGCGGTGATGCACCAGCACTTCACCTTCCGCCCGTCGACCACCGGCATGGCCGAGGAGCGGCTGATCCGCGGCCTGCACCCGTACATCGCGCAGCGGATGCAGATGGAGCGGCTGAGCAAGTTCGACTTGACCCGGCTGCCCTCGTCGGACGAGGAGATCTACCTCTACCGGTGCGTCGCGCGGGAGAACCCGTCCGACGACCGCCTCGTCGCCTTCGCCCAGGTGCGCGACCTGACCGAACTGCGCGAGCACGACGGCCGCCTGGTCGCCCTGCCGACGGCCGAGGACACGATCGCCACCTGCCTCGACTCGATCCGCCGCGCCCAGGCGCAGCGCGCGTCGGCGAAGCGCTTCCACACCAACCGGATCGTGATCTACGTGTGGCCGCCCAGCGACATCACCTACCCGGAGCTGGAGACGATCGCCGAGCGCGTGCTGCCGACGACCGCGGGCGCCGGGCTCGAGGAGATCGAACTCATCGCGCGCCGCCGCGACCCGAAGTCCGGTGAGCTGATCAAGGTCGCCGTGCGCATCGGTTTCGACGCCACCGGCGGCACCACGCTGACCGTCGGCGAACCGTCCGACGCACCGGTCGAGCCGATCGACGACTACCGGCAGAAGGTGTTGCGCGCCAGCGCCCGCAACACGGTGTACCCGTACGAATTGACAAGCCTGCTGGGCGATTTCGTCGAGCACGACCTCGACGACAACCACGTGCTGGTCCCGGTCGACCGGCCGAAGGGCAACAACCGCGCCGCGATGGTCGCGGGCGTGGTCACCACGCCGACCCAGCGGCATCCCGAGGGCATCACCCGCGTGGTGCTGCTCGGCGATCCGACGAAATCGCTGGGCGCGCTGTCGGAGCCGGAGTGCCGCCGCGTCATCGCCGCGCTCGACCTGGCCGAGCGCATGCGGGTTCCGCTCGAGTGGTTCGCGCTGTCCTCCGGTGCGCGGATCTCCATGGAATCGGGCACCGAGAACATGGACTGGGTGGCCGCGGCGCTCAAGCGGATCGTCGAATTCACCCAGGACGGCGGTGAGATCAACATCGTGGTCTCGGGCATCAACGTCGGCGCCCAGCCGTACTGGAACGCCGAGGCGACGATGCTCATGCACACCAGGGGCATTCTGGTGATGACGCCGGATTCGACGATGGTGCTCACCGGTAAGCAGGCGCTCGACTTCTCCGGCGGCGTCTCGGCCGAGGACAACTTCGGCATCGGCGGCTACGACCGGGTGATGGGCCCGAACGGGCAGGCGCAGTACTGGGCGCCGAACCTCGCGGGCGCGCGGAACGTGCTGATGTCGCACTACGACCACACCTACATCGCGCCCGGCGAATCGGCGCCGCGGCCGACGGTCACCACCGACCCGGTGGACCGCGACGTCTCCTCGTTCCCGCACACCGTGGCGGGCAGCGACTTCACCACCGTCGGCGAGATCTTCTCCGCCGAGGCCAATCCGGATCGCAAGAAGCCGTTCGACATTCGCACCGTGATGCGGGCGGTGTCCGACCAGGACCACCCGGTGCTGGAGCGGTGGGCGGGCATGGCCGACGCGGAGACCGCGGTGGTCCAGGACGCGCATCTGGGCGGCATGCCGGTATGTCTGCTCGGCATCGAATCGCGGTCGGTGCCGCGGCGCGGGTTCCCGCCCACCGACGGCCCGGACACCTACACCGCGGGCACGCTGTTTCCGCGGTCGTCGAAGAAGGCCGCGCGGGCGATCAACGCGGCCAGCGGGAACCGGCCGCTGGTGGTGCTGGCGAACCTGTCGGGCTTCGACGGCTCACCGGAGTCGATGCGCAAGCTGCAGCTGGAGTACGGCGCCGAGATCGGACGCGCGGTCGTGAACTTCCAGGGCCCCATCGTGTTCTGCGTGATCTCGCGGTATCACGGCGGCGCCTTCGTGGTGTTCTCCAAGACGCTGAATCCGAATATGACCGTGCTCGCGATCGAGGGATCGTTCGCCTCCGTGCTCGGCGGTGCCCCCGCCGCCGCGGTGGTGTTCACCGGAGATGTCAACGCCCGCACCGCATCCGACGAGCGCGTGCGCGAGCTGGAGGCCCGCGCCGCGGCCGCCTCCGGCGCCGATCGTGCCGCGCTGACCGCGGAGCTCGACGAGCTGCGCACCTCGGTCCGGGCCGAGAAACTCGGCGAGGTGGCCGCGGAATTCGATCGCGTGCACAGCATCCAGCGCGCCGTCGAGGTCGGCTCCGTCGACGCCGTCATCAGCGCCGCCCAACTCCGCCCCCGCATCATCGAGGCCATCAGGCCCCGCTGACGATGCACTGATCAACCACCCGAGCCGGGACGTACTGGCGCCGCCCCGCACCAGCACGTCCCGGCTCCCTCTCACATCTCCCGCCACACAACACCCCGCACCTCATCCCCGCGCAGCGCCCTCCTTCTCACCCCCGCGCGCAACATCCTCCTTCTCATCCCCCGCGCAACGCATTTTCCTCATTTCCCGGCGCGCAGCATCCTCTTTCATTCCCGGCATGCTTTTGGCCGGGATCAACTCCAGCTCGGTAACCACAGTCGGAGGTGCCAGTCGCCGACCGTGATCGGCAGGCCGGTGAGGATCGGCCACTGCCAGACGAAGTTGGCGACGACCAGGCCCAGGTACAGGCATACCGCGAGCAGGTTGAGGGTGCGGCGTTCGGTGGATACGAGGAAGCGGTGGCCGTCCGCGCGGCGGGACAGCGGCGCGGGGCCGAGGATCTCGCCCAGCACCAGCGCGAGGGCCATGACCAGGAACGGCGCCATCGGCACCGCGTAGAAGTAGTACATCTGCCGGTCCAGATGCAGGAACCAGGGCAGAAAGCCGCCGAAATAGCCGACCAGCACGGCGGCGTAGCGCCAGTCCCGCCGCGTCACGCAGCGCCAGATCGCCCACGCCAGCACCGGCAGCGACAGCCACCACAGCGCCGGGGTGCCGATCAGCATCACCGCCTTCACGCACGAGGATTCACCGCAGCCGCCCGCCCCGCTGTCGGAGTAGTGGTACAGCATCGGCCGCAGACCCATCGGCCACGACCACGGCTTGGATTCCCAGTCGTGATGGTTGCCCGCCGAATTCGTCAGGCTCTCATGGAAAGTCAGGGATTCGCCGTGGTTGTGCCACAGCGAACGCAGCGAGTCGGGCATCCAGGACCAGAAGCCCCCGCCGCCGATCGTATTCTTGCCCGCGCTCGGATTACCCACCGAATAACGGTCGTAGCCGTCCTCGCTGGCGAACCATGCCCCGTAACTACCGAGATAGACCAGCACCGGAACGAGGACGAGCGCGTAGAGCGCGGGAACGAGATCGCGCACGGCCGTCCCCGCCCACGGCCGCGGCACACCGTAGGCCCGGCGGGCGGCCAGATCGAAACACACCGACAGCAGGCCGAAGGCGGCAACGAAGTACAGCCCGGACCATTTGGTGCCGCAGGCCAGCCCGAGCAGCACCCCCGCGCCGAATCGCCACCAGCGCACGCCCAGTCGCGGACCGAACTGCGTGATACGCCCTTCGGCGGCGACGCGGGCGAGCCGGGCCCGCACCTGATCGCGGTCGACGATCAGGCAGCCGAAGGCGGCGACGACGAACACCGTCTGAAAGATGTCGAGCATGCCGATCCGCGAGGAGACGAAGGTGGTGCCGTCGCAGATCAGCAGCAGCCCGGCGACCGCGCCGAGCAGGGTGGAGCGGGTCATCCGCCGGGTGATGCGAACCACCAGCAGCACCAACACGATTCCGAAGATCGCCGCCGAGAACCGCCACCCCCACGGCGTGTAGCCGAAGACGAATTCGCCGAGCGCGATCATCTGCTTGCCGACCGGCGGATGCACCACCACCCCGTAGGCCGGATTGTCCTCCACCCCACCGCCGGTGAGCATCTCCCACGCCTGATGCGCGTAGTACTTCTCGTCGAACGACGGCGTACCACCATCGGTCGGATAGTTCAGATTCAGCAGCCGGGTGACCGCCGCGAGCGCCGTGACCACCACGGTCACCAGCCACCCGCGCATCCGGTCGCCGGGGCCGAAATCGGAGGAGGGCCGCACCGGCGCCGGACGGGATACCACCCGCCCCATCCCGATCGCCGATCGCACATCGGTCACCTGAATCACGGCACCGATCGTATGCGGCTGCCCGATGCTCGATTGGGAGGCAACGACCGTGGGGCGGCGGACCGGGTCAGGCCAGCGGGCCCGAGGATCTGGCCCGGGCGAGTTCGGTGATCGCGCTCGTCGCGTGCCGGTCGAACCGGTCCCGGGCGATGTCGAGGGCACCGTCGAGCCACGGGCGGTACAGGAAGGCCATGGCGCCGAAGATGGCGTGGGCGTTGAGCCGGATGTCGGTCTCGTCGGCGGGATTTCGCGTGTGCTCGGCCCCGGCGATACTCAGCGCGATGGGGGCGGTGAATTCGACGACGAGCTCGTTGCCGCGCTCCCCCAGCGCCCGCGTCGCCTGCGACTCCACGAACATGATGCGTCCCCGCCGCGGATCCTCGTCCATGTAGTCGGTGAAGCGCGCGACCACGTGCGCGAAGATCCGCTCCGGTTCCGGCGGCGCGGTGGCCAGCGCGGCGAGCAGCCGGTCGCGGGCCCCGAGCACCACCTCGTCGAGGACGGCCAGTTGCAGTGCGTCCAGATGCGGGAAGCTCTCGTAGAAGTACCGCTCGGTCAGGCCCGCGCACCGGCACACCGCGCGCATCGACATCCCCGCCGCGCCGACCGTGCCCATGAGCTCGAGGCCCGCGTCGAGCAACTGTCTTCGGCGGGTCGCCGTGCGGTCGGCGGGCTCGACGCCCCGCCAGCGCCGCGGCTCGCCCCTGGGCTCCTCGGCGGTCGTCGGCATGCGGGCATCCTCTCACAGCCCGGGGCTTCCCGGTGTTGACATCACCTGCTGTTGACATCATGTGATGTCGATAACTATCTTCGGAAAGTCCCCGCACGATCCGAGCGATTCCCATCGCTCCTCGTACACCTTGCGACAGATCAAGCGTTTCGAGGAGAACGCATGAAGTTCGGGCATGCAGCAGTGCTGAACATCCTCCGCCCCGGCGGCCTGCTGTCGGCGGCACAGATCCAGCGGCAGGCACATCCGACCGGCTGGAGCACCCGCAGCGCGCTGTCGCGGCCGCGGGCCCGGGGCCTCATCGTCGCCGTCGGGTACAAGGACTGCTGGCAGATCGGCGAGCGCGGCCGCGCGGCGGCCCGAGGCGACTCATGACGACCCTGCGGCCGCTGATGCTCGGCTATCTCTGCGACGAACTGGTCGACGATCCCCGCCGCTGGGACGAGCACATCGCCGAGGTGGCGGCGGCCGCGGGCTTCGACCTCGGCGAGGTCTTCCACGAGCGGAAGATGGATTCCGGGCTGCTGCCGCCCCAGTTCCTCGCGCTGCTCGACGCCCTGCGCCGCGCCGATGCCCACGTGGTGGCGATCCCGGCGGGCCACCTCAGCGGCCACGCCGTACCGCAGCAGTGCCTGCTGGATCGCCTGCGCGACGGCGCGGGGGCACGAGTCCACGAGGTGTGCCCCCTGCCCGCCGCTCAGGGCACGATGACCGATTCCGGGGAACCCGTACGCATGACGTAGTCGATGTGGATCTGGCGCGCGATGAACCGGCCGTTCTCGACATTGGCGGAAATGGCCGCCGTGGCAAGGGAATTCCCGTCCGGAAGGCCCGCGTAGTACAGCCCCGGCAGGACGCCCAGGATGCCCTTGCGCTGGATCGGCACCCCGTGTTCGTCGAGCGCCCGGTCCGGCAGGATCCGGTAGTCCGGCCCGAATCCGGTGCACCAGATGATCGTCGCGATGCCGTGCTTGTCCAGATCGAGAAATTCCCCGAAGTCGCCGATGTGGTCCAGCCGCACCCCGGGCGCCGGATTATGCTGGGGCGCAAAGAATCCACGTTCCCGCAGACCCGTATCGATCTTGTCGAGTATGTCCCGGAACGAGGCGGCCGATTCCTCCGCGATCGCCACCACATTGTCCGCCAGCCGCAGCACACCACCCCGCGCCGCGCGCACCGAGCCGACCAGGACCACCCCCTTCTCGGCCAGCGTGCCCAGATTGAGTTCGGCGCCACCGTCTTTCACGCCCGATACGGGCAGGCCGGGCACCTTCCGGGGGTCGTCACCGGCGCGGACGGTCACGAAATCCTCGTACAGCGAGAAGATGTACATCCAGTCGTGGATGCCGCGGCCGCGATAGCGGCGCGGATAGGCGCGGTGCCGCCCGACCGACAGATAGACCCGGCGCCCGGCATCGGCGAGTTCGTCGGCGATCTGCTGGCCGCTGATCCCGGCACCGACGACGAGCACGGCCCCCTCCGGCAGCGAGTCGGGATTGCGGTAGTACCGCGAGTGCAGCTGTTCGACGGCCGCGTCGACATCGGATACCAGCTCCGGCATCCGGGGCATGGCATAGCCGCCCACCGCCGCGACGATATTGCGGGACTCGACGGCACCACCGGTGGCCAGATGTGTCCGGAACCGCGCCTCGTCGCGATCGCCCGCGCCCGCAATGCATTCGACCTCCCGCACGGGTGTGCGCTGCCGGACCCGCAGGTTGCGCTCGGCGACATAGCGCCGCAGGTGCCGGGCCAGCTCCGGCCCCGGCATGCAGCCGTCCGGATCGTCGCCGTCGTAGTCCCAGCCCGGAAATCGGACGGACCGATTCCCGCTGCCCACGAGCAGGCTGTCCCAGCGCTCGTGCGCCCACGCCTGGCCGATCTCGGCCTTCTCCAGCACGAGCGCCTCGCGCCCCAGCTCCTGCAATGCCGCGGCCACCCCGCAGCCCTGCTGGCCCGCCCCGATCACGACCGTCTCCGCGTACTCGGTTTCCACCAGAATCTACCTCTCTCCGTAGCGCATCCGTTAGGGTTGCCTAACCGAACCATTTGAAGTCGGCTTCAGATCAAGACCGTGACGACAGGGACGGTGGGTGAGATGAGCAACACCCCGGCGGCAGACGACGGCCTGCTCGGAATCGGCGCTGCCGCACGCCGTTTCGGCCTCGCCGACTCGGCACTGCGCTACTGGGAGCAGCGCGGACTGCTCCGCCCGGCGCAGCGCCGGTCGCGGTGGCGCCTGTACGGCCCGGACGAACTACACCGGATCGGGCTGATCCAGATGTGGCGCGACACCGGCCTGATGAACCTCGACGAGATCGCCACGATCCTCACCGCGCACACCCACGACTGGCGCCGCGCGGTACTCGGGCGGATCGCCGCGATCGAGCAGCAGCAGCGGCGGCTGGAGACCGCGAAGGCCCATTTGGAACACCTGCTGACCTGCCCCGACACCAACCCCGCCGACGAGTGCCCCTACCTGCGCGAGATGACCGCCAGCCGCATGGCGGACGGTGGCCGATGACTCCTTGAAGGCTGTCTCAGACAGTCGTATGCTGGACTGACGTCCGCAGCAAAGGATTCCGGCGATGAACTCCACCCACGATTCCCGCGTCGCGCCGCAGTACGAGGTCGTCGTCATCGGCGCCGGTCTCGGCGGCATCGGCGCCGGCGTGGCCCTGCGCAGGGTCGGCGTCGAGGACTTCCTGATCATCGACAAATGGGGTCGGGTCGGCGGCACCTGGTTCGCCAACACCTATCCCGGTGTCGCAGTCGACGTCCCCTCCCCCGTCTACAACTTCTCCTTCCAGCAGCGCTCGAACTGGTCGCGGTTCTTCGCCCCGGGGCACGAAATCCAGCGCTACGCCGAGGAAGTCGTGGACAAGCAGGGCCTGCGGGACAAGCTGCGGCTCGATTGCGCGTGCGAGAAGGGCGTTTTCGACGAGCGCAACGACATGTGGCGGATCACCACGGAATCCGGTGAGGAGATCACCGCGCGCTTCGTGATCGGCGCGGTCGGCGGCCTCGAGACGCCCCAGAATCCGGATATCGACGGCATCGACACCTACACCGGCAAGATCGTGCACAGCGCCCGGTGGGACCACTCCTACGACTACCGAGGCCAGCGGATCGCCGTAATCGGCACGGGCGCAACCGGTTTGCAGCTCATTCCCGAACTGGCCAAGGACGCTGCGCAGCTGACGGTGTATCAGCGGCGCGCGATCTGGATCGGGCCCAAGCCGGACTTCCGGATGGGTCCGGCGCTCAACGCGATATTGAACTTCCCGCCGCTGCAGAGCACGGTCCGGCTGGTCGGCAA
The DNA here is from genome assembly GCF_029869545.1 of Nocardia wallacei. Lineage (GTDB taxonomy): Bacteria > Actinomycetota > Actinomycetes > Mycobacteriales > Mycobacteriaceae > Nocardia > Nocardia wallacei_A. The sequence continues at coordinate 6,282 of NZ_JARWQD010000366.1, read as the reverse complement.
TGTCGGGGTGAACGCGGGACTCGGTGCGGGGCTGGCGTTGTCGAATTATCCGCGGCTCACCTCGGCCGCCATCACGCTCGGCGAGACCGCCCTGCGAGGCTACCTGTTCAGCCAGGTGCGCGACCCGGCCCTGCGCCGCAAGCTCACCCCCGACTATCGGCTCGGCTGCAAGCGACCGTCGGTGTCCAACAACTACTTCCGCACCTTCACCCGGCCCAACGTGGACCTGAACACCACGCCGATCCGGCGCTTCACCCCGCACGGCATCGTCACCACCGACGGCGCGGAGCGGCGATTCGACATGGTGGTGTGCGCCACCGGATTCAAGGTGATGGAGCGGGGCGCCACGCCGCCGTATCCGGTGATCGGCCGCGGCGGACTGGATCTCGGCGAGTTCTGGGACCGCCACCGCTACCAGGCCTACCAGGGCGTCTCGGTGCCCGGCTTCCCCAATTCGTTCCTCATCATCGGTCCCTACGCCTACGCGCCGGGCTCCTACATCCCGCTGATCGAATCGACCACCGCGCACGCGGCGCGGGTGATCGCCGAGGCCCGCCGCCGCGGGGCGACCTGCGTCGAGGTGCGCCAGGAGCCCCACGACCGGTACTTCGCGCGCATGGACCGCCGCGCCAAGAACACCCACCTGTTCTCCCAGGGCTGCGCCGCGTCCAACACCTACTACATCAACTACCAGGGCGACGGCGCCGCCTTCCGCCCCTCGACCCAGCTGGAAATGTATTGGGAGAATCGGCATTTCCCGCTCGGGGACTACCGCTACTCCACCAGCTTCTCGCTCCGCAGCCAGTCGTAGGCGACATCGGCGGGATCCTCGCCCTCGATATCCACGCGCCCGTTCAGCTCCTGCATCAGCTGATCGGTCAGGTGCTCGGAGATCGTCGCGAGCAGCGGGCGCAGTTCCGGATGGCGGTCGAGGACGGCGCCGCGCACGACCGCCGTGCCGCTGTAGGGCAGGAAGAACTTCCTGTCGTCGTCGAGCACAACGAGATTCAGGTTCTTGACCCGCCCGTCGGTGGTGTAGATCATGCCGAAGTGGCACGGCGCGCCCTTGGCCGTCGCCGTATAGACCACACCGGCATCCATCCGCGTCACGTTGCCCGCCGGGACCCCGTTCGGATCGTTGTACGGGATACCGTATTTCTGCAGCATCGGGATGAAACCGTCCGAGCGGCTGAAGAATTCGTCGTCGACGCAGAAGGTCCGGTCGGGCACCGGCAGCGCGGCCACCTCCGACAGCGACCGCACCCGCAGCCGTTCGGCGGTCGGCGTCGAGGCCCCGAACGCGTAGGTGTCGTTGAAGTTGGCGGGCGGCAGCCACTCCAGGTCGTAGTCGCGCTTCTCGAGATCGTGGACCCGCTGCCAGAGCTCGTGCGGATCCGAGATCGTCTCGGTCTGGTTGTGGTAGTTGACCCATCCGGTGCCGGTGTACTCCCACAGCACGTCGGCGTCGCCGTTGAGCTGCGCCTGCCGCGACGACGCGGAACCCGGCGCCCCGGTCATGTCCCGGATGTCGGCGCCCGCCGCGGCCAGGTAGGTCGCGGTGATCTTGCCGAGCAGGACGCCCTCGGTGAAACTCTTCGAGGTGACGACCAGCTCGGCACCGTCGAGGGGCCGCTCGCCGCCCGGCAGGCTCGCCTCGTGGAACTTGCCGGACGAGCTGACCAGCCCACACCCGGCGAGCATCGACACCGTCACCGCGAGTACGGAAATCGCGCGAATCAGCCGCGGCCTCATGAGACACCTCGCGGAGTCGCGGCCAGTTCCACCAGCCGACCCAGCCAGTCGATGGTCAGCGCCAGCAGCCCGACCAGGATCGCACCGGAGACGAGCAGCTTGGGCAGAAACAGCGTGACGCCGGTGGTGATGAGCGTGCCGAGGCTGGTCGCGCCGATGAACGTGCTCAGCGTCGCGGTCCCGACGAGGATGACCAGCGCCGTGCGCACGCCGTTGAGGATCACCGGCACCGCGAGCGGCAGCTCGACCTGCAACAGCGTGCGGGCGCCGGAGAATCCGATCCCGCGCGACGCCTCGATCGTGCGCTGATCCACCTGCCGCAACCCGATGATGGTGTTCTGCAGGATCGGCAGGATCGCGTACACCACGAGACCGACTATCGCCGTGCGGAATCCGGTGCCGAGCCAGAAGGTGAACAGCACCAGCAGCCCGACCGCGGGCGCGGCCTGGCCGATATTGGCGATATTGACGGCGAGGGGTTCGAGGCGCCGCAGCGCGGGGCGGGTCAGGGCGATGCCCAGCGGGATCGCCACGACCACCACGATCACCGTCGCCACCACGGTCAGCTTGATGTGCTCTGCGATCGTGTTCCGCAGGTTGTCCCAGCCGAGGGACGCCTGCTCGGTCGGGGTCAGCGTCGTCGACCGATACCAGAGGATGTAGCCGATGCCGATGACGAGGATGATCAGCGGCTCGAACCACACGTCCATCGGAATGCGGCGCAGGCGCTTCATGACTGCCCGCCCGATCCGGGCTGCTCGTCGGCGGCCACGATCGGGGTCGGCGCGGGATCGGTGCCGTCGACGTAGGTTTCGTACGAGGTGGCCTCCGCGGCGCGCACGTCGGCGAGCTTGGCCTGGATCGTCTCGGTCACCGAGTCGATGCTGAGCGAGCCGACGACCGCGCCGCGGCCGTCGGTGACGAGCGTCGCGCCCTGGCTGGCCGCGAGCATGGCGTCGAGCGCGTCGTTGAGGGTCGAGGAGCGAGCGACGACGGGCAGCCGCCGATCGAGGTAGTCGGAGACCTCCGGTTTGCTCGCCACCTGCGCCAGCGTGGGCCACGACCGCGGCCGCCCGGCCGCGTCGACGACCACCACCCAGCTGTGCCCCGACGCCTTCGCGCGGTCGATCACCTGCTGCGCCGGCTCCCCGATCCGCGCGGTGACCACCTCGTCGCATTCGACATCGCGCACCCGCTGCACCGTCAGATACGCCAGCTTCGCGCCGGATCCGACGAACTCCTCCACGAACGGCGTGGCCGGATCGGTCAGGATCTCCTCCGGGGTCCCGTACTGCTCGACGTGACCGCCCTCGGACAGGATGAGCACCTTGTCACCGAGCTTGGTGGCCTCCTCGAAATCGTGGGTGACGATCACGATGGTCTTGCCGAGTTCGTGCTGGATCCCGATCAGGCTGTCCTGCAGGCGAACCCGCGTGATCGGATCGACCGCACCGAACGGCTCGTCCATGAGCAGCACGGGCGGATCGGCCGCCAGCGCGCGGGCGACACCGACCCGCTGCTGCTGCCCGCCCGACATGTCCTTGGGCAGCCGGTCGGCGAAGGTGTCCGGATCGAGCCCGACCAGGTCGAGCAGATACTCGGTGCGCTCGGCGATCCGCTTCTTGTCCCACCCGAGCACCCGCGGGATGGCGCCGACATTCTTGGCGACCGACCAGTGCGGGAACAGGCCGCCGGACTGGATCACGTACCCGATCGACTGCCGCAGCGTGTCCGGATCCTCGCGGGTGACATCGCGGCCGCCGATGAAGATGCGGCCCTCGGTCGGCTCGATCAGCCGGTTGATCATCTTGAGCGTGGTCGTCTTGCCGCAACCCGACGGCCCGACGAACGCGACGATCTTGCCCGCCTCGATCTCCAGGTCGAGGCGCTCGACCGCGGGCTTGTCCTGGCCCCGATACCGTTTGACGACCGAGTCCAGGCGGATGGCGGCGCCGGTTACCACGTCGGTCATGCGAGTCCCTTTGCGATCGTGAGGCGTCCGAGCAGGACGAGGAGCGCGTCGAACACCAACGCGACGAAGACGATGAGAATGGTTCCGGTCAGCGCCATCTCGAGGGCATTGGCGCCGCCGAGGCGGGACAGGCCGTTGAAGATCAGCGATCCCAGGCCCGGCCCGAGGACGTAGGCGACGATGGCGGCGACGCCGACGATCATCTGCGTGGACACCCGGATTCCGGTCAGGATCACCGGCCACGCGATCGGCAATTCGACGGTCAGCAGAATGCGTGAGCGCGAAAAGCCGATTCCCTGCGCGGATTCGATGACCGAGGCGGGCACCGACCGCAGGCCGACGATCGCATTGCCGATCACCGGCAGTGCCGCGAAGAACGCCAGCATCACGAACGACGGCACCACGCCGAGCCCGAACGGGACCAGCAGCAGCGCCAGCAGCGCCAGCGACGGAATGGTCAGCATGACCCGGCTCGTGGTCAGCGACAGGGCCGACACCAGCGGCAGCCGATAGACAGCCACCGCGACCAGGACGGCGACGATCGTGCCGACCAGGACGGTCTGCAGTGCCAGGGAGGCATGCTGATAGGTGAGGAACGTCAGCAGCTCACCCCGTCCCCTGACGTAATTCCATAAATTCACGGGATTCCCATCGTCGGCCGCAAGCCGTCAAAGGGTAATGGATATTTCGCGTGCGGCTCAGGACGGCGCGCGGTGCGCGCGGGAACGGATCGGCGGCGGCGTACGCCTTTTCGGCCGTAACCGGCGGCGGCACCGGCCGGTGCGCGCGTGACCATAATTTCGCTCACGCCGAGTTCAAATGCGACCGGCGTCGAATTCTCCCGGCAAGGAGACCTCCGGCGCCGCGCATTCCATTCCGGTAACCAAATCCGTTGTGGCGCAATCCCTGCGAAGAATGGACGTTATCGCTGCGGCGGCACGCGCTCGAGTTCGGTCCACCCGGCCCAGCCCCGCTCCCGCAGGAGTTCGGCCAGCCGCCGGGCGGGCGGAGCGGTATCGAACACCACCGCGTCCAGCAGGTGGGCGAACGACGGTTCCATGCCGGTATCGCCGAGGTGGTCCGCGCCGTATTCAGCGGCGAGCCGGGCGAGGTAGGCGGCCAGTTCGTCGGCCAGCTCGACCAGTTCCGCGTCGTCGCCGGGCCGGTCCAGCGCGCGACCCAGGGTGCGGTAGAAGTCGAGGAGTTGCGGATCGGCGAGCTGCTCGCGCTTGCGCGCCACCCACTGCGCGACGCGGTCGGGCGAGTGCGCGGCCAGGGGGGATCCAACCGTCGCGTTCGACGCGGACGATCCGCTCATCGATGCCGAGCGCGCGCAGCCGGTCCAGGAAATCCACCACCTCCGCGGGCAGCACCAGGTTGTCCCCGGCGGCGAGCCGGGCGATCCGCGCGCGGTGCCGCTGCCGCTCCCGGATCTCGGCCCGCAGCCGCGCGTCGATCTCGGCGACCGCCGCGGCGAACTCCTCGGGACCGGCCCGCAACAGCTCCCGCACGCGCGACAGCGGAACCCCGGCCTCGGCGAGGGTCCGGATCTTGATCAGCTCGACGACCGCGGCACCGTCGTATCTCCGGTAGCCCGAGTGATCTCGTTCCGGCTCCGGCAGCAGCCCTTTGGCGTGGTAGTGCCGCACCGCGCGCACCGTCACCCCGGCATGGGACGCCAGCTCACCGATGGTCAGCATCGCCCCAGTCTCCTACAGCGTCCCGGATGATCCGGGCGATGTCCGCGGCGTGGGTGTGGACCAGCCGATGATCGGCCCGGAGCCGGGTGGCGGCAATACGCGGCCGCTCCCGCAGGAGCCGTTCGATGCCGTTGTGCCAGTTCCGATTCCAGCGCGGCGCGGGCCCTTCGTCGCCGTCGCCCGCCATCGACGTGGACATGATCATGCGGATCGGGCGGTCGATCCTCCGATATCGATCGAGGATCGCCGAGCGCACCGCATCGATCTCGAGATTCAGGTCGAGAATGTCCCTGGCGGTGAGCAGCACCTGGTGCGCGGTGCCGCGCCGGGTCTGGTTGCGCACCACCGAGTCTTCCCACATCGCACGGAATTCCGGCAGGTCCGCCTCGGTGAGGAACGGCTCCGGCACCGGGTTCGCGCCGTCGATGAGGACGAGTCCGGCGAGGGTGCCGGGGTTGTCGCAGGCGTAGTGCACGGCCAGGTCCGCGCCCAGCGAATAGCCCGCCAGCACCGGCGGGACGGGCAGGTCCAGCTCTCGTACCACGGCGGCGAGATCACCGAGGAACGCCTCGAAGGTGTACCGATCCGCAGCCGAGGACATGCCGTGCCCCCGCAGATCGAAGGCCACCACATCGTGGTCGCGCCGCAGCAGGCCGATCAGTTCGTCCAGATCGGCCTGCGTCGACAGCAGCCCGGGGCATAGCACCAGCGGCGCTCCCCGCCCGCCACGGGACACCGAGAGCGCCACGCCTGCATGGTGAATCGTGTACCACCGCGGGGGCGCGCCGGGGGGGGGGCCGCCCCGCGGCCAGAATTTGGGGCCTTGGGACCCGAGGTGTGAGTAATGAGATGCGTGGG
>NZ_JARWQD010000365.1 GCF_029869545.1 Nocardia wallacei | reverse complement strand
AAAACCTTCGTGGGGGGGGGCCGGTGGGGCGCCCCCCCCCCCCCCAAAACCCCGGCGCCCCCCCCATGGCCCGGGCCCCGCCGGGGGGCGCGGCGCGCCCCCGCGGGCGGGGGGGGGGTGGGGGGGGGGGGGGCGTTCCCCGCCGCCCGGCCACGGTCACCTCAGGGAATCAGGAGCTTACCGAGGAAGTCGGAGATCGTGCCCATGAGCTGACCGATGAAAAGTGGGATCACAGCCTGGTCCTTCCGTACTAGTTGCGGTTACCGATACTTCCAGTCCTGCCGATTCGCAATACGGTTGCAGGTACTGCTCGATATTCGACGCGATGCACGGTCCGGATGGGCGCTGATCGGTTGCTGGGCGGTATGCGAAGGTCGGGCCCGGCGGTCTCAATCGGTGAACGAACGCCCGGCATCGAGGTAGGCACGCAGCACGGTGCCTGGCACGCGTCCGCGGGCCGAGACCGTAACCCCGTTCTCCCGCGCCCACTTCCGCGCCGCCGTCGATTCGACCGCGGTCATCGTCGTCGGCTTGCGCACGCTGGTCGCGGTGCGGCGGACCTTGCGGGCACGCTGCGCCCACTGCTCCACCTGCTCCCGCAGCCGCGCCGCGTTCGCGGCCGACAGATCGATCTCGTAGGTCGCCCCGTCCAGCCCGAAGACCACCGTCTCATCGGCCGTCGATTCGCCGTCGAGGTCGTCGACGCGCGTCACCAGTACTCGATGTGCCACTGCGTGCTCCTTAGCACCCCATCCCCTGCACTCCCCCTCGTACACGTAACTTACTGAGCGGCAGGATGATTCGCCCCGCCACTGGGAGACTTCACCAGAATGTCGCCGAGAATTCGTGCCCGGCCACAAAGCCGCCACTCCGGCGGGCTCGACCCGACCCGGCACCACCGCAACATTTCAGCATGCGATATGCCGCATAGTGTCACAATTCCGGCGCACGCGCTCAGGGAATTGTCACAAGAGTTCGGCACGACAATATCGACTCGCACGCCGAGCGGGTAAGGTACACCACACAATACGGGGACAGCACACCCGAGCGTCCCCTGTAATTCAGCGGCAGAACCCGTTCTTGACCGGCATCGGCTTTACCGGTTACAAATGAGTTCCCGCTGGTCCAGCTCCTTCGGACCGGCCCGCGAGAAGTGTACGAAGTTGGCTACCGACGTCATCGATGCGACCGTAGAATTACCGGTCGCCATCGCATCCGTGTGGAAACTGCTCACGGATCCGCAGAGTTATTCACGCATTTTCACCGGGATCGGCGCGTGCGATCGTCTCGAGACAATCGCCGGGCATCCGCTGTGGCAGTTCCGGATCGGCACCGGCGAGACCGGAATCAGCACATTCGCAGCAACCTTCATGGCGGGCCGGACCGGCTCGACCTTCGAATTGGAATGCGGGGCCACGGGCAGCTTCGCCGCGGTCCGCCTGCGCGAGGCCGCATCGGGCGACGGCACCCGGGTCACCGTCACCTTCTTCGCGCCGGGCCGCATTCACCCGGTGGTCGCGGCCCTGCCCAACTCGGAGATCATCGCGTGGGCCGAGGCCGGTCTGCATCGCCTGACCGAGTTGCTCACGGGGGCACCGACATCGGTGGCGGTCAACGGCGAGGACAGCCCGCTGCGGCGCCGCGCCGACGTGGCACGCCAGATGGTGTCGACCGGTGTGGTGCGTACCTACCGGCCCGATATCGGCGTGCGGCAGTTCGGGCGGCTCGCCAAATGGGGCTTCACTCTGGCGGGCGGCTACGCGGCCGCGGCCGCGCACTCCCCGCACCGCCCCGCGGTCGTCGACGATCGCGGCGTGCGCACCTTCGCCGAGATCCACGACCGCAGCCACGCGCTGGCCGCCGCGATGAGCCGGCTCGGGCTCGGCGCGGGCGACGCCATCGGCCTGCTCGCCCACAATCACGCCGGAATGGTCGAAACCATGGTCGCCGCGGGGAAACTCGGCGTCGACGTGGTGCTGCTCAACGCCGGTCTGTCGGCCCGGCGGATCGAGGAGATCGTGCAGCGGCACCGGCTCGAGCACCTGTTCGTCGACAGCGCGCTCGAATCCCTGGTGCACTACCTGCATTCCGACATCCACCGGGTGTTCACCGATCACGCGGCGGGCGTGGGCACCTCGATCGAGGATCTGATCGCGCTGGGGCACACCGGCTTCCGCAAGCCCGCCCGCGGCGGCCGGTTGATCGTGCTGACCTCGGGGACCAGCGGCACGCCCAAGGGCGCCCGCCGCCCGCATCCGAAGGGCTTCGCCACCGTGGCGGCGCTGCTGTCGCGCATCCCGTTGCGGATGCACGAGACCATGCTCATCCCCGCCCCGCTGTTTCACACCTGGGGCATGGCGGCCCTGCAGCTGAGCACGCCGCTGCGCGCCACGGTGGTGCTCCCGGAGCACTTCGACGCCCGCGACACCCTGCGCCTGATCGCCGAGAACGAGGTCACCACACTGGTTCTCGTGCCGACCATGGTGCAGCGGATCCTCGATCTGCCCACCCACGTGCGGGCCCGGTTCAATACCTCCAGCCTGCGCATCGTGGCCAGCTGCGGCGCCCCGCTGGCGGGCGCCACGGTGCTGCGCTTCATGGACACCTACGGTGACGTGCTCTACAACGTCTACGGATCCACCGAGGTCTCGTGGGCCACCATCGCCACCCCCGAGGATCTGCGCACCTCCCCCACCACGGCGGGGCGCCCGCCCCTGGGCACCCGGGTCGCGGTGCTGGGGCCCGACCACAAGCCGGTTCCCGTCGGTGCCACCGGGCGGATCTACGTCGGCAATCACATGCTGTTCGACGGTTACGTCAACGCGGCGCCGCCCGCCGAGGCCGAGGGCATGCTCGACACCGGCGATCTCGGCTATCTCGACGCCGCGGGGCGCCTGTTCATCGCCGGTCGCGACGACGAGATGATCATCTCCGGCGGGGAGAACGTCTTCCCGCGACCGGTGGAGGAGGCGCTGGCGCACCTGCCGCAGGTGACCGACGTGGCCGTGGTGGGCGTGCCGGATCGCGAATTCGGCCAGCGCCTGGCGGCTTTCATCGTCAAGCGGGAGGGATCGGGGCTCGATCAGGACATGATCCGCACCTACGTCCGGCACCGGCTCAGCCGCTTCTCGGTCCCGCGCGATGTCACCTTCCTGTCCGCGCTGCCGCGCGGGGAAACCGGCAAGGTGCTCAAACGCCTGCTCACGGGCGCTCCCGCCAACCAGTCGCCGTCGTGAGCGCGCGAGCACTGTGATCGCTCACGAGCAAGACGGGTAGACGTATCCCGAAGTATCACGATCGATTGTGAAAACTGCCCTGGCGGATCTCGAAACGGTTACGGTGTTACCGCAGTGCAGTTCACGGGGGTGGAAGGGAGTTCCCGATGTCTGTTGCCACTCCGGATAGACCGAGCCTCACCGTCTCGGGGCGGCCGATGTCCTCGCCACTCAAGGACGTCTGGGCGCTGTCGCGCCAGATGGTCGGCCATTTCGTCGAGAACGTCGCGCCCTGCGGCACGCTCCCCGGCGACGCCATCTACGGCGACGTCACCACGATCACCCGCACCTGCCTCGAACTCGCCGTCTCGGTGCTCGACGGCAAGAACATCCCCGACAAGATCGATCGGCTGAAAGAGGCTGCGGCGCAATGGGCCCGCGAGGGCGTGCCGATCGATACGATCCACCACTCCATCCACGAGGGCTTCAAGATCGGGTTCGACCTCGTCGTCACCAGCGCCGCGACCAAGCACCGCGCCGCCGGCTCCGCGGACGACACCGTGATGACGTTGAGCCTGGCCGATTACGACGCGCTGATGGGCGGGGCGAAGCTGGTCGTCGAGATGCTCGACACCATGACCACGGCCGTATCCATGGCCTATGTGCGCGAGCTCAAATCCGTTGTCTCCGAACACCACACCGCCGTACACACCCTCACCTCCGCACTGCTCGGCGGCCACCCCACCTCCACCATGGCCCGCGAATGCGGCATCGAGATCGCCGACAGCTACCGCATCCTCGCCCTCGCCATCCCCCCGCACCCCGACGAGTCCAACCCGATGCTGGACGCGAAAGTCGTTGCGCGCCGCAAACTCCGGCGCCTGCAGGCCGAACTGGCCACCCGCTGCGACAATGCCGCGCTCTCACTGCTCAGCGTGGACGGCGGCACCCTGCTGATCCCGGCCCACCACCACACCGACGACCAACTCGACGACCTGGTGACCGCCCTGTCGCGGGCCGCGCGGGTGCCCATCACCGCCACCGTCGTCACCACCGGCACCGACACCATCCCCACCGCCGCCGACCAAGCCCACCAACTCCTCGACATGGTCGCCCGCCTGCACTGCGAACCCGCCCTCTACCGCTTCGACGACCTCGCCCTCGAA